>NZ_CM001440.1:2275631-2582938 GCF_000244975.1 Saccharomonospora cyanea NA-134 | reverse complement strand
GACCGGATGGCCGCGGCGATCCGGGCGGAGACGAACACCGCGCTGTACGCGATGGTCGCGCCGCGGATCGACTTGGCCGGCAAGGCCCGGCTGGGGCGGTTGTTGTGGCTGGATCCGACGTCGCGGCGCAGCGAGTTCGACCGGCTGAAGACGTCGGCGAAGGCGGCGACGCTGGGCAAGTTCAAGTTGCGTCTGGCCCACTTGCAGGAGCTGGACGCGCTCGGTCCGACCGAACGGTGGCTGGACGGGATCCCGGCGACGAAGCTTGCGCACTTCGCCGGTGAGGCTCGGGTGACCGATGTCGGGGACATGCGGGATATCGGCGAGGCGAAGCGGCTGACGTTGTTGGCGAGTTTGATCCACGAGTGCCGGACCACGGCTCGGGACGAGGTCGCGACGATGTTCTGCAAGCGGATGGCCGTGCTCCACAAGAAGGGCAGGGAGCGGCTGGTCGAGCTGCACGAACAGCACCGAGCCGAGTCCGAGCGGCTGCTGGACGTGTTCGGCGACGTCCTGGCTGGCGCCCGGGAAGCCACCGCAGTGACCGAAGACGGCACGGTCTCGCCGGAGCCCGCGGCCGGGGTGGCCGAGCGGGTCGGGCGTCTGCTGCTGAAGACGCTGGCGGATGCGGGTGGGGTGGAGCAGCTGTCGGCGGCGCACGAGGTGGTGTCGGCGCATCACGGCAACAATTATCTGCCGCTGCTGGAGCAGTTCTACAGGAGTCACCGCTCGGCACTGTTCACCCTGCTCGACACGCTGGAATTGGAGGCGACCAGCGCGGATCACAGCGTGGCCGACGCGGTGGAGTTCCTGCGCGCGATTCGGGGTCGTACCGGTGAGTACGTCCCGGAGAAGGTGACGGTCTGCCGCGGGGAGGATGCGGTGACGGTGGCGATCGACATCGACTTCGTCACCGAGGCGTGGCGCAAGATCCTGGTGGTCAAGGACCGGCCGGGCAAGCTGGTGCGCCGCCACCTGGAGGTGTGCGTGTTCTCCTACCTCGCCTCCGAGCTGCGCTCCGGGGACATCGCCGTGGTCGGCGCCAACTCCTACGCCAACCTGCACGCGCAGCTGATGTCCTGGGACGAGTGCGCGCCGCTGGCCGAGCAGTTCTGCGGCCAGGCCGGGATCCCCTCGGACCCGAAGGAGCTCACGGCGCACTACCGGGCGGCGCTGGGCGACATCGCCGCGGTGGTGGACGCCGGGTTCCCGCACAACACCGACCTGTCCTTCGCCGACGGCCGCCCGGTCCTGCGCCGCCGCAAGGGCGCCGACCGGCGCCCGTCCGCGCTGGCGCTGGAGGAGTCGATCCACCAGCGGCTGCCCGAACGCGGCCTGCTGGACATCCTGGCCCGCACCGCATACCTGGTCGGCTGGCCCCGACACTTCGGGCCGGCATCGGGCTCGGACCCGAAGATCCGCGACGCGATGGCCCGCTACGTGTTGACCGTGTTCGCCAACGGCACGCTGCTCGGCCCAGCGCAGGTCGCGCGGCACATGCGCGGCCAGGTGTCGACGCATGAGTTGTCGATCGCGGCGAACAAGCACACCACCTGCGCCAAGATCGACGCCGCGTCCACCGATGTGATCAACGAGTTCGCAAAGCTCGACGTCGCCGGGATGTGGGGGGACGGCCGGGCGGTGGCGGTGGACGGGTCGCAGGTGGAGACGTGGGAGAACAACATCCTCGCCGAGTCCCACATCCGCTACGGCGGGTACGGCGGGATCGCCTACCGGCACATCTCCGACACCTACATCGCCCTGTTCTCGCGCTTCATTCCGTGTGGGGTGTGGGAGGCCGTCTACATCATCGAAGGTCTGCTGCGCAACGACTCCGACATCCAGCCCGACACGATCCACGCCGACACCCAAGGCCAGTCGCTGCCGGTCTTCGGACTCGCGGCGCTGCTGGGATTCGACCTGCTCCCACGCATCCGCAACTGGGCGGATCTGAACTTCTACCGGCCCAGCGCGGACGCGCGCTTCGAGCACATCGACTCGCTGTTCGGCGACAACGTGATCGACTGGGGACTGATCGAGACGCACTGGACCGACCTGCTGCGCACCGCGATCTCGATCAGAGAGGGACGCCTGTCGTCGGTGACGCTGCTGCGCCGATTGGGCAACAACTCCCGCAAGAACCGCCTCTACCGGGCGTTCCGCGAGCTGGGCCGGGTGATCCGCACGATCACGCTGCTGCGATTCCTCGCCGACGCGCAGCTGCGCGAGCAGATCACCGCGATCACCAACAAGGCCGAGGCGTTCCACGGGTTCTCCGCGTGGCTGCGCTTCGGCGGCGAGGCAATCGGGCGCAACGACCCGGACTACCAGGAGAAGATCATCAAGTTCAACGAGCTGCTCGCGAACTGCGTGATCTACTCCAACGCCTGCGACATCACCGCCGCGGCCAACGCCCTCGCTGGCGACGGGCACCCGATCGACCCCGACGATCTGGCCACCATCTCCCCCTACATCACCCACACCATCCGCCGGTTCGGCGACTGGGTGCTGGACCTGTCCCCGCCAGACGCCATGCCGGTCACCACGCTCGACCTGGTGCCGGGTGCACTGTTCCCCGGCGACATCACCGCGGCCGCAGCGCCGACCGTCACCGCGCCGCACCGGGTGCGGCAGCGCGTCACCGCGAAGAAAGGTTCCTGACGGCCACCTACCAGCACGCGTTCGATCAGCGCGGTGGTTCGCGATGGTGGCGCGCGACGTCGTGCCGTGCGGCCAGGGCTCTGATCTCGCGCAGCGTGCCCAAGATCTGTTCGGGCTCGGCAATGTCGGGGTCGTAGTCGACCAGGACCTGCTCGCTCACCGCCACCGTGCCCACACCCTCCAGCCGGCCCAAGGCCTTCTCGATCGTGCCGGTGCACAGCGAGCAGTGCAGCCCCGCGATCCACGCCCGAATCCGCTCATGCCCCGGTCAACGAGCAGCTCAGGTGGTCGAGGGCTTAGCGCCAGTTCCGATGTGGGTTTATGCCCAAGTGCCAGCGACAGCCTGGCAGCAACCCGACCCAGCCGGATCACCGGTCAAAGAATTACAGTTCTGATATTCCTTAAGCCCCTAACCGCTCACGGCGTGCGGGCGGTACCAGTGCACGGCCCGGGCCAACACTGACGGGGTCAGGTCGAATTCACTGTTTGCCGGTCGTGGAGTTGGTCGGTGAGGTGGTTGACGGCGGCTTTGGCGGTGCGGCCGGCGCCGACGAGGGTGGCGGAGGCCCACCCGGTCCAGTCTCCGTAGCCGAGGAGGTGCAGGCGGGGCTCATTGATTGAGCGGGTGCCCTCGGTGAGCGGGACATCGCCGTCCTGGCCGAGGCCGAGGGGCGCGAGGTGTGTGAGGTGGGGGCGGAAGCCGGTGCACCAGATGATCGCATCGCAGGCCAGTTCGGTGCCGTCGCTGTAGGCGATCCCGTGCTCGGTGAGGGAGTCGAACATCGGGTGGGCATGTAGGACGCCGCGGTCGCGGGCGTCGCGCACGCTGGGCACCATCACGATGTCGCCGAGACTGCTGGCTCCGCCGGTGTCGGGGATGCCCGCGCGACGGGCTGCTTCGCGCTGGGTGGCGACGTCGAAGAGCACTCGGCCGTCCACGTCGTCGGGCATGAACCGTGGTGGGCGGCGGGTCACCCAGGTTGTGTCGGCGACGGTGGAGATGTCGGCCAGGATTTGGGCGGCGGAGTTCCCGCCGCCCACGACGACCACTCGCTGTCCGGTGAAGTGCTGGGGCGAGCGGTAGTCGACAGTGTGCAGTTGCTGGCCGGTGTATCGCTGCTGTCCCGGCAGGGACGGTTGGTGGGGCGCGGCCCAGGTGCCTGTGGCACTGATCACGGCCCGGGCGTTGAACACGCCCTGGCTGCTGTGGACTGCCAGCCACTTCCCTGCCTGGTGCACGGTCTGAACGCGGACCGGCCGGTGCACGGGAAGCTGGTAGCGCTGTTCGTAGGCGGTGAGGTAGGCCACGACGTGTTCGGCGGTGGGGAAGTCCTCGCCGGGTTGTGGGGGCATCCACCATCCCGGCAGGGGGCTGTATTCCGCTGGGGAGAACAGGCGCAGCGAGTCCCAGTAGTGCTGCCACGCGCCGCCTGGTTGTTGCTGGTCGTCGAGGATGACGAAGTTCAGGCCGGTTCGCCGTAGGAAGTAGCCTGCGGCCAATCCGGCCTGTCCGCCGCCGATCACCACGACGTCGTAGTGCTGGTTCGGCTCGGTCGACGTGGTGGACGGTCTCATTGCAGGCACAAACACATCCTTGTTTTTGGTGGCGACACGCCGTGCGGGGTGATGTCGGGTGCGGCATGGCTGGCGGCCGGCAGTCGGGGGCGCCGTCGCAAGCAATCGTGTCGTTTCGGCACCCGGGTGGCCGACGACACGCTCCGATGCCGCTGCCCGAGCTTGTCTCAATGCTTCGATTCCTGTCAAATTAGAGTCATGTCTAAACAACAGTTTCCGGTCGCGGATACCGGCGAGCCCTACGTGACCCAGGTGATGGGCGAGCCGTTGACCGCGAAACAGGCCGTGGATTTGGCCAGGGCGTTCAAGGCGATCGGGGATCCGGTGCGGTTGCGCCTGTTGTCGCTGATCGCCTCGCATGTCGATGGTGAGGCGTGCGTGTGTGACGTGGCCGGGTCGTTCGAGTTGGCCGGGCCAACGATCTCGCACCACCTGAAGGTGCTGCGCAAGGCGGACCTGATCGAAGGAGAGCGGCGCGGAACCTGGATCTACTACCGGGTGCGCCCGGAGGCGCTGCGGCTGCTGGCGGAGTCGCTGCTGCTGCTGGCGGAGTCGCAGCGGTCCGCTGTGGGGGTGCCAGCGTGACGCAGGCCAGCGAGCAGGCGGTGGCGGCGCGGATGTCCATGCTGGATCGGTTATTGCCAGCACCGTCGACACCGGTCTAATCCGCTCCCAATGGGAGGAGATGCTGCGCCTGGCCGCGTCGCTGAAGTACGGGCACACCACCGCCTCGCTGGTGGTCGGCAAGCTGCACGCGGCCTCGCGACGCTCAGCGATCGCGCAGGCCCTGGTCGAGTTCGGCGGCCTGCAGCGCACCATCTACGCGCTGCGCTACCTCGCCGACGAGGCCTACCGGCGGCGGATCACCCACCAGCTCAACAAAGGCGAAGCGCTGCACTCGCTGCGCCGCGACCTGTTCTTCGCCCACGAAGGTTCGGTGCGGCGGCGCCACCACGAGCAACAGACCGAGCAGGCGCTGTGCCTATCACTGGTGGTCAACGCGATCACCATCTGGAACACCGCCTACCTCGAACTCGCGCTCGCCCACCTCGCCAACACCGCGGACGGATCGACCGCGACCTGCTCGCGCACATCTCCCCAGCGCTGATGGAGCACGTCAACCCGTACGGCACCTACGAATTCCCGGTCGAAGCCGAGTACACCCGCACCGGATTCCGGCCGCTGCGCGACCCCGGCACGACGTAGCGTGAGCGCCGTGCCGGGGTCGCGCTGACCTTGAAGTAGGTGGCGCGAAGCCGGCGGTTGTGTCAGCGATGGGTTGTCATGCTGATGCGGCGGGCCAGTTTCTTGGCGGTGGGCCAACCCTGCTTCAGGTGCCGATGAGGGTGAGCCATCCGGCCAGGGCGGCGAGCGTGATGAGTAGGACGGGGATGGTGAGCACAATGCCGGTGCGGAAGTAGCGGCCCCAGCCGATGTGCATGCCCTTGCGGTCGAGCACGTGCAGCCATAGCAGGGTGGCCAGGCTGCCGATGGGGGTGATTTTGGGTCCGAGGTCGGAGCCGATGACGTTGGCGTAGACCATGACCTCGTGGGTCATTCCGGTGGCGCCGACCGCGCCGATGGCCAGGGCGGCGATGAGCACGGTGGGCATGTTGTTCATGATCGACGACAGCACGGCGACGGTGATTCCGACGCCCAGGGCGGCGGTGAGCACGCCGTGGTCGGCGAAGAACCCGAACAGTTTGGCCAGCTGGTCGGTCAAACCCTGGTTGCGCAGGCCGTAGACCACGAGGTACATGCCGATGCTGAACAGCACGATCTGCCACGGGGCTTCGCGGATGACCTTGCCGACCGGGATCCGCCGCGGCCCGATCGGACGGTCGTCATCCGGAATTGTCGTGCTTGCCGCGAGGTCGCCCGCATCGGCGGTGTTGCCTGGATCACCGACCGGATGGCTCACCGCGGTCCCGGCTTTCCCGGCGCCGACCGTCGCGGTCACCGGCTGCCGAGTGGACTGGGAGAACAGGAAGGCGGGCCGGCGTGCGGCCACGGCGATGAGGATGATCGCGGCGGCTCCGGCCACGACCGACAGCGGGATCCCGAGTGGTTCGGCACTGAAGTAGCCGATCAGCAGCAGGACGAGCACCACCCAGCCGGCGCGGAAGGTCGTCTGGTCGCTGATCGCCGAGGCTGGGTGGCGTAGCGCGGTGGTGTCGTAGGTCTTCGGGATGGAACGGCCGAAGTAGAGCAGCAGCATGGCGAGGCTGGCCAGCACGGACACGATTCCCACCGGGACCATGACGGCGGCGTAGCGGGCGAAGCTGATGCCGAAGAAGTCCGCCGAGACGATGTTGACCAGGTTGGACACCACCAGCGGCAGGCTGCCGGTGTCGGCGATGAACCCGGTGGCCATGACGAAGCCGAGCGTGGCTTTCGGGGAGAAGCGCAGCGCGAGCATGATCTGCATGACGATGGGGGTGAGGATCAAGGCGGCGCCGTCGTTGGCGAAGACTGCGGCGATCGCGGCCCCGAGCAGCACGATCAGGACAAACAGCAGCCGCCCGTGTCCGCGTCCCCAGCGGGCGACGTGCAGCGCGGACCATTCGAAGAAGCCGCACTCGTCGAGGATGAGGGAAATGATGATCACCGCGACGAAGGCCAGGGTGGCGTTCCAGACGATGCCCACCACCGTGGGCACGTCGGAGAAATGCACCACCGTGGTTGCCAGGGCCACCACCGCGCCGCCGAGCGCGCTCCAGCCGATGCCCAGGCCTCTGGGCTGCCAGATCACCAGGGTGAGCGTGGCGAGGAAGATCAGGACTGCTGCCACCGTCATGGTGTTGTCGTCTCTCCTGTGCTGATGAGTTGGAGCCGGTGGTCGGCGCCCACGTGGGCGCCGACCACCGGCGAGATCAGTTTTCGCCGCCGGCCAACAGCGTGAGCTGCTCGGCACCCACCGGTGCCGTGGCACGCCAGGGCAACACGACGGTGCGTTCGGCGTGGTCGGTGGCGACTACCACGAACCGGTTACTGGCCGCGGCCACGGTGCGGGCGAAGGCGTGGAAGACCGCGATCTCCTCGGTGCACGGTGAACGCAAGTCTTCCACGAGCAGCGCCCGTCCGTGCTCGTCCAGGTGTGCTCCCGCCGGGTCCACCGACGGCCCGCACATCCCCGTCGAACAGCACATCGCCGGGTCGTAAATCTCGACAGCAGCCATCACTGGCCCCTTCGCCTTCGGAAGCACTGCGGCAGCCGACCTTACATCGACCGCAGCTGATTCATCAAAACATACTGATATGACGCATTCGCTTACAGCAGGGACCCGTCTTGCCGGGGAGCACAAAAGAGCAGGGCACATGGGATCTATGGCGCCTCGGGGAAGGCTTGACACCGGCCCGGCCATGGTGGTGTCATCAAAATATGTTGATGCCTCCTGTCGCTGCAGCTGACCAAGACGTCCGTGGCCACGCTGCGGACGTGCAATCAGGAGGAGTCGCCGACGCCGCGGTGAAACTCTTCGGGGATCCGCTGCGCGCGGAGATCGTGCGCCTGCTCGCACGCGAGCAGATGTGCACCTGTCACCTCGTGGACGACACCGGGGCGCGGCAGTCCACCATCAGCTACCACCTGCGTGTTCTTCGCGAAGCGGGCTTCGTCGCGGCCGAACCACGCGGCCGGTACACCTACTACCGGCTTCGCCCGGAAGCGTTGAGCATGCTCACCTCCGGTATCGCGGATCTCACCGTGCAGGCACACCAGGCCCAAGCGGTGCGCCGCCCCTGCCCCTGACCCACCCCAGGATTCCATCAACTCCACTCGATGGGAGCGCACTCAGGCAGACACCACGCGAACCGACACTTGCGGCACTGGACTCCAGGCGGCCGACCATGCCCACACCACCCAACGACCACCACGACACCGAGGAATACAGGCTGGCTGATCCACACGTCACCGAACTCCTCGACCGCGCCGCCGCCGACCTGCAACCGCAGTTCAGCGGCATCTTCGGCGCGGAAACCATCCGCGCGGTGCTGGCCGAGTCGTACACGCGGCTCCACGCCACCGCTCGGGTGCACACCCATCTCGCCACATCGGCGACCCCGCTTCGCCCGCGAACGCCTGACCGCGATCGCCAAGAACCAAGGAGACCTCGTGTCCTCGACCCCCGAAGTGCTGTTCGTCTGCGTGCACAACGCGGGCCGCTCCCAGATGGCCGCTGCGCTGCTGCACCACCACGCCCAGGGCCGGGTCACCGTTCGCTCCGCCGGATCCGCCCCCGCCGAAAGCGTCAACCCCGCCGTGGTGGAGATCATGGCCGAGCTCGGCATGGACCTGTCGCAGGAGTTCCCCAAACCGCTGACCACCGACGCGGTCGAGGCCGCCGACGTGGTGATCACCATGGGGTGCGGCGACGCGTGCCCGATCTTCCCCGGCAAGCGCTACCTGGACTGGCAGCTCGAGGACCCGGCCGGCAAGCCGATCGAGCAGGTGCGGCCCATCCGCGACGAGATTGACCGCCGTGTGCGAGAGCTGCTGGCCGAGCTGGTGCCCGCAGGATCCTGACAGTGTGGGGCCAGCTCGCGAGCTGGCCCCACACCCCGATTCCCCCGCATATCGCGCCTACGGTGTCAGGCGACCGGCTCCGCGGACGTGCGCGGCCAGTGCGGCCATGACGTACTCGGCGTCGCGGTGCACTCCCCGCAGGGTGTTGGAGGCGAACGAGCGCTGGAACTCCAGCCCCACATACACCAGCCCGAGGTGCGTGGTGGAGATGCCGCCGGTGTGCTGGGGCATCCCCTCGACCACGGCCCCGAGTGGCTCGAGGTAGTCCAGGTGCGGGCGGTAGCCGGTGGCCAACAGCACCGTGTCTACCGCCTCCCGGGTCCCGTCGGCCCAGACGATCGAGTCTCCATCGAAGGCGGTGAACATCGGGCGGCGGTCCAGACGGCCGGTGTCGAGGGCGTGACGATACTCGCCGGTGTCCAGCACCAGCGTGGTGGACACCAGGCGCGCCAGCCACTCCGGTGGCAGGTCGTCGAATCCGGTGTGCCGCAGCCAGTAGTGCAGGTCCTGCCCGTCGTGCCGTTGCGGCATGAACGCGAGAGGCTGCCGGGTGGCCAGCGTGACCTCGGCGACCTCGGCCAGCTCGTAGCCCACCTGCACCGCCGAGTTGCCGCCGCCAACCACGACGATGCGCTGCCCCGTGTACGGCTTGGGGTTGCGGTAGTCGGCGACGTGCAGAATCTCGCCGGTGAAGCCGTCCTGGCCCGGGAACACGGGACGGTGCGGGTTGTCGAACGACCCGCTGGCGGCGACCACCCCGGCCGCGGGCAGGGTGTCGCCCGCCTCGGTGTGCACGGCAAACACGCCGTGGTCGTCGGTGGTGACCGCGGTGACCCGCGTGTTAGTGCGGATCTCCACGTCCAGACGTGCCGCACAATCGCGTAGGTGGGCGGCGACTTCGTCCCGGGTGGGATAGCGCTCGGGATCGCCGGGGAAGGCAGCGTCGGGTCGGCCGCTGTAGCCGGCCGGGGAGAACAAGGTGAGGCTGTCGTAGTAGCGCGGCCACGACCCGGTCGGCTCCGGGCTGGCTTCCAGAACCACCGGGGCCAGGCCGCGCTCCACGGCGGCGCGGGCTGCGGCGAGCCCGGACTGGCCGCCACCGATGACGATGACATCGTGCATGAGTTCTCCCTCAGTTCTTTCGGGGATTTGACCGTTGTTGATGAGCCGCTGGATGAACGGCTGCCAGGCTGATCTCTCCTCCGCACCGGCCCGGCGCGGAGGAGACGACGAGTCCGTTTGGTCGGGGTCAGGTGGCTGTGGTTTTCGAGGAGGTCGGGGCCGTAGCGAGGGACAGCAGCGCCGCCACGGCGGTGAGCGCCCCCAGGAGCAGGAAGGTGGCGGAGTATCCGCCGAGCAGCCCCGCCAGGGCCGCCCCGGCGAACGGAGCCAGCGCCATGGTGACGGTCAGCGGCGCCGACAACAGGCCTGTGAGCCGCCCGTAGTGGGTCGCTCCCCACCGGTCGGTGACCGCGGTGGCCTGCAACAGCGTGAACACTCCACGCGCCATCCCGGCCAGCACCGAGGCCACGATCAGCGCCGCCACCGTGGTGAGCATCCCCAGCAGCGCGGTGGTGGCGGCCATCGCGGCCAGGATCACCGCGGTCCGCGTCCGCACGGTGGTGTGGCGGGTCAGGGCGGCGTAGCCGAGGCGACCGGCGACCTGACCAACGCCGCCGAGTCCGAGCGCGATGGCCGCGGTGCCGGTGCCGATGCCGCGTTCAGCCAGCAGCGGCACGAGGTTGATCACGACCGCGAAGGTCGCGAACGCCGCCACACTCAGCGACACCACCAACAACACAAACGCTTGGCTGCGCGCCACGCGCGCGGGATCCACACTGTGAGCGTGCTGCGGTTCCGGCCGTGGCGCCGGCGGCCACGGCAGCCGAAGTCCGAACCAGTGCCCCGGGATGGTAATCACCGCCAGGATCGCGGCCAGCACCAGGTAGGTGCCGCGCCAGTCCAGCTGCGCCGACACCACCGCCGCCAAGGGCGCGAACACGGTGCTGGCCAATCCCGCGACCAGGGTGAGCACGGTCAGCGCCCGGACCCTGTTCGGGCCGTGCCAGCGGGTCAGCGCCGCGAACGCCGGCGGGTAGAGCACCGCCCCCATCGCCACCCCCGCCACCACCCAGGCGATGACAAACCACGCCAGGTTCGGCGCGAGGGCGACCGCGACGATCGCGGCCACGGCCAAGACCGACCCGGCGGTCATCGCACTGCGGGGGCCGTGTTGGTCCAGCCACCGTCCGACCGGGATCCCGACCAGCGCGGCAACCAGCTGGCTGGCCGACAACGCCGCCGTCAACCACGTCGCCGACCACCCGGTGGCGGCCGTGATCTGCCCGGACAGCACCGGGAACGCGTAGTACAACACGCCCCAACTGGTGATCTCCGTGGCACACAACACCACCAGCACCCGCCGCAATCCCGCGGATGTCGGCACAACCTCCTCGACCGGCGCCGGCGACCCGCCCACGCCGGTCAGCGGGCAGCCGGCGCCGACAACGACACCGTCTGCGGCTCAGCAGGGGCACCACAGCAGCCGGCGTCGGCGTCGGCGTCGGCGACCGCAGTGTCGAGCTCGCTCAGGCCGGCTCCGCTGCACACCCCCGTCTCGGGCAGCACCAGCTCCACCCGCTCGGCCGATTCCCGGTCCCCGGCCAGCGCCGCCGCGATCGAGCGCACCTGCTCGTAGCCGGTCAACGCCAAAAACGTCGGCGCCCGCCCGTAGCTCTTCATCCCGGCCAGGAACACGTTCGGCTCCGGGTGCGCCAACTCCTTCGCACCATGGGGGTAGACGGTCCCGCATGAGTGCACGTTCGGATCGATCAACGGGGCCAGCGCCACCGGCGCCTGCAACGTCGCATCCAGCGCCAACCGCAGCTCCGACAGCCACGACAGATCCGGGCGGAACCCGGTCGCCACCACGACCTCGTCCACCGCCTCCACCACCTGCCCAGTCGAGGACCGCAGCGTCAAGGCGCCCGTCGCGTCGTGTTCCACGGCTTCGGTGCGGAAACCACGTACGACCTCGATGCGCCCGGCCTCGACCGCCGCCCGCGCACGCATCCCCAGCGCACCCCGCGCCGGGAGCTGGTCGGCCTCACCACCACCGAACGCTGACCCGACAGCCTCGCGGCGCAGCAACCACGTAATCCGCGTCGACGGGTGCCGCGCGGCCAGCTCGGCCAAGCCCACCAGCGCGGTCAACGCCGAGTGCCCGCTGCCGGCGACCACCACGTGCCGCCCCGCGTACCGCGTGGCCACCGCGTCGTCGCCTAGGTCGGGCATCAGGTAGGTGATCCGGTCGGTGGCCGCTGCCTCACCCAGTGCGGGCAGCCCGTCTCCGCCCAGCGGATTGGGTGACCCCCACGTCCCCGAGGCGTCGATCACCGCCCGCGCGGTGATGCGCTCCGGCGTGCCGTCGGACGTGTGGACGTGCACGGTCAGCGGCTCGGACTCCCGGCCCGCATCCACCACCCGGTCCCGGCCCCGGCGGGCGACACCGGTGACCTCGGCACCGAAGCGGACCCGCTCACCCAGTGCGTCCGCCAGCGGCCGCAGATACTGCTGCACCCACTCACGCCCCGTCGGATACGTCGTCTCATCCGGGTGTTGCCAGCCGTGCGTCTCCAGCAGCCGCCGCGCCGGTGGGGCGACCAGCTCGCCCCACCGGGAGAACAACCGCACGTGTCCCCACTGCGCCACCGCCGCCCCCGCGTGCGGGCCGCGTTCCAGTACCAGCGCGGGCAACCCGCGCTCGACCACCTCCGCCGCCGCGGCCAGCCCGACCGGCCCCGCTCCCACAACCACCACCGGTGACCCGGTCATACGACAGCCCCTTTCATCGACTCGGATCGATTGAACAAGGCGAACATTATCGACCAAACTCGATGAAGGCAACCATCGAATCACATCGATACAATGGCGGTATGCCGATCGCCCTGCCTCAAGCACAGCTTCTGCCCAGAAGCCAGGCCACCACCTACGCCGACTGGTTCGCCTGCCTGGCCGAACCCGTGCGCGTCAAGCTCCTGCACGCCGTGGCCACCAGCCCGCAGGGCATCACCATCGGTGCACTCACCGAAATCCTGGGCACCAGTCAGTCCACGACCTCGCACCACGTCCGCAAGCTTGCCGACATCGGTTTCGTCCACGTCCGCAAGGACGGCACCGCCAGCGTCGTCACGATCAACGAAGCCTGCTGCTCCGGACTCCCGCACGCCGCCGACGCCGTCATGGGCCTACTCGGACCGCAGCCCTGCTGCCCCGACAACCTCCCCGCCGACGTCACCGTCCGCGCACTGCGACCCGGCGATTGGCCGACCGTCCGGCGCATCTACCGCGAAGGAATCGCCACCGGCCTCGCCACCTTCGAGACCACCGTGCCCAGCCGCGCGACCCTCGACGCCACCTGGCTGCCCGACCACCGCTGGGTCGCCGAGATCGACGGCACCGTCGTCGGCTGGACCGCCGCCACCCGCGTCTCAACCCAGGACTGCTACTCCGGCGTCGCCGAAACCTCCGTCTACGTCGCCGAGGGCCACCGGGGCCGCGGCGTCGGCAAAGCACTGCTGCACAAACAAGTCACCGCCGCCGACGCCGCCGACCTGTGGACGCTGCAAACCTCCCTTTTCACCGAGAACCGGGCAGGCATCGCCTTGCACCACACAGCCGGCTACCGCACAGTCGGCATCCGCGACCGCATCGCCCAGCTCAACGGAGCCTGGCGCGACACCATCCTGCTCGAACGCCGATCCCCGGTCCGCTGAAACCCACCCGAAGCAACACAAACCTCGACAAGCCCCGCCAAGCCACCCATCCAGCTTCGGCTCGAACACCCACACCCCGCAGGCCAGCCAGCAGCTCACGTGTGGTGCGGAAAGCCGCCATCGGCGACACGGGCGGCGAAAACGCCGACATACACAAGCTCCACCAAGTAACGGCATCGACACCAAGATCATGTCTGCTCCAGCCGTTTCCTGCCGCGATACCGGTGCCGCCTACCGCTCCCAGGCATCTCCGGATTCGGCGGCCAGCGCCTCGGCCGTGACGAAGTGGTCGCCGTGTTAATCGCCGCGACCTACGTGCGACGCACGCACGCCCGGGCGCTGAGGCGAGCCTCAGTTCGGTCGTGCCAACCTATAGGCGGGACCGGGAGGACAGGTCATGCAGCGCCAGGTCGTGCACGAGCAGTGGGAGCAAGATCGCGCCGCCTTCCACGAGCTGGTCACGGCCGCGACAGTTGAGGACCTGCGCCGACCGTCACGTGGCACCCGGTGGACCAACCAGCAGCTGTTGTTCCATCTACTGTTCGGTTATCAGGTGGTGCGTGCTCTCCTCGTGCTCGTGCGCGCCTTCGGGCGCCTGCCCGACCCGATCAGCCGCATATTCGCCTGGTCGCTGAACTCGGCCACCGGGCTGTTCCACATCCTCAACTACTGGGGGTCTTGCGGTGGCGGTCTGCTCACCCCGCGTCTCATGGACGCATGGTTCGACCACATCATCGCCGCGTTACACCGCAGCCTCGACCGGGCGAGTGACGCGGAGCTAGCGCGCGGGATGCACTTTCCGACTCGGTGGGACCCGTTTTTCCGCGACCACATGACCCTTGCCGACGTCTACCGCTATCCAGCGAAGCATTTCGCCTTTCACCGAGCACAGCTCACCCTCGGATCTGCGGGTATTTAGTGACGGTGCGCTCGGAGCGCCGCGTAGCAGTTCCAGGGGCCACCAGCGTGTTTGTTCCGTCGTTCTGTGGGCCGACGCGGACAGGCGTAGCGGGATGCCGAGCGCGCGGAGGTGGTCGCTCAGCGTTCTGAAGGTCCGTGGTTGACCAGGGCGCCGGCCGGTGAACTGCCACCGGCCGCATGCGCGCATCGACGAGCCCGACCAAGCAGGGATGTCAAGGGTTCGGGAACAGGCGATGCCCGACATCGTGAAGAAGCTGATCACCAAGACCGGCAAGAACGCTGGCCAGCACCCCTCAGTCGCCTCGCTCTACCGCGCCCTCGCCGACAACGACGCCTGGCCAGCAGTGTTACGGACTCATTGCACCTTTCGCTCGTATCCCGGCGGTCCCCCAAGCCGGCCAAGCTCGCCCAACGGCCCGCCCTGCGCGCACTGGTGGAGGCCAAGCTGGCCCTGTGCTGGTCGCCCGAGCAGATCGCGGGCTGGCTGCGACGCCAACTTCCCGGCGACGCCTCCATGCAGGTCTCTCGCACGAGGCGATCTACCTCTCGCTCTACGACCCGCGCCGCCGCCAGACGATCGACCGCAGCCTCACCCAGCGGCTGCGGACAGCCCGTCCCATGCGTCGGCCGAAGATCGCCCGAAAACCCACCCAGCCGCAGATCGGCTTGCATCTTCACGTCGCTGGTCAGCCGGATCTGCCGCCACAGTTCGGGCTCGTTGATGGTGCCGCGCGTGCGTGTCTTCGGTCTGAGCGTGCCCCCGGGGGTCATCTCCATGTAGGAGGCGCTGGTGACGAAGGTGCGGGCCCATGCATCGAAGCGGGGCAGGTCGTGTCCCAGGCGCCGCAGCCACAGGTAGACCTCGGAGAACTTGCCGGTCCACGGTGTGGCGGTGGCGAGGACGACCCGGGCACTGCCGTGCTGCTTCTGCAGCCACGCCAGCTTCATGTCCAGGTCAATACTGCGATGTGCGCCCTCGATCGCGAGATCGGGGATGGCGCTGTTGACCATCCCGTTCTTGTAGTTCTGTGCCTCGTCGACCACCAGGTAGTCCACACCGGCATCAGCCAGGGTCATGCCCTGCACGTCCCGCTCGATCTCGGCCAGCCGACTCTGGAGGCGTTGCTCTGCTGACTCCATCGCGTTTTCCAGGCGTTTGGTCATCGATGGGCCGAGGGAGTCGATGTGGCTTCTCTTCTCGACCTCGAGCGCGTCGAGCTCGGCGCGCAGGAAGTCTTCCTGGGCGTCCTCGGGCAGCGGGATACGTTGGAACGCTTCCTTGGTGATGATCACGGCGTCCCAGTCGCCGGTGGCCACACGGGCGACGAACTCGGCGCGCCCGTTGCGGCCCTTCTTCTTGTCGTCGGCCAACTCGGCACTGCCTGCGGTGAGGAGTCGGGCGTTGGGGTAGGCCTGTAACCACTGCCGTTCGAACTGCTCGGCGATCGAGTCATTGGGGACGACGACCGTCGGCTTGGTGACCAGCCCGCGGCGGCGGCGCTCCATCATCCCGACGATGATTTCAAGGGTCTTGCCGGCGCCGACGTCGTGCACCAGGCCGGTGGCGGGCTGGTAGATGATGCGGGCCACCGCTTCCTTCTGGTGTGGACGCAACGGGGGGGCCGTCTGAGACAGGCCCGGCAGGGACAGCTCCACGCTGGAGAAGTCCGCGGGAATCTCGGCGTTGAATAGCTCGTTGTAGCGGCGCATCACGCTCGCCGCGCGGCTGGTGTCTTCCCAGATCCAGTCGGCGAATCGGTCACCGATCTCGGCCGCCTTAGGGCTGTCCCGTAACTGCTGGTGGCGGGTGAGATGATCTTGCCGTGTCTGGTGTGATCACAGCGTCTGAGCCCTCCTGGATAGCCCCGTTCACCGGGCTGAGCCCGCGCCAGTTCGGCAAGCTGATCACCGCTCTGCGGCGTGAGGGTGCGGACCCGGTGCGCAAGGGGCGGCCCTGGAGCCTGCCACTGGAGGACCGCGTGCTGCTGGTTGCCACCTACTGGCGGACGAACCTGACCTTGCGTCAACTGGCCCCGCTGTTCGGGGTGTCCAAGTCGGCCGCCGACCGCATCATCGACCACCTCGGGCCCGCGCTTGCGCTCCAGCAGCGCAAGCGGTTCCGTACCGACACCGTGCTGATCGTGGACGGTACCCTGGTCCCCACCCGAGACCACACCATCGCCGAGCAGTCCAAGAACTACCGATACTCCACCAACCACCAGGTCGTCATCGACGCCGACACCCGACTCGTCATCGCGGTCGGCCGACCCGTCGCCGGCAACCGCAACGACTGCAAGGCGTGGGAGTCCTCCGGCGCGAAAGACTCCGTCGGTAAGACCACGGTCATCGCCGATGGCGGCTACCGGGGCACCGGCCTGGTCATCCCGCACCGCCGCGAGAAGGGCCAGGCCGAACTTCCGGCATGGAAGAAGGAACACAATGCCTCTCACCGCAAAGTCCGTGCCCGCGTCGAGCACGTCTTCGCCCGGATGAAGGGCTGGAAGATCCTGCGCGACTGCCGACTCAAAGGCGACGGCGTTCACCACGCCATGCTCGGCATCGCCCGCCTCCACAACCTCACCCTCACCGGATGACACAGAAACCAGCAGGCACCCAGCACGTCAGCGACCATTTACGGGACAACCCTTAGGCCGTTTACCCCAACAACACCTCGCGGCTGTTAGTTTTCGTCACTGTGAGCTTTCGACTGGTCGCGCACCGTTTCCACGTATTGGTGGTCGCTGCCGCCTTCGCGGTGCTCGTGCCATTCGTCGCCCTGCACCTGGTACTGCTGTGCGAGCCCCATTCCCCCACCGAGAGCCACCACGGGCATAACACGGGGCGCGCGGCCGTTGTCGCGCAGCATTCGGCGCACCTCGGACACTCCGCGAACACCGACTGCCACCCCGGTCATCCCGACCAGCAACACGTCCTCACCGAGACCGGCCATGCGCTGCCCCGCTCCGAGGGCACGCTCGACGGCTTGGCCGCGCTCGGGGCTCTGGCGATCGTGGTGTCGGTCGTCACCCAGTCCGGTCCCTGCATCCCCCGGGGCTCGCCGTCTGTAGGCCACCGCACACACCGACGAACCGGACGCACCCTGCTTCTCGATCTCTGCATCGCACGGTCCTGAGCGCGCCGGCCGTGCCGAGAACGATCTCGGCACGGCCACCGGCTGCACTCCTCAGACCGCTGTTTCTTGCCGCATTTTCGAGAAGGATCGACACAGGGATGAACCACACGCTTCTCAGCACACCGCCGATGACCTCGTCACCGGCCCAGCTCCTCAGCCCGGCCGCACGCTGCCATTCACCAGGGCACGCCGTCGGTAACACGCCCGTGCTGTGGATCGGGGAACCGTTCACCGGCTCCCGCCGCGGTTTCTGGGCCAAGTTGGAAGGCGCCAACCCCGGCGGTATGAAGGACCGCCCCGCCTTGCACATGGTGAAAAGGGCCAGGGAACGGGGCGAGCTCGCGCCCGGTGCGATGATCGTCGAATCGACCAGCGGCACTCTTGGCCTTGGCCTGGCCCTCGCCGGGATTGTCCACGGGCACCCCGTCACGCTGGTCACCGATCCCGGCATGGAACCGATCGTGCGCCGCATGCTCGCCGCACACAACGCCCGGGTGGATCTCGTCACGCAGCCTCACCCGACCGGTGGCTGGCAGGAGGCGCGGCGTGAGCGTGTCCGGCAACTGCTCCAGACCGAACCTGGTTCGTGGTGCCCGGACCAGTACCAGAATCCGGACAATGTCGAGGCCTACGCCTCGCTCGCCACGGAGCTCATCGGCCAGCTCGGCCGCATCGACGTCCTGGTCTGCTCGGTCGGTACTGGCGGGCACTCGGCCGGGGTCGCCCGGGTGCTGCGGGAGTTCTGCCCGCACCTGCGGCTCGTCGGCGTCGACACCGTGGGCTCCACGATCTTCGGTCAGCCGGCCGCCCCACGGCTGATGCGCGGGCTCGGCTCCAGCATCTACCCCCGCAACGTCGACTACCCCGCGTTCGACGAGGTCCACTGGGTTGCCCCCAGAGAAGCCGTGTGGGCGTGCCGGAGGTTGGCCTCCACCCACTACGCGAGCGGTGGCTGGAGCGTGGGAGCGGTCGCGCTCGTCGCCGGCTGGGCCGCCCGCACCAACGACCCCGACACCCGGATCGCAGCGATCTTCCCCGACGCCCCACACCGCTACTTCGACACCATCTACAACGACGACTACTGCGCCAAGCACGAGTTGCTCGGCCCGGCACCGGCCTCCGAACCCGACACGATCAGCACCCCGTCAGAACAGGTGGTGCGGCACTGGACGCGGTGCGCTCACGTCGTCGACCCCGTGACAGCGCAGGAGGCCCTCGTATGAGCCAGCTCGTGAGCCAGTTCCGCACGTTCGACCGGCCGAGCAAGCTGTTGATGGTCAACCAGTTCGGCATCAACGTCGGCTTCTACATGCTGATGCCCTATCTGGCCGGCTACCTCGCCGGACCGCTCGGCCTGGCCGCGTGGGCGGTCGGCCTGGTGCTCGGCGTGCGTAATTTCTCCCAGCAGGGCATGTTCCTTCTCGGAGGAACACTCGCCGACCGGTTCGGCTACAAGCCCCTGATCATCGCCGGGTGCGTGCTGCGCACCGGCGGTTTCGCGCTCCTGGCTATCGTCAGCTCGCTGCCCGCCCTGGTGATCGCCTCCGCGGCCACCGGCTTCGCGGGTGCCCTGTTCAATCCCGCGGTGCGCGCCTACCTCGCCGCCGACGCCGGAGACCGCCGGGTGGAGGCCTTCGCCCTGTTCAACGCCTTCTACCAGGGCGGCATCCTGCTGGGCCCGCTCGTCGGCCTGTCCCTGACCGCGCTGGACTTCCGGCTCACGTGCCTCGTGGCGGCCGCGGTGTTCGGCGCGCTGACAGTGCTGCAGGCACGCGCGCTGCCACAGCACCCGGCCGACCGCGGCCCAGACCGCCGTTCTGTCCTCGCCGAATGGCGAACGGTCGTCGCCAACCGCCAGTTCGTTCTGTTCTCCCTGGCGATGATCGGCTCGTACGTACTGTCGTTCCAGGTCTATCTGGCGCTGCCGCTGCAGGCACGGACGATCGTGGAATCCGAGGCAGGCAGCACCGCCCTGGTCACGTCGCTGTTCGTGGTATCCGGCGCGGTCGCGATTGCCGGTCAGCTCAGGGTGACCGCGTGGTTCAGCAAGCGGTGGGGGCCCGGCCGCAGCATCGTCGTCGGGATGATGCTGCTGTCCGTGGCGTTCGTCCCGCTCCTGCTCGTCCCCGGCGCCGCCACCGTTGGGCCCGTATTGGCCGGAGTGGCCGTATTGCTGTCGGCGGCCCTGCTCGCGCTCGGCACGATCGCGGTGTTCCCGTTCGAGATGGACACGGTCGTGCGCCTGTCCCGCAACCACCTCGTCGCCACCCACTACGGCTTCTACAACACCGTCATCGGTGTGGGCATCCTGCTGGGCAACCTGTTCACCGGCACCGTGTTCGGCCTGGCCCACCAAGCCGGATGGCCACAGCTGATCTGGGCCGGGCTGACACTCATCGGGGCGGGCTGCGTGCTGGCGCTGCACCTACTTCACCGCAACCGCCAGCTGACCGTCGAACCTGCCGTGCAACCGATGAGGTAGCCGGGCCACATCGGCAGAACAGCATCGAGACGTCGCTATCCTGGCTGGCATGAGGAGGAGTACGCGCAGCAGTGTGCCGCAGTGGTTGCTGTTGTGCGTACTCGCTCTCGCAGTGCTCGGCATGCACCACGTCGTCTCGACATCCCACCTGCCCGCAGCCGGAGAGGCCCACGTGGCCGACACCACCCACTCCGGCGGCGCAGCGGAAGGGCACAGCCAGTCGTCCACCGACTCGACGCCGAGCGACCCGGCGCACGACGCACTGCATTTCTGCCTCGCCGTGCTGTTCACTGCTGGCCCTCTGCTCCTGCTCTCCTCGCGGCTGAGGTCCGCACTCCGGGATGCGCGCAGTCTGGCAGCGGCCCTACTCTGCTGCGCCCAGGTCCCGCGGACTCGCGAGAGATCCGTGCTCACGGGGAGAACTCTGCTCACATCCGTCTGCATTCTGCGTATTTAGAGGTCACGGCTTGTCACCCTGAGCTCACGACAATCGTCTTCCGACAACGCAGACAGAAGGAACCAAGACCACCGATGAAGAAATACCTCATCGGGGCGAGCGCGGCCGCCCTCCTCGCCCTCACAGCCTGCGGCACCGGCGACACGTCCGCCGGGGACTCGAACCAGAACACGCCACCGACTGCGGCCGGCGAGGCCCAGCAGAGCAGTCACAACGACAGCGACATTGCTTTCGCCCAGCAGATGATCCCGCACCACGAGCAGGCGGGCGAGATGGCAGACCTGGCGCTGGAACGCTCCACCAACCCGAATGTGAAAAGTCTCGCTGAGCGGACCACAGGCGCGCAGGATCCCGAGATCCAGCAGATGACCGGGTTACTGAAGAAGTGGGGCGTGTCTGCAGCGCGCGATAAGTCCGATATGACGGGGATGATGAGCGGCGAGGAGATGCGGCAACTGGAACAGGCGACCGGCTCCGAGTTCGACGTCATGTGGCTGCAAATGATGGTCCAGCATCATCAGGACGCGATCGAGATGGCCAAGACAGAGCTGGAGGAAGGCAGCGACGCCGACGCCAAGGCACTCGCCCAGCGCATCATCGAGACGCAAGAGGCTGAAATCCGCGAGATGGTGGGATTTCTCCCTCACTGACCGGCCAATGGGCGGTGCGGGAAGCACACCTTTCCGTACCGCCCCACGGTCGGCTTTCCGCGGGTGGAAAGTCTCTACCACTGCGAACCGTTGTTCAGCCGGGAGAAGGCCGCCACACGCCGTTCTGGCGGCACAGCTCGGTCGCCACTTTCCAAACCACTAGTATCGATAGTAGGCCGTTTTGACAGGGGATCTCGTTAGCAAGATGGCGGGAGGCGCGATGTTCAGGCTCGGCGGGCGGGACACCCGATGATGAACGTGCTGTGGGGCGCAGACGGGCCCGCCGAAGCCGGAGAGACCTGTTCTGGCAGCCCTGAGGGAACGCTGTTGCGCTTCTTTCACACAGCGTCCAAGCACGACACCGTGCACATGCGTAACACGCTCTCCTGGAAGGCCAACGGGCAATGACGCTGGCTTTGGCCCTGCTGGTGGGAACCATCACGGCCGGATGGCTCGTGCCCCAGGGCTTACGACGCGTCGATCTCCGCCGCCGAGACCCGCGGTCCCTGCTCGTCGCCTGGCTTGCGTCGATCATAGGTGTCGCGGCAGCCGGGACGGCGGGCGTTGTCCTCCTCTTGACGCCTCGCCACGGGCCTGCCGATTCCCTCACGTGGGCGTTGAACCGATGTCTGGCAGCCTTGCAGCACGGCTCCCCACCACGGTTTGAGGACCTGCTGGGTATCACCAGTGCCGCCCTCCTTGGGAGTGTCGTCGTGCGCTGCGCTGTCGTCACGTCGCGCGAACTGCTGCGGCTACGGCGGGCAAGCCGCAAACGGCTCTCGGTGCTGCGATTGGCCGGGCGGCCGGATGCGGCCACGCCGAACACGCTCTGGCTGGCGCACGATCGGCCGCTGGCGTTCAGCCTTCTCGGCCGGCCTGGCGTGATCATCGCGACGGAAGGCCTGACCCGGCACCTGCCCGCCGACGCGGTTACCGCTGTGCTGGCGCACGAGCGTGCTCACCTGAGAGGGCGTCATCACCTATTGATCGCGGTTATGGACAGCCTGCGGCGCACGCTGCCGTTCATTCCGCTATTCCGGCAGGCGCCAGCAGCCATCCGCGAGCTCGTGGAGCTGGCCGCGGACATGTCGGCAACTCGAGTGTGCGGCCCCGCTGCCGTCCGTGCCGCGCTGCTGGCTGTCTCCGGGCACGACGCGCCCAGCGTGGCCCTGGCCATGGGACGCGATACGGTCCGCGTGCGGCTCGCTCGCCTGGAGCATGTGGCGCAGGCGCCCGGGGGCGCCCGCAGAGTGCTGTCCTGTGGTGCGGCCGGAGCCCTGGCCACCGCCGTCCCGTTTGTGATCGGCCCGTCGCTGCTGCTCGCCCTGGCGGTGCTGGCCTGCCCAGTCGGCGGCTGACACGACCGGACTCGACCTCGCCTTGCCCATGGCCTCGGCAGCCACAACGGCATACCCCCTCCGAGAGCCGTACCGGCGAAAGACTCCTTCGGGCTCGACCGGCTCACCCCGTAGTGCGAGCCGGTCTGTCCGCGGCCGCACGAGGACCGCGGCGCCCATCACAGCCCGGCTAACGCCGGGAGCCGATGTCGCGTACCGCGGCGCAGAGCGTCGCGAGCTCCTCGCAGGTGTTGTAGTAGTGCACTGACGCGCGCACGAGCTCCTCGAGCCCGCGATTCTCCATGTCCAGTCTCGTCGAGGGGGTTCTGGACACGCTGACGTTGATCCCGTGTGCGCCGAGCGCGGCCTGCACGTCGGCTGGCGCGATGCCGTCGACCGTGAAGGACACGATCCCGCACCGTTCGACGCCCGCGTCGTGAACCGTGACTTGGGGCAACCGGGCCAGGCTCAGCCGGAGCTCGTCGGCCAGCGCGTATACGCGTCCTCGGATGCGGTCCAGTCCCCACCCGAGGGCGTAGTCGATCGCCGCGCCGAGGCCGAGTTTGGCCGCATAGTTGCACTCCCACGACTCGAAACGACGGGCATCGGGACGTATCCGGTACTCGTCGCGAGCAACCCATGTGGCGGCGTGCAGATCGAGCATCGGCGGCGCCAGCTCGTCGAGCACCTCCCGCCGGACGTAGAGCAGGCCCGTGCCGCGGGGGCCGCGCAGGTACTTCCGGCCGGTCACAGACACCATGTCGCAACCGATTTCGTCGACATCGAGCGACATCTGTCCCGCCGACTGGCACGCGTCCAGCAAGTACAGCACACCGGTGTCCCTGGCGACCTTGCCCACCTCGGCGGCGGGGTTCACCAGCCCACCGTTGGTCGGGACATGGGTCAGCGAGATAAGCCGTACCCGCTCGTCGACCAGGTCCCGAAGTCTTGGCACCGAGATCTGCCCGGACTCGTCGTTGGGCACGACATCGACCCGCAGGTCGTAGCGCTGCGCCAGCTGGAGGTAGGCGATGAAGTTGCTGGCGTACTCGGCCTCGCTTGTCAGGATCCGATCACCAGCACGGAACGGCACGGAGTAGAACGCCATGTCCCACGCCCGGGTCGCGCTGTCGACCACGGCGATCTCGTCGGTACGGCAGCCGAGCAGGCGTGCCGCCGAACCGTAGACGTCCTTGATCTCCTCGGCGACCAGCGTTGCGGCTTCGTAACCGCCGACACGAGCCTCAAGCCTCAGGTGCGTGATGGTGCGGTCGAGCACCGGCGTCGGCATCAGGGCGGCACCGGCGTTGTTGAGGTGGACGACGTTCTCGCAGCCCGGGGTCTCCCGCCGCGCTCGCTCCACGTCGAAAGTGTGCACCGCGGTCGCCGTCATATGACCTCCTCACCGACCCGCGCGGCCGGAACGTCCGTGGGCAGTGCTGAATGATCGACAAGCCGGAGGAACGAGCGCACCCGTTCCTTGGCAGGTCTGGTGAAGAAGGTCTCGGGCGCGGCCTCCTCGACCACGACACCACCGTCCATGAACACGATGCGATCGGCGACGTCACGGGCGAAGTGCGTCTCGTGGGTGACGATCACCATCGTCATCCCATCAGCGGCCAACTCCCGGATGACCTGGAGCACCTCGGCATGCAGTTCCGGGTCGAGCGCCGATGTCGGCTCGTCGAAAAGGACCACCTGCGGCTCCATCGCCAGCGCCCTGGCGATGGCAACCCGCTGCTTCTGGCCGCCCGACAGCCGTGAGGGATACACATCGCGCTTGTCGGCCAGCCCGACCCGGTCGAGCAACCGCTCGCCGAGGGACACGGCCTCGGCGCCCGGCAGCCTCCGCACCTGCCGGGGCCCCTCGATTACGTTCTCCAGGGCCGTCATATGCGGGAACAGGTTGAACTGCTGGAACACCATGCCCGTCCGCTGCCGGGCCTGCTGCATCAGCCTCGCCCGCCCGCGCCGGTCCCGCCGCACACCGCACTGGAAAGCGCAGTCGCAGATCCGCACGTGGCCGGCATCAGGTTCCTCCAACAGGTTCATGCAGCGCACCAGTGTGGTCTTGCCCGACCCGGACGGGCCCATGAGCACGACGACCTCGCCGCGCTCCACCGAGAGGTCCACGCCCCGCAGCACCTCCAGATCGCCGAAGGCCTTGTGGATGCCTGTGAGTTCGATCGTGGCCGCGGTCATGCGTATGCCCTTCCCATTCGCCTCTCCAGCATTCCCTGCCCGACGGACAGCAAAGTGTTGATCAGCCAGTAGAGCGCCCCGATCATCAGGAACGCTTCCATGTACCGGAAGTTCGCGTTACCGATGCTCTCCGCCACTCGCGTGAGCTCTACAACGGTCACGACCGAGGCGAGCGACGTGTCCTTCATCAAAGCGATGAACCGCCCACCCACCGCGGGCGTTGCGATCCTGATGGCTTGCGGGAACACGATCCGGCGGAAGGTCCGCCAGTAGGGCATCCCGATCGAGGAAGCGGCCTCCCACTGTCCTTTGTCGACACCAAGGATACCGCCGCGGAAGTTCTCGCTGAGGTACGCCCCCGCGAACAGGCTCAGCGCGAGAATCGCCGACGGGATCGGTTCGAGTTGCACCCCGAGCTGCGGCAGACCGAAGTAAATGATCATAATTTGGATCAGCAGCGGGGTGCCTCGGAACACCGACACGAACGTGATCGCAACACCCCTGAGCACTCGGAAATCCGAGATGCGGGCTAGAGCGACGAGGGCGCCCAGCACGGAGCCGAGCACGAACGACACCACCCCGAGCAGCAGCGTCACGCCCAAGCCCTTGATCAACATCGGGAATGAATCGACCAGCATGTCCATGGCTGCCCTTAGCCTTGCTCCGACGGTAAGGCTTTCAGCTCCGGCACCATGTCCAGCCCGAGCCATTGCCGCGAGATGCGACTCAACGTGCCGTCGGCGATCATGCCCGCGATCGCGGCGTCAACCTCTTTCCTGAACTCGGGCGAGCCCTTGCGGAAGGACATCCCGTTGACTTCGCTTTCCAGCAGCTTGCCCACCGGCTTGACCGCCAAGTCGTTTTGCTCGGCCAGGTAGCTGCCCTGAAAGCGGGAGACCAACATCGCATCGGCATTGCCTCGGGCGAGATCGGTCAGGCCCAAGGTCGCATTTTGGTAGGTCTTGACCTGCGCGCCCGGAATCTCCTCCCTGGCGAACTGCTCCTGGGTGGTGCCGGCAGACACGGCCACCACCTTGCCCTCCAGATCGGACAGTGAAACGATGCCACGGTCGTCGTTGGGAACAAAGATCGCCACACCGTTGACTTGGTACGGCCTGGAGAATCCAACCTGCTGCTTGCGCTCCTCGGTGATCGTCTGACCGGAGATCACAATGTCGAAGCGCCCCGCTCGAACGCCCTCGATGAAGCTCTGGAAGTTCGACGCCACGAATTCGACGTTGTCCACCCCGATCCGGCGGGCCACCTCATGCGCGACGTCAACGTCGTAACCCGCAGGCTTGCCGTCGTCCAAGAAGTTCCACGGCGGGTTAGCCTGGGTCAGCGCGACCCGCAAAGTGCCACTGTCACGCACGTCCGCCAACACATCGGTGGATCCCCCGCCTGAGCAACCCACGAGAACGGCGCTGGCCGTGGTGAGCAGGAGTGCGAGACCCCTTCGCATTCGCCCGACTTGTGACATTCCTTGACCTCCCTCTCGGCGGCAAAGCCGCGGCAAGACGGTGCAGCCCGAAGGCCGCCCGTTCATTCGCCGGTTCGGTCGTGCTTTCCGTCACTCGATCGAGTGACGGAACACTATGCCGGGGTGGGGTATAGAGTCAATGGTCCACATGAGGGCTTTTCGGAAATGACAGCTCGCGCGCCAGACAGGAACGGCCGGAAAACAGCACACTTTCGGCTGTTCGAATGCGTTGTCACTACGGAGACTGTCGGCTGGCGCAGCCGTACCGTCTATGACAGCGCCACGGACGGCAGGCTACGTCTCCCAGCACCCAGAAGGTGTAGCAGCGGTGGACATTTCGGAGCGGTGAATCCACGCGCGGCCGTTCAAGTAGGCCGGCAACCTCCGGTCGCGCACATACGCCCACGCCACCGTATGACCACGGCCACGAGAAGCGCGGACAGCGAGATCACCGCGAGGACCGGCTGGATGGGTGCCCACACTCCCAGCGCACCGGAGACCCCGAGCACGCCGATGACGAGCTTGTTGCAGACCGGGCATCCCACGGCGAACGCTGAGAGCAGCGAAGAGCCCAGGACCCGTGTCCGGCCACGGGCGTTCGCGACCTGAGGAACGATCGCGAACCACAGTCCGGTCAGCAAGACCGTCAGGACCAGAGCAGGGTACTCCCACCAGCGCACCGGGGTCATCCTGGTGAACCAGTCGGTGTCGATCACATCGGTCGGCACACCCACGACGACGGCGCTCAGCAGCGCCGCTCCGACTCCCCTACCCCACCGCCACGACCGCATGTCGGCTGCGTCCCGCACCTGCTCGTCGGCGGCGTTGTCGACGTGCTGCAACTGCCTCACCGCGCCCTCTCATCTTCACTGTGGCCAAAACTACTATGGTTGATAGTACACCGGCGGCCACCGGGCAGGCGCGAGATGCGCCGGCCTGTCGCGACTACACCGCCTTCCGCGACCGGCTACCAGCCGCATTGGTCGACTGCACCGGTTGGCTTGCGCGGCCCCAGGCGGCGCGGCGCAGCAGGCGCAGACCGTTGAGCCCGACGATGACGGTGGAGCTTTTGTGCCCGGCCACGCCGAGCGCGAGTGGAAGGGTGCCGATGAGGTCCCAGAGGACGAGGCCGATGATGAAGGTGGCGGCGATGATGAGGTTGGCGATCACGACACGGCGGGCGCGGCGGGACAGGGCGATGACGGTGGGGATGGCGGTGAGGTCGTCGCGGACCACGACGGCGTCGGCGGTCTGCAGGGTTAGGTCGGAGCCCGCTCCGCCCATCGCGATCCCGGTGTGCGCGGCGGCCAGGGCCGGAGCGTCGTTGATGCCATCACCGACCACGGCCACTCGCTGCTCATCCGTTTCGAGTTCGCGGACGGCGGTGACCTTGTCGTCGGGCAGCAGCTCGGCGCGCACGTCGGTGATACCGACCTGCTGCGCGAGCCGGACGGCGGCGGCGGCATTGTCGCCGGTGAGCAGCACGGGGTCGGCGCCGGTCAACCGGGTCACTGCAGCGACGGTGGGGGCGGCTTCGGCCCGCACCTGGTCGGTGATGCCGAGGACGCCGATCGGGCGGCGCTCGCAGAGCACGACCACGGCGGTGTGCCCGCGCTGCTGGAGTTCCTCGACGGCGGCGGTGGCCGCCGCGGTGTCGGCCGTGCCGTCGATAGTGGGGAGCAGCGCGGCGGGAGAGCCGACCTGGATGAAGTGGTCCTCAATCAGAGCGGCGACCCCCCGGCCGGGCCGGGCGGAAAACTCGTCGGCGGAGGGCAGATCAAGGCCACGGTGACGCGCAGCACGCACGATCGCGGCAGCGAGCGGATGCTCGCTGGGATGTTCAGCGGCGGCGGCCAGCCGCAGCAGCTGCTCTTCGGTGAATCGGGTACCGCGCAGCGGGCAGATCTCGGTGAGTTCTGGAGTGCCGTGGGTGAGCGTGCCGGTCTTGTCGAAGGCGACCCGCGTGGCGGCGCCCAGTTGTTCCATCACCACTGCGGACTTGACCAGCACACCATGGCGTCCGGCGTTGGCGATGGCCGCCAGGAGTGGCGGCATGGTGGCCAGTACCACGGCGCAGGGCGAGGCAACGATCATGAACGTCATCGCCCGCAGCAGCGACTCCTGCAGTGCCTCGCCCAGCAACAGCGGGATCACGAACACGGCAATGGTGGCCGCGACCATGCCCACCGAGTAGCGTTGCTCGATCTTCTCGATGAACAGCTGGGTCTTGGCCTTGGTCTGGCTGGCCTGCTCCACCATGGTGGCGATCCGGGCCACTACGGAGTCCTCGGCGCGCCGGTTCACCCGCACTCTCAGCGACCCCGTGCCGTTCAAGGTGCCGGCGAACACTTCGTCGCCGGTGGTCTTGTCCACCGGCAGCGGCTCCCCGGTGATCGTGGCCTGGTCGACCTCGCTCGCCCCGGCCACCACGGCACCGTCGGCGGCAATCCGCTCGCCCGGCCGGACCAGAATCAGATCCTCGACCTCCAGGTCAGCGGCCTGCACGCTCTCCTCGCCACCGTCGCCGGTAAGCCGGGTCGCGGTGTCCGGCGCCAAGCCCAGCAGCCCCCGCACAGCGTCTTCAGTCCGCGCGGTGGCCAGCGCCTCCAGCGCGCCCGAGGTGGCGAAGATGACGATCAGTAGCCCGCCGTCTATCCCCTGTCCGATCGAGGCAGCCCCGACCGCGGCGGCGACCATCAACAGGTCCACATCCAGCGTCTTCTCGCGGAGGGCTTTCAACCCTGCCAGAGCCGGCTCCCACCCGCCGGTCACATAGCAGGCCAGGTACAGCGCCCACCAGAACCACGACGGCCCACCGAGCAGCTGGACTGCCAGCCCGGCCAGGAACAGCACCAGCGCCGCAGCCGCCCATCGCACTTCGGGCAGCGCAAGCAACCGGGTTCGCTGTGTAGCTGTTCCTGGCCCGGAAGGTCGCGCGCTCCGACAAGCCTCCAGGGAGGCTCTGTGCTGGCCAGGGCTTCTACCGGGGCATGCCGGATGTGGCAGCTTCCTGCATGGCCACGAACTGCCCGTGCCAGGTGTGATACCAGGCTGCTGAGGCGTGCGCGTTCACCGAGATCATTCCGACGATCTGGTTATCGCGGAGAGTGTGCAGGGTGTAGTAGCCGGGGAATGCGGTGGCGTCAGCGGCGTGGAGCCCGGGGCGGTTTTGAGTCAGCCATTGATCCGCGATCCGCAGCGCTTGGTCGGGTGTCACCGATGGCGGACTGGATTGCGGCGTGGTGCGCGTCATCCCGTAGGCGGTGTTCCACATCATTGCCGGGCCCATTTCCAGTTGAGTGAAACCACTGGCAGGATCAATCAGGACCTCGGTGGCGCCGCGGCTTTGTGAATCCAGGAGCTCGGCGTAGTAGCCGTTGCTGAACTGCATGACCTCCCCAGTACGCAGTCCGCGTTGCTGCCCGAACTGGTCGGCGGCGCGGCGCGCATCGTCGAGAGACCGCACGGGTCCGTGTCCTGGTGCGCCTGACATCATCCCGCCGTGACCAGACATCATCGGCATTCCCCCATAGCCGGGCCCATTGACCGACCCACCCACGCCCGTGCCGCCGACAACCCAGACAAGCGAGGCGACCAAGGCTGCGATGGCGAGGACCAACACGGACAGTGGCAGCCAACGGTCGCGCAGTACGGTCATCGCGGGGGTTCCCGATGCCGTTCGGCCAATGTTTC
The DNA here is from genome assembly GCF_000244975.1 of Saccharomonospora cyanea NA-134. Taxonomy (NCBI): domain Bacteria; kingdom Bacillati; phylum Actinomycetota; class Actinomycetes; order Pseudonocardiales; family Pseudonocardiaceae; genus Saccharomonospora; species Saccharomonospora cyanea. The sequence continues at coordinate 2,553,047 of NZ_CM001440.1, read as the reverse complement.
CCGCGCCTGCCGGTAGGCGTCCGCATCGATCTCGCCAGCGGCGAACCGCCGCTGCAGGATGTCCTCGGGGGTCTCCGGACGGTCTCGGTTGTCACGCCCCCGGAATCCGCCCCGGGTCAACGCAACAACGGCCCAGACGATCAAGCCAATCAGCACGAGCCAGATCACCGGCATGACCATCATCCACCACGCCGCGCCGGGCCCGTAACCCCACATCATCGCGACCACCCTTCGACAACCTGCGGTACCTAACGTTCAGCGCCGCGACCCTCAGAACTAGAGACATTCGTCCCTTTGATGGGGACCAAGAACGAATACCTGCCCGGCATGTGATGTGGTGACGCACGAACGGCCACGGCCACGCCGCGCCCGCAGTGGTCTGCGTGTCCACCGAAGCGGGAACGGGTCCAGCATTCGCTGTCGTGTGCGCGTTTCCGCAGGCCGAGCCCTCGCCGACTACGCAGGCCTCCACAGACACCATCCCTGGTTGTTGCTCACGCTCGTGGTGTGTCTGCTCGGGCTGGTCGGCACACCACACCGAGGGGTGTCTTCGCCGGCAAGCTCACAGTGTTCACCGCCGCATTCGACGCCGGCCTCACATGTTTGGTCGTGCTCGCCGCCGTGAACACTGTCGCCAGCCTCTTCTACTACCTCTGCTGGATTTCCCCCGCCATACGCGCCCGGAGCACGACACACCAACACCGCGACCGCCTACCTCGCCGCCACCGCGTCACTCGGCGTCGGGCTCCTCACCGGTCCCCTCCTCGCGGCGCTGCGCGGGAACCTCCTCACCGACTGAAGTGCCAGGCTCCTCAAGCGCTCACGGCGGACAGCGCCTCCGATCTCCCACGTCACCACCGAAGGCAGCGTTCATGTGTCCCAGGATGGTGGCCATAACTTCACCGTGCGCCCGCAGTTCCGGTGACCAGGCTCATGCGACCGAGCACGGGCAGAGAGAATCGGGTCGGCGTGCTTGTACGCTTGGTCGAATGGCGACGAACGATCGTGGTGATGGAGAGTCACGGTGACCGACCCCAGACGCCGGGGCGCGATACTGCGCTGGTTGCTGGTCTGTTCCGTGTTGCTCGGGCTGGTCATCATGCACCACGTCGTGAACCAGCACATCGAGCACGGCGACCCCTCGGCCACTGTCCAGCAGGTCACCACCGAGCACGACACCGCCGGGCACGATGACTCCTCAGCACCCTCGCACGAAGGCTCATCGGTACTGGCCCATCTGTGCTTCGCCGTGCTCGTCGGCTCGATCGTCCTGCTGATCACCGTCCGGCTCATCCGCCGATTCCGGGACACCGTCACCAGACCCAGGCCCCTCGCCGACCGGACCGGTGGTGGGCGTGCTCCCCCGAGCCCCCTACCTACCCCGGACGGGTTCGCCTACGACCTCTGTGTGCTGCGGCTGTGATGTCACCACGTCGGGCGAGTTCATCGAGCTCGCGCGGCGTCCCGGCAACACAATCGACCTACCTACACAGAGGAAACAATCACCATGAAGAAGTCCTTGACTTACGCTGCCCTCGTCACCGCGGTAGCCGCGGCGCTCGCCGCCGGATGCACTGGAGGCAGCGACGGCACGGACACCGCCAATAACGCCGGCTCCCAGCCCAGCACAAGCGCGTCAGCTGAACAGGCCACTCACAACCAGGCGGACGTGACCTTCGTCCAGGGAATGATCCCCCACCACGAGGGCGCCATCGAGATGGCCGACCTCACTGAGGGCCGCACCGACAACCCCGACATCCTCGATCTCGCCGAGCGCATCAAACAAGCACAGGGACCCGAGATCGACCAGTTGAACGGCTGGCTCGACGCCTGGGGCGTCAACAACGACATGCCCGGGATGGACCACGGCGACATGGGGCATGAGATGCCCGGAATGGGTGCCGAGGACATGAAGAAACTCGAACAGGCCAACGGCGCCGAGTTCGACCGGCTGTTCCTGGAGTTGATGATCGAGCACCACCAGGGCGCCGTTGACATGTCCGAAACAGTGCTGGACGAGGGCAGCAACCCCGAGGTGAAGGAACTCGCCCAGCAGATCATCGACGCTCAGGAAGCAGAGATCAACGAGATGCGATCACTGCTGGAAGGCTGAGCGCGTTCCACAACACATCACTTCCGGGCCTGCGAACCCACCTACCGGGTGAGTCCGCAGGCCCGGTCTTACGACGACATCCCGACGCGAAGGACCCTCCCTTGCCGCGCACACATCGTGTCCTGCCCTCGCTGGCTCTGCTCCTCGTCCTCACCGCGGCATGCGGTGGCACAGGCGAGACCGACACCACCACCTCGACTGCCCCGCCGAGCACAGCCCCCACCACGGCGGTAGCCGACAGCGATCACAATCGCAGCGACATCGAGTTCGCCCAAGACATGATCCCGCACCACGAACAGGCCGTCGTGGTCGCCGAACTCGCGCTGGAACGCGCGGCCAGCCCCGAGGTGAAAGACCTCGCGCAGCGCATCAAGGACACTCAGAACCCCGAAAAGAACGGACTGCTGGCACAACTGAAGTTGTGGGACGAAACAGTCACACCGGGCGGCGCGAGCGGCGAACACGACCACTCTCACCTCATGCCCGAGGAGACATTCCAGCAACTCCAGCAGAGCACGGGCCCGGCATTCGACACGCTGTGGCTGCAAACCATGATCGAACATCACCAAGGCGCCGTCGACATCGCACAAGCGCAACTCCGCAACGGCAGCGACACCCTGACGTCGATGTACGCCCAAGACATCGTCGACCGGCAGAGCAAGGAGATCGAAGAGATGACGGCACTACTGGGGCAGTAGGACACACGGAGCACAAACCGCGTAGTCATGCCAAGCTACTCATCGCACAAACTGGCCGGCGTCGAGCGGTCTCAGACCAGGTGGCAGCCTGCCGGCGTTACTGCCGCACTGCATTCTTCGGGTCCTCGATTCGCTGCCGTCCGACACCGACGATGGCCTGGAGAAGCAGGGAGGGGCGCGTACCCACGGAGTTGACGAAGATAGTGGTGACCGAGGCTGCCATGGCGACCATCGCCCAGACCGGGTACACCAGGCCGGTCGTGGCGAGCGGGACGCCGATGCCGTTGAACAGAAACGCCAGGGCAATGTTGCCGCGGGCGTGCCGATAGGCGCGGTCGCTGATGTCGCGGGCATCCAGCACGGCACCGACCTGGTCGTGCAGCAGCACGATGTCGGCCGGTTCGACGGCGATGTCGGTGCCGACGCCACTGCCGACAGGTCGGCCCTGGCGTCGGTCAGCAGGCTGGGTCGCCCCGACACGGTGGCATGCACGCCAGAGCCGGTGACCGACTCGGACTCCTCCGGCTCGCCGACAGTGAGGCCGCGGTGTTGCGCAGCGGCCACGGGTAACACACGGATCGTGAATACTTCCGCCACTGACGGGGAATACCCGTGCCTGGTATTGCATGTCGGCCGAGGGAGTAGCGCATGACCGTCACCGGTGCGCTCGTCTTGCTGGCTGTGACGTTGGTGGGTGTCGCCGGTCTCTACGGCATCGCTTTCGCCGCCCGTCTGAGCGGCACCAGGGCTGACGTCTACCCGTTCCTCTCCGGACACCCGCCTACCGAGCATGCAGTGTCGCGGTACCACGTCCGTTGGTACACCGTCTCGATGATCTACCTCATCTTCGACATGGAGATGGTGTTCATGTACCCGTGGACGCTGGTCGTCGCGGAGAAGGGCACGTCGGCGGTCGTGGAGATGTTCGTGTTCCTCGCGATCCTTTTCGCGGGTGTCGTCTACGCGTGGCGTGAGGGGGCACTGCGATGGGCCTGACCGGGTGGTTGTTGCGCCACACGCCGCCCCGGCCGTTGGTGACGGCCACACCGGGCGGCACCGCTGCCCGGCTCGCCGTCGAACGGGTGCTGCGTGAGCGCGGCTGGCACGAGGCGGCGAGTCCCGCCGAGGCGAATCTCCTGCTCATCGCGGGCCCGCTCGACGACGACCTGGGGCCGTATGTGGAAGCGGTGTGGGCGCAGCTCCCTCGGCCACGCGCGCGGGCACAGATCGACTCCGCGGCGGCCGCACCGTCCGCAGTGAATGAAGTGGTCGCCACCCTCCGGGACACCGGTCTCCAGCGCCACCAGGCCGACGACGCACCGCCCGAGGGTCATGACATCGGCCATGAGCAGCAGGGACACCAGAATCACGAGAGCCACGAGGACGGCGGGCACGAGGACAACGAGGCCGGCGCCGACAACGGGCACCAGCACGCCGGGCACCAGCACGAGAACGAGAGCCAGAACAAAGACGAGAACGGCGACGGCGGTCACCAGCACCACGACATGGGTCACGACATGGGTGGCATGGACATGCCCGGCAACGTCGCGATGGCCGATCGGGGCGAGGACCGGGACGGGCTCACCCTCGACCGGGTGCATCTGCCGCTCGGCCCGGTGCTGCCGAACTGGCCCGCCGGGCTCGTCGTGCACAGCACCCTGCAGGGTGACACCATCCAGGACGCGACCGTCGAGACCGTGGGCTGTGGGCGTGACCCGTACCTCCATCCGTTCTGGACCGGTGACACCTACCTGATGGCCGCTCGGCGCCTCGACTCGTGCGCCCGCCTCCTGTCGGTCGCGGGCTGGGCCGACGCCGCGGCCACCGCCCGCCGGTTTCGCGACGAGATACTGCCCGGCGGCTGGTCGGTGCGGCCGGAGAACATAGCCCCGATGCTCTCGGCATGGGCGCGGCGCGTCCGCCGCTCGCGTGTCCTGCGCTGGTCCCTGACGGGGGTCGGCGTCACGCCTGATGTGCCCTCGACCCCGCCGGGTCTACGCGGCGACACGCTCGCCCGGTTACACCAGTGGCTCGACGACGCCGAGCGAGCACTCACCGGCACCGTTACGCCGTCCGATGAGGACGACCGTGCGCGTGAGGCCAGATGGACGCTCGACGCGCTGCCTGGCCTCCTCACGGGGACGGAGTTCGCCCTGGCCCGGCTGCTGGTGGCCAGTCTCGATCCCGACCTCGATACCGTGACCGCCGAGGTCGCTCATGGTTGAGGCGATCGGGTGGCCCGGCGCGTTCCTCCTGCCCGTGGTGCTGGGTGTGCTGGCGCTGGCGGCCGCCGCATTCGACGCGCACCTTGCCGCCCGCGCGGCCGGGACCTCGGATACGACCCGGTTCAGTGCGACCGTCACCTCGCCACTGCGGGAGACAGCGGGCCTGCTCGTGCAGCAACGACGACGCACCCTGGCAGCTGACACACTGCTGTGGCGGGGCGCGGGCGTCACGCTGGTCGCGGCGGCCCTGCTCGCGTCTCTCGTCACGCCCCTGGGGAATTGGGCTGTCGGGGACAGCGCCGTCGGCATCGTGTGGTTCAACGCGATGGAAGTCGTCGCCTGGGCGGCGGTGTGGCTGGCGGGCTGGGGCGGCAACTCCGCGTACGGGCTCATCGGCGGGTACCGGTTCCTGGCGCAGGGACTGGCCTACGAACTGCCGCACATGTTCGTGCTCACCACCGCGGCGATCGGCGCCGGTTCGCTCCGGGTGAGCGACATCGTGACGGCACAGCAGAACCTGTGGTTCGCCGTCTGGATGCCAGTCGCGTTCGTCGTGTTCCTCATCTCAGTGCTCATGATGGCGTTCTTCCCGCCGTTCGACGCGCCACTTGGCCGTGACATCGCCGGAGGGGCGGCCGTCGAGATGTCCGGCGCGGACCGGCTGGTGTTCGGCGCCGGTCGCTGGCTGCTGCTCGTGTCCGGCGCGGCGATGTCCGTGCCGCTGTTCCTCGGTGGCGGCCTCGGCCCGGTACTCCCCGGCTGGCTGTGGTCGCTTGTGAAGACCGTGGCGGTACTCGCGGTCCTGGTGTGGGTGAGCCGTCGGCTGCCCACCATCCGCATGGAGCGGTTCGAGGAACTGTCGTGGATCGTCCTGATACCGCTCACTCTGCTGCAGGCTCTGGTCGTGGCCGTGGTCGTCCTGGCCCGCACATCGTGACATGAGGAGGTGGACCGATGTGGACACAGATCGCGTTCTGGCTGTGCGCGGCCGGTGCCGTCATCACCGGAATCCTGGTGTTCCGAGTGGATTCCATGGCCAGGGCCACGTTCTCGCTGCTCGCGTCGTTCGTGTTCGCGGGACTGGCGTTGCTGCTGGTCCACCTGACCTATCTGGGTGTGCTCGTCATCCTCATGATGATCATGGAAATGCTCATCATGGTGGTCTTCATGGTGATGTACATGATGAATCCGGCCGGGTTGATGCCCATGAGCATGGTGCACAACCCGAAGGGCTCACTGGGGATCGCCGTCGGTACGTTCGCCTTGCTTGTGGTGGGCATCTACCTCATCGACTGGCCCACGTCGCAGGCCTCACCACCGCCCGACACCACGAGGCAGCTGGGTGAGGCGCTCATGGGCTCGAAGATGCTCGTGATGATGGTGCTCGGGCTGGCGTTGTTCGCCGCGATAGTTGTCACCGTCGTGCTGTCGACCCACCGGGGACGCTACGACCGCTTCGGCGACCGGCTGGACCGCACTCGACCGCGTGACCCCGTGCGGGGAGGTGTCGGCCGATGACGCTGCAGGACTACCTGCTGCTGGCGGCGGCGCTGTTCAGCGTCGGGGTGTACGGCGCGCTGTCCCAGCAGTCCATCGTCATGGTGATGATGGGCCTGGAACTGATGATCAACGGCGTGCTCGTCGGCGGTGCCGGGTTCTGGTACTTCACCTCGCCGGTCCGGCCGGACGGCCAGGTGCTCGTGGCGGTCGCGGTGACCGCGATGGCCATCGAGATGGCAGCCGGGTTCGCCGTGGCCACGGCGCTGCTGCGGGCCCGTGACGTGGACATGACCGACATGGCCGCCGACCTGAAGGACTGACGGGCATGCTGTGGTCACTCTTCGGGCTGCCACTCGTCGTTGGCGTCGCGCTGCTGGTGGCCGGCCATCGGGCCGACCATCATGCTGCGGTGGTGTCGATCGCGACGTCCGTGGTGACGCTGGGGATGTCGATCGCGGTCGCGATCATCCGCCCGGCGATGTCGGTGCCCTACCTGCGCGGCATCACGTTCGGGCTGCGGGTGGACGGGCTCTCGGCGGTCCTCGTGGTGACCGTCGCGGTGGTGACGCTCGCCGTGCTCGTGTTCGCGGCGGGCGAGTTCGGCGCGGGCGAGGCGCAGGCGCGCTACCACGGGCTGATGCTCGTGTTCGCGAGCGCGATGCTGCTGACAGTCACGGCCACCACGCTCGTCACGCTGCTCATGGCGTGGGAGGTCATGAGCGCGATGTCGTACGCGCTCATCGGGTTCCACTGGCGCCAGCGCCGGCGCGCCGCGTCGGGCACCGTGGCGTTCCTCGTCACCCGGGCGGCCGATCTCGGCCTCTACGTGGCGGCGGGCGCCGCGCTCGCGGGTGGGGCGAGCGGTCTCACGCTAGACGCGCTCGCAGGACTGCCGGACGGCTGGCGGGACGTCGTGGCCGGGGGCGTGATCCTTGCCGCGGCGGGGAAGTCGGCACAACTGCCGTTCAGTTTCTGGCTGGCCCGCGCAATGGACGGCCCCAGTTCCACCTCGGCGCTGCTGCATTCGGCCACGATGGTGGCGGCTGGGGCGTACCTGCTGCTGCGGCTGGAGCCACTGCTCGCGGCCACCCCCTGGGCGTCCCCGCTCGTCGCATGGTTGGGCGCGGTCACGGCGCTGGCTCTGGGTGCAGTCGCGGTGGTGCAGACCGACCTCAAGCAGTTGCTCGCCGCGTCGACGTGTTCGCAGGTGGGTTTCATGGTGCTGGCAGCCGGAACGGGTGGCGTGGCGGCTGGCAGCGCGCAGCTCGTGGCACATGCGCTCACCAAGAGCTTGCTGTTCCTGACGGCCGGGGCGTGGCTGATGGCACTCGGCACCAAGCACCTGCCGGATCTGACGGGCGTGGCACGGCGCTACCCGGTGGTAGGAACCACGTTCACCGTGGGCGCGGTGACGCTCGCCGGGCTGCCCCCATTGTCGTTGTGGGCGACGAAGGACCAGGTGCTCACGGCCACAGTGCCGTCCGCACCGGCGCTGTATCTCGTCGGTCTCGCCGCTGCCGCGCTGAGTGCCGCCTACGCGATGCGGGCAGTGACGTTGGTGTGGTCGCCGCCCACGGCGGAACCGCGGTTCGACACCGAGCACCCAGGCACGCGCCACGTCAGACGGGCGCAGAGCGTGGTGCTGCCGCCACTGGCGTCCGGGGCCGCGCTGCTCGGCGTGCTCGCGGTGCCCGACGTGTGGTCGGCGTTCGCCAGGCTGGTGTCCCACGGCCGGGAAGCCACCCCGGAATGGTGGGAGGCCGCCGTCTCCGCCGCCGTGGCGCTGGCCGCCGCCGCTGCCGCCGTCGCCGTGGTCCGCCTCCGTGGTGACGTGCCGGAACAGGACGGGCTGCTGCGCTGGCTGGGTCTGGAAGCATTCGCGCGCGAACGGATCGCCCGTCCCGCCGTGGCAACGGGGCAGGTACTCGCTCGATTCGACGACCAGGTGGTGGCCGGTGCCGTGCACGGGACGGCCGCGCTCGGGTTGCGGCTGGCCCGCATGACGACGCTGCGCTGGGAACCGGTGGTGGGCGGCGCCGTGCGCGGAGTCGCCGGTGGTGTTCGGCGGCTCGGCCACCTCGCGCGCCGTCCGCAGACAGGGCAGCTCCACCAGTACTACGCCGAGATCGCCGTCCTGCTCACGGCGCTGGTCGTGTTGCTGATCGTGTTGTGACCAGGGTCGAGAAGGTGAGGTGAACGTGCTCAGCGTCGTGGTGTTCCTGCCGCTCGCGGTCGCGGCCGGGCTCGTGGCCATGCCACGGGTGAGTGACAGGGTGGTGCGCTCGGTCTGGATCGCGACCACCGCGGCAGATCTCGCGTTGGTGGTGGCGCTGTGGATCGGGTTCGCGCCGGGGCCATCCGGATTCGCCTACGAGGTGAACCAGCGCTGGATTCCGACCGTGAGTGCGGGATACCACATCGGGGTCGACGGGCTGAGTCTGCCGCTGGTGGCGCTCACGGCGGTACTGTTTCTCGCCTGCGCGCTGTACTCGCTGCGCCAAACCCACCGGATGCGGGCATTCGCGGCGCTGTTCTTGTTCTTGCAGACGGTGTGCCTAGGGGTGTTCGTCTCCCTGGATCTCATCCTGTTCTTCGTCTTCTTCGACCTGTCCATCGTGGGCATGTACTTCGTGATCGCGCTCTGGGGACACCGCGGTGCGGCGCGCGCAGCACTGATGTTCTTCCTTTACACGTTCCTCGGCTCGCTGGCGCTGCTACTCGGCTTCATCGGCCTGTACGTGGCCTCCGACCCCCACACCTTCGACATCGTGGCCCTGACCGCGCAAAATCCGCTCGCGGGCGGAGGAATCTTCAGCGTGCTGGTGCTGCTGGCGATCCTGGTGGGCCTGGCCGTGAAGACACCGACGGTGCCGTTTCACACCTGGCTGCCTCCCGCGCACACCGAGGCACCCGCTGCGGGCTCGGCCATCCTCGCCGGGGTGCTGCTGAAGCTCGGCACCTACGGGTTCGTGCGGATCGCAATGCCGATCCTGCCGGGCACCTGGCGCGACTACTCACCGGCCATCGTCGCCATCGGTGTAGCCGGTGTGCTGTACGGGGCGTTCGTCGCGTTGGGACAGAACGACCTCAAACGGATGGTCGCCTACACGTCGGTGAACCACATGGGCTACATCCTGCTGGCTTTTGGGGCGGCCGGGCTCGTCGCGACGTCGGACGCGCAGGCACACGACCTCGCGGTGACCGGTGCCGTCACACAGATGGTGAGCCACGGGCTCATCACCGGAGCGCTGTTCCTGCTCACCGGGGTACTTTACGAACGCGGCCGCACCTACGACATGGACGCCTACGGGGGCCTCGCGGCGCGCACGCCCTGGTTCGCCCGGGTCACCGCCGTCGCCGCGTTCGCATCCCTCGGACTGCCCGGATTCTCCGGGTTCATCGCGGAGTTCCAGATCTTCACGGGCGCGTTGGGCCCTGTCCCGGTCGCCACGGCACTGGCTGTCGTCGGCATCCTTGTCACCGCGGCCCTGTTCCTGCGCGCCCTGCAGCGGGTCTTCCTCGGACCGGCGCGTGCAACCGGTAAAGGTGACATGGCCGACCTCGCGGGCGCCGAGGCGGCCGCCATCGTGCCGCTGCTGGCACTGGCCGTCCTCATCGGAGTATTTCCCCGGTTCCTGCTGGACGTGATCGAGCCCGCCGCCCGGGTCGTCGGAACGCTGGTGAGCCGCTGACATGCCCCGCACGATGCTCGCCGACCTGAGTCTGATCCTGCCGGAGTTGTTCCTCACCGGCGGTGCCGTGTGCGGGCTGCTGCTGGGCTCGTATCTGCCCCGGCGCTCCCAGTGGCTCGTGGACGCGTTGGCGGGTGTGGTGTGCGTCGCCGGTGTCGTCGCCACCGTGGTGGGCTGGCCGAACGGCGGCACGACGGTGTTCGAGGGCGCCTACGCGCTCGATGTGGCCACGGCTGTGGTGCGCATCGTGGTGCTGGTATCGGTGCTGCTGGTACTGGCGATCTCGGGCGAGTTCCGTGGCCACGCACGGAAAAGCGAGTTCGTGGTGTTGCTGCTGCTGTCCGCGCTCGGCACCATCGTGCTCGCCGGCGCGAACGACCTGCTGCTGCTCGTCGCCGCCTTCCTGCTGGCGAGCGTGCCCCTCTACGCGCTCACCGGGTTCGCGAAGGACTCCCCCGGCACCGAGGCGACCATGAAGTACTACCTCCTGAGCGCACTCGCCGGAACGGTGATGCTGTTCGGGGTGATGGCCGTGTTCGGCGTCGGCGGCTCCACCGGCTACGCCCGACTGGCTGAGACCCTGCCCACGACACCCGCCGCAGCCGTCGCCGCCGGTGCCGTCCTGGTGCTGGCCGGGCCGATGTTCAAGGCGGGCGCGGTACCCGTGCACTTCTGGGTACCCGACGTCACGCAGGGCGCCCGTCCCCCGGTGTCGGCGCTCGTCACCACGATTCCCAAGATCGGTGCACTGGTGGCGGTGTACCGCCTCGTCGCGGCCGTGCTCGCGCCGACGGCGCTGAACTGGCCGCTGCTCGTGGCCGTGGTCGCGGCCGCCACGATGACGCTGGGCAACCTCGCCGCCTTCTTCCAGGACAACGTCCGCAGACTGCTCGCGTACTCGACGATCAGCCAGGTGGGCTACCTGCTCATGGCGGTCGCCGCCGCCGGCGCGTCCACCCTCGCGTTGCCGAGCCTGCTGCTCTACCTCACCGCCTACGCCGTGACGAACCTGGGCGCGTTCGCGGTCGTGGCGGCACTGCCCAACGCCGAGACCCTGACCGACTATCGCGGGCTCGTGCGGCGCCACCCCTGGTTGGCGATCAGCCTCGTGGTGTGCCTGCTCGGGCTCGTCGGCACCCCACCCACCGGCGTGTTCGCCGGCAAGCTCACCGTGTTCACCGCCGCGTTCGACGCGGGGTTCGGTTGGCTCGTGGCCGTCGCCATCGCCAACACCGTCGCGAGCCTGTTCTACTACCTGCGCTGGATCGCGCCCGCCGTGCGCCCCGAACCCCTCACGCTGCCGACCAACCACGGAGCCGCCGGCGCCGCCGCGGTCGCGGCCGCCGTGTCACTGGCGCTCGGGCCGCTCGCGGGGCTCGTCCTCGCCCCGCTCGGCCACCCGCTCACTCTGCTGCCGTGACGATGCCCCACGTCTCTGGCCTCCCGGTAGCAGGCGCCGAAAAAACAACTCTCAGCCGTGCACGCGCTGGTCAGCGGGTGTCGCGGCGTATCTCGTCGTCAGCGACCTTGTCGACGAGCAGGGTGTAGAAGGAGGGGATCCGAGGGCACCATCCCGGCCTCGGGCCGGGTGGTTGCGCTGCTGATCTTGCTCTACGCCCAACCCTGGTGAAGATCGCGCGGCTGACCACCGATGACGTACTGCGCGGCGAGGACCAGGTTCTCATCCACCTTGGCGACCCACCGACATCGGTTCCGCAGCCCTTTGCCGGCGTGTTGCTCGACTACCTCGGAAACCGCTCCAACATGACCATCGCGACCAATATGCCTGTGGCTGTGCAACCTTGGCCTGCCCAACATCGATGCCCGCACCGCCACGATCTGTCAGCCACTCCGTGAGGCACCTGCATCGGTCGTCACGGAATGCTCGGCTACCACCCCGTCACTGTCGAGACTCTGGCCGTCAAGCCCGGGATGATCTGGCAGCGGCAGACAGGAGGCGACCACAGTCGCAAGGTGAGCTGGCTGTGGTGGCGGGGTGGGGCGTACATGCTGCGCATCCTGTGTCCCCGCTAGCCGATCAGGCTGGACCAGTAGGGCCAGAATGCTTGACCGACCATGTCGCGCGTCAGACTTTGTGGCTCAGGGGTTATGTAGGTTCCTGAGCAGGAGGTATGACGATGAGCCGTCCCCCGGTGTTCCCGGTGGAGGACAAGATCCGGATCGTGCTGAGCGTGCTGTCCGGGGAGATGACGATCGCCGAGGCCGCTCGGCGGAACAAGGTCTCGGAGCAGTCGGTGTCGCGGTGGAAGGCCCAGTTCCTCGAGGGCGGCCGGGCCGGGGTTGCCGAGGGCGGTAAGGCCGGTCCCTCGAGTCGTGAGGAGCAGTTGCAGGCCCAGATCGACGAGTTGACCACGGCACTGGGCGAGGCGCATGTCGAGCTGCGGGTGTGGAAGCGCTCCGCGGAGCGGCTGGCCCCTTCGAGGACCTCGAGGTGATTCGCCAAGACGCGGCGATGCCGGTCTCGAGGTTCACGGCCTTGATCGGCATCCCGCGCCGCACCTATACCCGCTGGATCAGCAAACAGCGCGCCGGGAACCCGCCGAAGGGCCCATGGCCGGCACCGGCGGTCGAGGCGTTCGAGCCGGTCGTGGAGAAGTATGCCCAGGCCTGGCCGGCGTGGGGACACCGCAAGATCCACGCATTGATGCGCGCCGATGGACACGAGGTGTCCGTTTCGACCGTGGAGCGGGCGATGCGGCGGCGGAATCTGTTGCAGTCCACGAAATATCAGGCTGAACGACGAGAGCTAGCCAAGGCCCGTAAGGCTGCGTTCGCCGAGCCGCCTACGGGGCCGAATCAGGTGTGGCAGCTGGATTTCTCTGAGTTCGAGACCACCCGTGGTGGGATCTGGCGGATCGCCGGGTGCGCGGACTACTACTCGAAGTACGAGTTCGGCTGGCACCTCGCGACCACCTGCAACGCCGCCGATGCCGAGCTCGCCGTCCGGATCGCGATCGCCGAGGCCGAGCGGCTGGCCGGTGGCGTGCCGTTGGCCGAGCAGCTCACCAACCCCGAGACCGGGCACATCAAGCGGATCAAGGTGGTCACCGACAACGGTGGCGCCTTCAAAGGCAGCAGGTTCGCCGCGTTCATCGCCTCTCGCCCCGAGCTGCTCCACATCCGCACTCGGCGTCGCTCACCCGGCCAGAACGGCGTGCGGGAACGGGCATTCGGATCGCTGAAGTACGAGCACCTCTACCGGATGGAGATCGACGACGGGCAGACCCTCGCCGCCGAGGCCGAGCGCTACCGGCACGTGTTCAACCACATCCGCCCCCACGAGGCACTCGGCATGCAACGACCGATCGAGATCCACCAGCAAGATCAACAAGCACAACTTTCATCCAAGAAAACTGAGCCAGATTCTTGACGCGGGACATTTTCTTCGCGCGGGTGATGCGCTGGGCCATGGTGGGTTCGGGGACGAGGAAGGCGTGGGCGATCTCGGCGGTGGTGAGGCCGCCGACGAGGCGCAGGGTCAGCGCGACGCGGGCTTCGGTGGAGAGCACGGGGTGGCAGGCGGTGAAGACCAGCCGCAGCATGTCGTCGGTGATGTCGCCGTCGAGGCCGGGGAGTTCGGGCTCGGTGTGGGTGGGGGTCTCCCGGCCGAGTTCGTCGATTTTGTGTTCGAGTCGTGTGCGCCTGCGTAGTTCGTCGATGGCGCGGCGTTTGGCCACGGTCTGCAGCCATGCGGCGGGGTTGGTCGGTACGCCGGAGTTCGGCCACTGTTCCAGGGCGGAGACGAGGGCGTCCTGGGCCAGTTCCTCAGCCATTCCGAGGTCGTGGGTCCAGCTCGCGAGAGAGGCGATGATGCGGGCGGATTCGATTCGCCACACCGCGTCGACGGTGCGGCGCACCTCGGTTGTGTCCACGTTCGTGTATCCAACCAGGTGCGCCGCTTCGGTCGGCGCTCGGCGTCGTCAGTGCGACAGCTTCTCCCGCATGCGTGCTTCGGCCTCCCTCACCTCGGGGGTGAGCGCGTCGCCGAAGTCCTCCTCGGTGAACACGCGGCGGATCTCGATCTGGCCGCCGGGGCCGAGCGGGGCGCGGCGGGCCCACTCGACGGCTTCTTCGCGGGAGGAGACCTCGATGACCCAGTAGCCTGCGACGAGTTCCTTGGTCTCGGCGAAGGGGCCGTCGATGACGGTGGGTGTGTTGTTCTCGTCGAAGGTGACGCGGGCGCCGTCGGAGCTGGGCGCCAGGCCGTTGCCGTCGAGCATCACACCTGCCTTCACGAGCTTTTCGTTGTAGGCGGTCATGTCGGTCAGTTCCTTCTCGGTGGGCATCTCGCCGGCCTCGGAACGCTCGTCCGCCTTGACGAACATCAGGTAGCGCATGGTGGGTGTCCTTTCCGCTGTGGGTGGGCTTGGTGCCCGTCCTTTCGTATTCCCGTCGAACGGGCGCCCGTCTTTTCGACACCTTCTCCGAAGTTTTTTCGCCGGGCTGAGCGTGCGCGGGCCCACAGCCGCCCCGTCGCTAGAGTTTCGTTCATGTTTTCCCGCTTCGTTGCTCTGGGTGACTCGTTCACCGAAGGGGTCGGTGACGACGACCCCTCCTCCCCCAATGCGGTGCGCGGATGGGCTGACCGGGTCGCCGAGCAGTTGGCCCACGCGCACGAGGGGTTCGTCTACGCCAACCTCGCCATCCGGGGGCGGTTGTTGCATCAGGTGCTGGCCGAGCAGTTGGAGCCCGCACTGGAGATGAAGCCCGATCTGGTGACGTTGTATGCGGGTGGGAATGATCTGATGCGGCCGAAGGTCGACGTCGACGCGTTGTGCGACGACTACGACGTAGCCGTGGAGCGGTTGGCGGCCACGGGAGCCACGGTGGTGCTGTTCACCGGGGTCGACGGTGTGGAGGACCCGATCTTCCGGCGGATGCGGGGCCGCACCGCGGTGTACAACGAGCATGTGCGGTTGATCGCGGCCCGGCACGGCGCGCTGGTGGTGGACATGTGGGCGCTGCGGGCGTTACGGGACCGGCGGTTGTGGTCGGCGGACCGGATCCACCTCAACACCCACGGGCATGTGCTGATCGCGGCGACGGTGCTGGACACGCTGGGTGTCGAGCACGGCATCTCCCCCACCCCGCTGGGTGAGGCGGTGGTGTTGAGCCGGGCGCAGCAGCGGGCGCAGAACCTGCGGTGGGCTCGGGAGCACGCGTTGCCGTGGATCGGCAGGCGGTTACGCGGTGCGTCCTCGGGTGACGGGTTGCGGCCGAAACGGCCGAGTCTCGCGCCGGTGGTTCTCGGGGAGGCCGCGGTCCGGAACTGATCCGCTCGGCTCGCGAGGCGTTGATCTTCGTGGCACCGTGGGGCGGTGTTCGAGAACTTCGAGGCCACGTTCGTCCCCGTCGAGGACGCGTCGATCTTCGTCCGTCACGGCGGGCAGGGCTCGCCCGCGGTGCTGTTGCTGCACGGCCATCCCCGCACGTCCGCGACGTGGCACAGGGTCGCTCCCCTGCTGGTCGATCGGGGGTTCACGGTGGTGTGTCCGGACCTGCGGGGCTACGGCCGCTCGCGGGGGCCGGCACCCACACCCGATCACGTCGGCTACTCCAAACGTGCGGTGGCGAACGATCTGGTGGCGGTGATGCGCGCCCTGGGGCACGACCGGTTCGTGGTCGCAGGCCACGACCGGGGTGGGGCGGTCGCGCTGCGCCTGGTACTCGATCACCACGACGCGGTGTCGCGGGTGGCTCTGCTGGACTGCCTGCCCCTCAGTGAGCACCTGTCCCGCGTCGATGCGACGTTCGCGACGCAGTGGTGGCATTGGTTCTTCTTCGCCCAGCCGGAGATCCCCGAACGCGTGATCAATGCCGATCCTGACAGCTGGTATCGGGGCGATCCGGAACGGATGGGCCGCGAGAACTACGAGGAGTGGCGTGCCGCCACCCGTAACCCTGACGTGGTGCGGGACATGTTGGAGGACTACCGGGCAGGTCTGACGGTGGATCGTCGGCACGAGGAAGCCGACCGGGCAGCCGGGGTGCGGGTGCGGTGTCCGGCGCTGATCCTGTGGTCGTTGCGGGACGACCTCGAGGACCTGTACGGCGATCCGGTGGAGATCTGGAGAACGTGGGCGCCTGATGTGCGGGGCCACGGTATCGAGTCCGGCCATCACATGGCTGAGGAAGCGCCGCAGCAGCTGGCCGCCGCGCTGAGCGAATTCTTCGGCCGGGCACGCGGTTGAGGGCGTGGTGGTGCGGGCGGCGGCGTACCGGCCCGCACCACCACGTCAGTGGGTCACTGCCGTCCGAAGGGCGGGCCCTGCGGCGGCATCGGTCCGCCCTGCTGCGGGGGCGGGTAGCCGCCCTGCTGCGGGCCTGTGAACGGCGCCCCACCGGCCGGGGGCTGCGGAGGCGCGGCAGGCGGCGGTGCCTGCGGTGGCGTGGTTTCGGTGGTCCGCTCCTGGTCGTGGGCCTGAGGCGGGCCTGCCGGTCGGTCGCCCTTCAGCGCGGACACCGCCGGCGGAGTGGAGCCACCGGTGTTCAGGGGGCTGGGCACCTCCTGCCGGGCGACGGCCTCGGCTTCGCGCACCGCTTCGGCGACCTTCGGGTCGGTGGAGGTGTCGAACCACGCCGACACTTCTTCGTCGTCCATCGACGGTGAGGGGGTCTCCTCGGCGGGCGGTTCGTAGCGGAACACGCCGTCGTCGCCCTTGGCCCCGAACTGGCGGGCGAAACCTTCGAGTGCCTTGCCGAAGTCGCTGGGCACCAGCCACACCTTGTTGGCGTCGCCCTGCGCCATCTGCGGCAGGGTCTGCAGGTACTGGTAGGCCAGCGCTTCCGGTGTGGGCCTGCTGGCCTTGATCGCGGCGAACACCTTCTCGATGGCCTTGGCCTGCCCCTGCGCCTGCAGGTAACGGGCGGCGCGCTCACCCTGGGCGCGCAGGATGCGGGACTGCCGTTCCGCCTCGGCGGACAGGATGGCCGCCTGCTTGGAGCCCTCGGCGGCGAGGATCTGGCTCTGCTTCTGGCCCTCGGCGGTCTTGATGGCGGCTTCCCGCTCACCTTCGGCGGTGAGGATCATGGCGCGCTTCTCGCGGTCGGCGCGCATCTGCTTCTCCATCGAGTCCTGGATGGAGGGCGGCGGGTCGATCGCCTTCAGTTCGACCCGCGCCACGCGGATCCCCCACCGGCCGGTGGCCTCGTCGAGCACGCCGCGCAACTGGTTGTTGATCTGGTCACGCGAGGTGAGCGCGTCCTCCAGCGACATGCCGCCGACCAGGTTGCGCAGCGTGGTGGTGGTCAACTGCTCGACACCCACGATGTAGTTCGAGATCTCGTACACCGCCGCGCGCGAGTCGGTGACCTGGAAGTACACCACCGTGTCGATCGAGACGGTGAGGTTGTCCTGGGTGATCACCGGTTGGGGCGGGAACGACACGACCTGTTCCCGCAGGTCCACGCGGGCGCGCACCTTGTCGAGGAACGGCACCAGGAAGTTCAGTCCTGGGCCGGCGACCGTGCGGAACCGGCCGAGTCTTTCGATGACCGCCGACTGTGCCTGTGGAACCACCATCAAGGCCTTCGCGATCGTGATGATCACGAACAGGGCGATGACGGCGACCACGATCCATGTTGTCGCGTCTTCCAAGACCCTCTCCTAACTGCCGTTCGGTTGTGGACACCGCGTGGGGGCGATGTCAGGGTGCGGCCGAGACGACGGCGGTCGCGCCGGAGATCTCCACGACCGTCACCGTGGTCCCGGGCTCGATCACTTCTGCTTCGGTCAGGCTGCGCGCCGACCAGACCTCGCCGGCGAGTTTGACCTGACCGCCGGCGCTGTCCACCACGGAGATCGTCACCGCGCTGGTGCCCAACAGCGCCTCGGTGTTCGTGCGCACGCCCGTCCCGGCGAGGAACCGGCGTTTCAGGGCGGGCCTGGCCAGGATGAGGAGCGCGGCGGAGGAGGCGGCGAACACGAGCACGTCGACGATCGGGTTGCCGCTCAGCGCCGCGGAGCCTGCTCCGGCCAGTGCTCCGATGCCGAGCATCACGAGAACGAAGTCCCCGGAGAGCACCTCGGCCGCGACCAGGACGAGTCCGACGATGAGCCAGATGATGGCCGCTGTCATGGGCTTATGCTCCCAGATCGGCGATCACTACACCGAGTAGCGCGCAGGCCGTGTCCCAGCCGTTATCTCGTCGCGGGCGTCACGGCGTGTCTTCGGTGACGAAATCGATCAGCCGTTCGACCGCGCCCAGCAGGGGTGTTTCCAGATCGCGGAAGCTGCGCACCCCCGCGAGCACGCGCCGCCAGCCCTCGCCCGGTTCGCCCCAGCCGAGTACTGAGCACACCCCGGTCTTCCAGTCCTGTCCCCTGGGCACGGTGGGCCAGGCGGTGATGCCGACACTCGCGGGTTTCACCGCCTGCCACACGTCGACGTAGGGGTGTCCGGTGACGAGTACGTGGTCGTGGTCGATCGCGGCCACGAGCCGGGACTCCTTGCTGTCTTCCACCAGGTGGTCGACCAGCACCCCGAGTCGCCTGCCCGGAGCCGGGTCGAACGCGGCGATCCGCTCGGCGAGGCCGTCCACACCGTCGAGGGGTTCGACGACCACGCCCTCCACCCGCAGGTCGTGGCCCCACACGCGCTCGACGAGTTCGGCGTCGTGCAGGCCCTCCACCCAGATGCGACAGCCGCGGGCGACGCGGGCGCGCAACCCGTCGACGCGCACGGAGCCGGACGCCGAGCGTGACGGCGCGGCGCGAGCCGTCACGCGGGGCGGTACGAGCGTGACGGGGTCACCGTCGAGCAGGAACGCGGCGGGCCCGAACGGGAACACCCGGTGGCGGCCGTGGCGGTCCTCGAGCACGACACCGCCGGGTTCGCAGCGCACCACCGCGCCGCAGAACCCGCCCGCCGCTTCCTCGACCACGAGCCCGGGCTCGGCGGGCACCCGGGGAACCTGCCGCCTGCGGCGCGACGTGGCCAGCACGTCGTCATACGAGTGGGAACGCACGGGCTGTGACCGTAGTCGGCGTGGGCGCCGGGCGCTCGCCGCCACGCCGGGCCGGGCTGTCACGTCCGGGGGCGGGGCGCTACGGTGATCACCGGTGTGCCGGGAAGTCTGGTCGGCGTCGAGATACCGGAGCCAACACGAACGGACGTGACCTCGCACATGCCTCACCGGCGCACTGCCTCATCCCCGGGGAATCTCTCGATCTATCGCACATCCGTGGGCCGTGACGCGGTCGCGCGCTGGTGCCGGGATCGGCTCGACGCGTGGCCGCTGACGCACGAACGACACGAGATCACGGTCGACGGTGCGGTGACGCACGCGGTGACGGCGGGCCACGGGGACCGCACGGTGGTGGTCGTTCCGGGCACGAACACCTGCGCGGCCGTGCAGTACCCGCTGGTCGCGGCGCTGGGCCGCCGGTGTCGTGTGGTGGCGGTGGACCTGCCCGGCCAGCCCGGCCTGAGCAGCGGCGACCGGCCTCCGGCCACCGACCGGCTCGCCTGGTACGGCCGCTGGTTGGGGCAGGTGATCGAGAAGGTCACCCACGGCCCGGTGACGGTGCTCGGGCACTCGCTCGGCGCGGCGGTCGCGCTGGCGTGCCCGGCACCGCAGGTCGAGCAGCAGGTGCTGCTGTCCCCCGCCGGTGTGGTGCCGCTGCGGGTCACTCCCGGGGTGGCGCTGGCGGCGGCGGGCTGGGTGGTCCGGCGAGCGGACTCCGGCAGCCGGCGGTTGCTGCGGGTGATGCACGCCCCCGGCAACCGTCCGCGCGCCGAACTGGTCGAGTGGATGACGCTGGTGGCCCGGCACGTGCGGTCGAGCGCCGATCCGGGGCTGCTGCCGGTGCCGGACCGGGACGTGCGGCGCACCGTCGCGGTGGGGGCGGCGGACGTGTTCCTCCCACCGAGCCGCCTCGCACCGCACGTGCGCCGTGCGCTCGGTGTGGAGGTGAGGGTCGTGGACGACGCCGGGCACTTCGTCACCGACGAGCGCCCGGACGCGGTCGCGGCTCTCGTGGACGGCTAGAACAGCGGCCAGGGCAGGGCTCGCCAGTCCTGGCCGGGCGCGGGGAAGACACCGGCTGCCAGGAGGGCGTCGGCCCGCTCGGCGACCGCGTGGATCTCGGCTGCCGTCAGGTGCGGCTCGAGTGCCGCCCCGAGGTCGTGGTCGAGGGCGAAGCGCAGTTTGCGGAGTTTGTCGACCATGTCGTCGGGCAGCGGTTCGCCGAGCCAGCCCCACAGCACCGTGCGCAGTTTCGGGTCGGTGTGCAGGCAGACGCCGTGGTCGACGCCGTAGACGAGGCCGTCGGCGCCGTGCAGCACGTGCCCGCCCTTGCGGTCGGTGTTGTTGACGACCACGTCGAGCGCGGCGAGTTCCCGGACACCGGGGTGGTCGGCGTGGGCGAGTACGGCGGGGTTGCCGTCGGCGTCGTGGGCGTGCAGGACGACCCGCCACCCTTCGGGCACCTCGTCGAGCGGGCACACCTCGACGAGGTCGTCGTCGGCGGTGTCGACCCACAGCTGCACCATGCCTTCACCGAAGGGCCCGTCCCGCAGCACGGTCGGGGGCACGTGGCCCAGACCGATGGTGTCCGAGATCAGGTAGGTGGCGGTCTCCCGCCCGGCGAGCGTGCCGTCGGGGAAGTCCCACAGGGGCCGCTCCCCCGCCACCGGCTTGTACACGGCGCCCGCGGTGAGCCCGTCGAGTTCGACGGTGCAGAACAGGGTGAGGTTGGAGGCGTCCACGAGCCGCCCCTCCACGTCCAGCGTGCCGTGCGCGACCAGTTCAAGGGCCGCGGGGTCGCTCGCCTGCACGTGCTCGACCAACGCGCGGTCAGTCCTCGTCGGCCAGCTCGGCGCCGCGCCGGTATCCGTTCTGGCGGGGGCAGATGTGCCCGGCCGGGTCGAGTGGTTCCCCGCACAGCGGGCAGGGTTTCCGGCCTGCGTTGACGACACGGTCGGCGCGGACGGCGAACGCGCGGGCGGCGACGGGGGTGAGGAACACCCGCACGGCGTCGGGTCCTTCCTCGGTGTCGTCGAGCACGACGGCCTCGTCGATCTCCGTCTCGGTGATCGCGAGCAGTTCGATCACCACTGCCTTGCTCTCGGCGTCCCAGCCGAGCCCCATCGTGCCGACCCGGAACTCCTCCTCCACGGGCACGTCGAGGGGGTCGTTGTCGACGACCTCGTCGTCGGCCTCGTCGCCGATGTCGGCTCCGAACCGGCTGGCGATCTCCTCCAGCAACGACGTCAACCGCTCGGCCAGCACCGCGACCTGCTGCTTTTCGATCGTCACGCTGATCGTGCGCGTGTCCTCGCGGACCTGGAGGTAGAACGTGCGGTCGCCGGGTTGCCCGACGGTGCCCGCGACGAAGCGGTCGGGTTGACGGAAAACGTGAATGACACGAGCCATGGCACCTACGACCCTATGCCAACTCCCCCGATCGAGCGCGTTCGGGGGCTGGAGTCTCACGCAAGATCTTCTAGGCTGGCGCAATGCCTTCGATCGCGCCCTACGGCAGTTGGAAGTCCCCGATCAGTGCGCACGACGTCGCCGCGGCCGGTGTCACCCCGCACTGGGTGGACGTCGTGGACGACGCGGTGTGGTGGGCGGAGTCGCGGCCCGCGGAGAACGGGCGGGTGGCGGTGATGCGCTTCCTCGACGGCGCGACCGAGGAGGTGCTGCCCGCGCCGTGGAACGCCCGCAACCGCGTGCACGAGTACGGCGGTCGCCCGTGGCTGGTGGTCGGTGACCTGCTGGTGTTCACGCACTGGGACGACCAGCGCGTGTACGCGCGGGATCTGCGTGACGGTGCCGTCACGGCGCTCACCCCGCGACCCGACCGCCCGCACGGGGTGCGGTTCGCCGATCTGCGGCCGGGCCCTGCCGGTGAGGTGTGGGCGGTGCGCGAGCGGGTGACCGGCGCGGGACGCACCGACGTGGCACGCGATCTGGTGGCGGTGCCGCTGTCCGGCGGTGAGCCGCGGGTGCTGGCCGCGTCGCACCACTTCCTCACCGCGCCGCAGCTCTCCCCCGACGGTCGTCACGCCGCGTGGCTGGGCTGGGACCACCCCGCCATGCCGTGGGACTCGACGTCGTTGTGCGTGGCCGAGGTGACCGCTGACGGCACGTTCGGGCCGCACCGGGTCGTGGCGGGCGGCGACGGGGTGTCGGTGTGCCAGCTCGACTGGGACGGGCCGGGCGCGCTGCTGGTGATCGCCGACCCGGACGGCTGGTGGGTACCGCACCGGCTCACCCTCGACGGTGACCGGACGTCCCTGACACCGTTGACGACGGTCGAGGCGGAGATGGGCGGCCCGCTGTGGAAGCTGGGGTCGCGGTGGTCGGCCGCGCTCGGCGGAGGCAGGCACGCCGTGCTCACCGCGCACGGCCTCGGGGTGCTCGACGAGGTCACCGGAACGCTCACCTGGCCGACGGAGGAACTCACCGCGTGGACACCGACACTCGCACGCCACGGCGACGGCGTGGTGGGGGTCGCGGCGGGTCCGCGGCGTGGCGCGACCGTGGTGCGGGTCGATCTGCGCGACGGCACGGTGGCCGACCTGACCGACCCGCCGCCGACCCCGCCCGCGCAGTACCTGCCGGTGCCGCAGGTGCGATCGTTCACCGCCGACGACGGCAGCCGCGTCCCCGCCTACGTGTACGCGCCGCACAATCCCGACCACACCGGCCCCGACGGGGAGAAACCGCCGTACCTGGTGCACGTCCACGGCGGTCCCACCGGGCGCAACCACGCGGTGCTCGACCTGGACTTCGCCTACTTCACCAGCCGAGGGATCGGTGTGGTGGCCGTGGACTACGGCGGCTCCACCGGCTACGGCAGGCGCTACCGCGAACGACTGCGAGGCCGGTGGGGTGTGGTCGACGTGGCCGACTGCGCCGCCGTGGCGCGGGCGCTGGCCGACGAGGGACTCGCCGACGCGCAGCGGTTGGCGATCCGGGGCGGCAGCGCGGGCGGGTTCACCGCCGCCGCCTCCATCACCTCGGTGCGCACCTACCGCGCCGCCACCGCGAGGTACCCCATTCTGGACCTGCTGCCCTGGAGCAGCGCAGGCGGCGAGACCCACGACTTCGAGTCCCGCTACGTCGAGGGCCTGGTGGGGCCGCTGCCGGACACCGACGGCCGCTACCCGGCCCGCTCACCTGTGCACAACCTCGACTCGCTCGCCGGTCCCGTCCTGCTGCTCCAGGGATTGGAGGACGAGATCTGCCCGCCCGAACAGGCCGAACGGTTCGTGGCCGCCCTGCACGGCAGCGGCATCCCGCACGCGCTGGTGACGTTCGAAGGCGAACAGCACGGCTTCCGCAAGGCGGAGACGATCGTGACCGCCCTGCGCACCGAACTCGCCTTCTACGGGCAGGTGTTCGGCTTTGCCACCCCGGAGGTGCCGCCTGTGGAGCTGCGGCACTGACACGAGGAGGCGGACGTGGAGGTGAGCGTGCCCGGACTGGTGCGGCCGGTGCGGCCGGGGGACACCGTGGCGCTCGTGGCGTGCGCGGGCCCGGTGGACACCGACGCGCTGCGCTGCGGGGTCGCGACACTCGAGTCCTGGGGCCTGCGGGTGCGGCTCGGCGCGACCGTGCGCACCCGCCACCCGACGTTGGACTACCTCGCGGCCACCGACTCCGACCGCGCCCGTGACTTCGAACGCGCCTGGCTCGACCCGGACGTGACCGCGGTGATCGCCGCCCGCGGCGGCTACGGCAGCCAGCGCATGATCGAGCTCGTGGACTGGGACGCGCTGCGCCACGCGGAACCCACCGTGTTCGCCGGGGCCAGCGACGCGACAGCCCTGCACGCGGCGATCGCCGCCCACGTGGGCACCCCGACACTCCTGGCGTCGATGCCGGCCACCGCCTACTTCGACCCGGTGGCCGCCGAACACCTGCGGGTGGCGTTGTTCGACCCGCCCGGCGCGCGGCAGCTGACCAGTCCGAAGGCGGAGACGCTGCGTTCCGGCCATGCCCGTGGCGTGCTCGTGGGCGGCAACCTCACGGTGCTCGCGGCGAGTGTCGGCAGCCCGGAGTTCCGCCCGGCGCGCGGCGCGATCGCGGTGCTGGAGGACATCGGCGAGGAGCCCTACCGCATCGACCGGATGCTGACCCAGCTGTTGCGCGCGGGCTGGTTCGACGGGGTGGCCGGGCTCGCGCTCGGGTCGTGGACCGACTGCGGGGTCGACTGCGACGTCGTGCGGGAGGTGCTGCGCGACCGGCTGGCCTCGCTCGGGGTGCCGACGGTGTGGCGGCTGAACATCGGACACCACCCGGGTGCGCTCGCGGTGCCGTTGGGGGTGCCCTCCGAACTCGACGCCGACACGGGCACCCTCACCGTCACAGCAGGGGTGTGAGGCCGCTCCGGCTCCGGCAGCGCAGGACGCCTCGGCTGCGGGGTTTGGCGTCCTGTTTTCGGGCGAGCGCGGCGTCGATCCGTTGCCGCTCGGCGTCGCGGAGCTTCTGGTAGTGCTCCGCGACGGCCTGGTCACCGACCTTGCCGGCGGCTTCGGCGGCGGCCCGCAACACCAGCAGGGGCAAGCCGGGCACGTCGCGTGCCTGACGGTCCGCCTCGACGAACACCGCCTCGGCCAACTCGCCCTCTACGGACCCGGCCAAAACGCCCACAGCACCTTCGCCCACCGCACCGCGTTTCCGTCGCAGTCATCGCCGTCGTCGCCGTCGGCACCCGTGGCCCGCTCGTAGCGCAGCTCACGCCATACAGCAGGCGAGTCCCGCATCCGCGCCAACTCGCGCCGCGCAGCCTCCCTCATCCGTCAAGGACCCACCATCATCGGTGTCTGATCGCACCCCATACGGCAGACCCGTCCGGTGCGTTCGGGCGACCCCGCTGGTGGCGACCCGCCTACGCTCGCGGGTATGCGCATGGACGTGGCGACGGCGCGGCGGCTGTTCGCGTCGGCGCGGGTGGCTCGCCTGGCCACCGCGGGCGCCGACGGGGTCCCGCACCTGGTGCCGGTGACGTTCGCCCTCGATGGCGACGACGTGGTGTGGGCCGTCGACGCGAAGCCGAAGACGACGACGGCGCTGCGCCGGTTGCGCAACATCGCCGCGCAACCCAACGTGTCGCTGCTGGTGGACCACTACGACGAGGACTGGTCGAGGTTGTGGTGGGTGCGCGTCGACGGGCACGCCACCGTCACTGGCGTAGAGGACGAGTCGGCGGTGGCGGTACTGGTGGCGAAGTACGAGCAGTACGCGCGCACCCCACCCGGCGGGCCTGTGGTGCGGGTGCGGGTCAGGACGTGGCGCGGCTGGTCGGCGGCCCCTCAGCCTGTCCCGGATCGGTCTCACTCGCCGCGGTGACCG
Organism: Saccharomonospora cyanea NA-134; assembly: GCF_000244975.1. Taxonomy (NCBI): domain Bacteria; kingdom Bacillati; phylum Actinomycetota; class Actinomycetes; order Pseudonocardiales; family Pseudonocardiaceae; genus Saccharomonospora; species Saccharomonospora cyanea. The sequence goes on along the minus strand of NZ_CM001440.1, from coordinate 2,527,492 downwards.
GCTGTCGCCGCCACACCCCGATCAGGCCGAGCGGGTCGGGCTTGAGCAGTGAGGCGGCACCGTAGAGGCTGGCGGCGATCACGCCGATGATGAACCACCAGTCGTAGAGGCTCTGCTCCCCGGTCGGGTAGTACACCAGCACCAGGAACATCGACACGGCCACCACGACGGCGAGGTGCACGCGCCGCCACGGGAACGCCGACAGGATCACGAAGCCCCACGTCAGGTACCACGGCAGCGTCGGCGGCGAGAACACCGCCACCGCGAGCAGCGTGACACCCATGCGCAGGATGGCTTCCCTCCCGCCGTTGCGGGCCAGCCACCACTGCCACACCATCACCGCGGACAGCGCCACCCACGCCAGGCCGCGCGCCACGGTGACGAACGGCGACACCGGCACGTCGACCACGAGGTTGACCAGGGTGTGCGCGATCTCGCCGAGCCCGGTGGGGAAGTTCAGCCAGTTCGCGATGATCTGGGGTGCCTGCAGGCCGGCGACCCAGCCCAGGTTGAACGAGCCCAGCGACACCCACGTGCCCGCCGTGAACACCACCGCGAAGATCGCCAACGACGGGGTGACCGCCTTGACGAACCGCCGGAACAGACTCTCCTCGCGTGGCAGGTGGTTGGCCCACACCCACACCAAAAACGGCAACGCCACCGCCGCGGTCGGCTTGATCAGCATGCCCACCGTGACGAGCGCGATGGCGAGCGCGTGTTTGCGTTCCAGCGCGGCCCACACGCCGACGGTGAGGAACGCCAGCATCAGCAGGTCGTTGTGCGGGCCACCGACCAGGTGGATCACCGTCATCGGACTGGCCACGGCCAGCCACATCGTCACCGGCAGCCGCCCGCCGAGGTGGCGCACCAGCTTCGGCAGCGCCCACAGCATCCCGGCCAGCCCCAGCAGCAGCACCACCCGGGTCAGGATCACCCCGGCGATCATGTTGTTGCCGGTGACGCCGACGATGTTCTCGGCCACCAGCAGGAACAACGGCCCGTACGGGGCGGGGGTGGTCTGCCACAGCGGGTGCACGTTCTGCACCACGTCGGGCAACACGTCCAGCGCGGCGGGCCCGTAGTCGTACGGGTCGAGCCCGTGCAGCAGCTGCGCCCCCTGCCCGAGGTAGGAGAACACGTCCCGCGTGAACAGCGGCGGCGCGATCAGCAGCGGCGCCATCCACGCGAACGCGGCGACGACGATGGGTCTGGTGCCGATGCGGCCCGCGAGCGCGTACCGGCCCAACCGCACCCACGCCCACACCACCAGTCCGAAACCGACGTAGAGCACGGTGGTGGCGAGTGCGTGCCCGTGGCCGTAACGCATCCACGACAGTGGCCCGGCCCCGATGACCGGGTCGCGCACGAGGATGCCCCCGGCGCCCAGCGACGCGAGCATCAGCACCACACTGCCGATGACACCCATCGCGATCGTGCGGTACGGGAAACGAGCCGTTTCCCCGGCACGGGCCTCAGCCCGTGCTCCTGCGGTCTCCTCCGCGGGCGTCTCGGCGCTCGGCGCGGAATCGGTCGTGGTGGCCATACTGCGTTCTGAGGTTACACACCGCGACGGAATGCGCTCGCCGAAGGTGTCGGCAACGCCTCCAGCAGCGAACCGGTGTACTCGTGCCGCGGGTTGAGCAGCACCTTCTCCACCGGTCCGTGTTCGACGATGCGGCCGTGCCGCATCACCGCCACGCGGTCGGCGATGGCCCACGCCAGCCCGAGATCGTGGGTGATCACCAGCGCGGCCAGCCCGAGGTCCTGCCGCAGCCGCAGCAACAGCGCCAGGATCTCGTTGCGCACCGTCGCGTCGAGTGAGGCCACCGGTTCGTCGGCGATCAGCACGCTGGGCTCGCACGCCAACGCTCCCGCGATCACCACGCGCTGCCGTTGCCCGCCGGACAACTCGTGCGGCAGGCGCGACAGGAACTTCTCCGCCGGCCGCAGCTCGGCGGCCTCCAACGCCGCGACGACGATGTCCCGTTCGGCGCCGGCGAGGCCGTGGATGCGGGGGCCCTCCGCCACCGCCTCGTACACCGTGTGCCGCGGGTTCAGCGCGCTGGTGGGGTCCTGCAACACCAGTTGCACCCGCCGCCGGTAGGAGCGCAGCCCCGACACCGACGTCGGCAACAGCGCCCCGTCGAACAGCACCGACCCCGACGTCGGCCGCTGCAACCCCAGCAGCGTGCGCGCCAGCGTGGTCTTGCCCGACCCGGACTGCCCGACCAGCGCCACGATCTCGCCGGGCCGCACCCCCAGATCGACCCCGTCGACCGCGCGCACCACCCGCCGCGAACGATCACGGAACGTCACCACAAGGTCCCGGGCGGCCAGAAGTTCACCACCCGCTCCCTCCGCGTCACCGCTCCTGGTCTCACGGTCAGTGACCATCCGGGTGTCCGGGTCGCCGATCCGGTGGATCGCGGCGGCCAGCGCGCGCGTGTGTTCGTGGCGGGGCTGACCGAACACCTCGACCGACGGCCCTTCCTCCACGATCTCACCCCGGTACATCACCGCGGTCCGCGCGCAGGTCTGCGCCAGCACCCCCAGGTCGTGGCTGATCATGATCAGTCCGATGCCGCGCTGCGCCACCAGCTCGCTCAGCAGGCGCAGCACCTGGTCCTGCACCACCACGTCCAACGCCGTGGTCGGCTCGTCGGCCACGATCAACTTAGGCTCGCACGCCAACGCCATCGCGATCATCACGCGCTGTTTCTGCCCACCGGACAACTCGTGCGGGTAGGCGCCCGCGCGTTCCGGTGGCAGGTCGACCTGCCGCAGCAACTCCGCCACCCGGTCCTTCGTGGCCCCGTTCGCGGTGGTGTGCAGCCGGATCGGTTCGGCGATCTGCTCGGCGACCGTGCGCACCGGGTTCAGCGCGTGCATCGCGCCCTGGAACACGATCGACGCCGACGACCACCGCATCGCCCGCAGCCGCCCCCACCGCATGGTGTTGACGTCCTCGCCGTCCAGCAGCACCTCACCGGTCACGGTCGCCGACTTCGGCAGCAGCCGCAGCACACTCATCGCCACGGTCGACTTGCCCGACCCGGACTCGCCCGCGATGCCCAGCGTCTCACCCGCCCGCAACGTGAGGTTCACGTCCCGCACCGCGGGCACCTCCCCACCCGAGGTGCGGTAGGTGACCCCCAGGTCACGCAACCGGAGCAGGGGCGTCTCCGACTCCGGTGACTCGGACGTGGTCGGCGTCATCACTGTCCCTTCAACCTCGGGTTCAGCACCGTCTCCAGCGCCCGACCCACCAGCGTGAACGACAACACGATCACCACGATCGCCAGTCCCGGCGGCAACAGGTACCACCACGCACCCGCGCTCACCGACCCCGACGACAACGCCGTCTGCAGCATCGAACCCCACGACACCGCGCTCGGATCACCCAACCCGAGGAACGCCAGCGTCGACTCCGCGATGATCGAGTTCCCCACCACCAACGTCGTGTTCGCCAGCACCAGCGGCAGCACCGCGGGCAGCACGTGCCGCCCCAGCACGTGCCCGTGCCCGCCGCCGAGCGCGCGAGCCCGCTCCACGAACGGTCTGCTCTCGATGGTCAACGTCTGCGCCCGCACCAACCGCGCCGTCGCAGGCCACGACGTGACCCCGACCGCGAGCACGATCGTGGCGACGCCCTGCGGCAACACCGTCGACAGCGCGATGGCCAGCACCAGCGACGGCAGCACCAGGAAGAAGTCGGTGAACCGCAACAGCACCGCCGACACCCACCCGCCGAAGTGCCCCGCCACCAGACCCACCAGCGTGCCGATCACCACCGACAGCACGGTCGCCGCGAACCCCACCAGCAGCGACACCCGCGCGCCCCACAGCGTCAGCAGCAACACCGAGCGGCCGTCCACGTCGGTGCCCAACGGGAACTCCAGGCTCGGCGGCTGCAACGGGGTCCCCGGCGCGGTGGTGACGTCCAGATGCGCCTCGTTCGTGAACAACGGCGCCGTCACCGCCAGCACCACCACCGCCGCGAGCACACAAAGCCCCACCAGGCCACCACGCTCGCGGCGGAAAGCGGTCCACACCGAGACGGCCGCCGCCCGCCGCCGCTGCCACACAGGAGAGGTCATGACTCACGCACCCTCGGGTCCAGCACCCGGTACAGCAACTCGGCCACCAGGTTCATCACCAGCACCGATCCCGCCAGCACCACGAACACGCCCTGCAACAACGGCAGGTCCGGGCCCCGCAACGCCTCGTACGTCAACAGGCCCAGCCCCGGCCACGAGAACACCGTCTCCACCGTGACCGTGCCCGACACCACCATCCCGAACTGCAGGAACACCAACGTCACCGTCGGCAACAACGCGTTCGGCACCGCGTGCCGCTTGCGCACCAGATCGTCACGCAGGCCCTTCGCCCGCGCCGTCGTCAGATAGTCCGCGCCCATCTCCTCCAGCAGCGACGACCGCATCACCAGCATGTACTGCGCGTAGATCACCGCCAGCAACGTCACACACGGCAACACCAGGTGATGGGCCACGTCGAGCACCTGCGCCACCGGATCGTCCGGAATCACCGGCGACCGCATCCCCCGGCTCGGGAACAACCCCTGCGTCGCGATCAACAACAGCAGCCCCAGCCAGAACTGCGGCACCGACCACAACGTCAACGCCACCCCGGTGTTCACCCGGTCGAACGCGCTGCCGCGCCGCCACGCCGCCCGCACCCCCAACCACAACCCGAGCGCCACCGCCAGCACCGTCGCCGTGCCCACCAGCAACAGCGTCGGCCAGAACCGCTCACCGATCATCTCCGCGACCGGCCGGTTGTACATGTAGGAGGTGCCCAGATCACCCCGCAACAGCCCCAGCACGTAGTCCAGGAACTGCTCCGGCATCGGCTTGTCCACCCCGAGCCGCTCCCGCAACGCGGCCAACTGCTCCGGGCTCGTGGGCCGGTCCCGCGTCATCGTCGCCACCGGATCACCCGGGATCATCCGGAACAGCAGGAACCCGAGCACCACCACCAGCGCGAAACTCGCCAGCGCCCCACCCAGCTTCACCGCGACGAAACGGACCGTCGAAGCTACCGAGCCCCCGTCAGCGGCACCGCGCCGATCCGAACCCTCACGGCCCGGACCCGGCGCGGCATCGGACGACGTCAACGTCACGGCCGACGTCACTCCCTGTCGTCGATCGAGGACCGGCGACGCACGACCACGGTGCCCCCGACGGCCACCAACGCCAGCGCACCCGCACCCAGCGCGACCCACACCCCCGCCGACAGGCCCGAGTCACCGTCGCCACCGGCCGTGGCCTCCACCGGCTTGGCACCGTAGAAGCCCCAGTAACCGGTCTGCTCCATGATCTGGCCCTCACCCTCCGGCTGCTGCACGAAGCCGGTGAACCGGTCCGACCGGTAGGCCTCCAACACGTTGTCGTAACCCAGCACCAGACTCGGAACCATCTCGTAGTAGCGGGCCTGCGCCTGCTTCACCAGCTCCGCCCGCTTGGCCGGGTCCAGCTCCGCCGCCTGCCGGTAGTACAACTCGTCGTAGGTCTCGTCGCAGAAGAACGCGTTGCTACTGCTGCTGCCCGACGACGCCGGCAGCGCCGCGCACGTCTGCTTGCCCAGGATGTAGTCCGGGTCCGGGTTCGTGCCCCACCCCGAGAACGCGAGATCGTAGTGACCCGACGACGTCGTCTCGTCCACCTCGTTGTCCGACACCAGGTTCTTCGTCACCGCGATACCGACGTCCTTCAACCACGACACCAGGTAGTCACTCGCGCGCTGCGCATAGTCCTCACTGGCGCGACCGGTCAACCGGAACTCCAGCCGCCTGCCCTGCGAATCCACCCGGACACCGTCCGGACCGCGCTCGTAACCCGCCTCGTCCAGCAGCGCGTTCGCCGCCTGTGGGTCGAACCGGTAACGCACGTCGTCGGTGGGCTCGTAGTGGAAGTCCGCGTAGATCGGCGGCACCAACCCACCCGGCAACTCGCCGTAACCGCCGAGCACCTTCTCCACCAGCACCTTCGGGTCGATCGCCATCGCGATCGCCCGACGCACCTTCACGTCCCGCAACGCCGGGTGCCCGTCACCGATCTCGTCACCCTCGGCGTTACGCGCACCCGGGTTCATCAACAACTCCCGGTACCGCCGCCCGGACGCCTGGTTCGTCTCCACCCCGGGCTCGTTCTTCAGACTGTCGAACTGCGCCTGCGTGAGCCGGTTGATGAAATCCACCTCACCGTTGCGCAGCGCGTTCACCGCCGCGTCGGCGTTCTCGAACTTGATGAAGTGCAACTCGTCGTAGGCCGGAGCGCCCCGCCAGTAGCTCTCGTTCGCCTTCATGCGCACGATCTCGTTCGGCCGGTACTCCGCGATCAGGAAAGGCCCACTACCGACACCCACCACGTCGATGCCGTCCGTGGCCGGGTCGTGCATGTCCCCGACCTTCGACCACACGTGCTCCGGCACGATCGGCACGTCCAGCGCCGTCATGCTCGCCTGCGGCTCCCTGGTCTCGATCACCAGCGTGCGGTCGTCCGCCGCGGTGACCTTCTCGAAGTTCTCCACATATCCGCCGTTGGCCTCCGCCGCCTTCGGATCGGACATGATCTTGTTGAAGGTGAACGCGGCGTCGTGCGCCGTCACCGGCTCACCGTCCGACCACGTCATCCCCTCCCGGATCGTGAACGTCCACGTGAGCTTGTCCTCCGACGCCTCCCACGACTCCGCCACACCACCCGTGGGCGTCGCGTCCTCCGACGACGGCAGCGTCAGGAACTCCCACGCGAACCGGCCCACCATCGTGCTCGACGCGAAACTGGCCGTGAACGGGTTGAGATGATCGATCTCCTGCACCAACGCCACCCGCAACACCCGAGGAGACCGCTCCTGCGCCACGGCCACGGGCGCCAGCGACCCGACCATCAACAACGCCGCGGCAACCGCGCCCAAGGACGCGACCCGACGCCGAAAGCCAGACCAACTCACTGTGTACACCTCACTGCACTCCGAGAGGATGCCGAAGCGGAAAAGTAACCACTCCCCACCGCATAATGTCAACGATTTGCTGTCACCGGTGTGCAACCTGTGACATCGCGGCTAGGTTGGACACCCGTGAGAATCATGATTTCCGCCGACATGGAAGGCGCCACCGGTGTCACCTGGACAGACGACGTCGTCCCCGGCACCGAACAATGGCAACGCTTCCGACGCCTGTTCACCGGCGACGTCAACGCCGTCATCGCAGGCCTCGCCGACGGCGGCGCCACCGACATCCTCGTCAACGAAGCACACTCCTCCCAACGCAACGTGCTCCTCGAAGACCTCGACCCCCGCGCCCACATGCTCACCGGCCGCCACAAACCACTGTCGATGATGGAGGGCATCGACACCGGCGTCGACGGCGTCGTCTTCCTCGGCTACCACGCCGGAGCAGGCTGCGACGGCGTGCTCTCCCACACCTACCTGCCCAACCAGATCACCGGCGTCTGGCTCGACGGAGTCCCCGCCAGCGAAGGCCGCCTCAACGCCGCCCTCGCCGCCGAATACGGCGTACCCGTCCTCCTCGTCAGCGGCGACGACAAAACCTGCGACGACGCCCACGACTACGCACCCGACGCCGAAGTCGTCGCCGTCAAACAATGCGTCAGCCGCTACGCCGCCGTCTGCCTCCCACCCTCCCGCACCGCCGCCGACCTCACCGCCGCCGCCACCACGAGCATGCGCCACGCCGGACGGGGAAACCCCACCACAACAGCACACCACATCGACGTCGAATTCGACGCCAGCCACCTCGCCCAGGCGGCCGCCGTCATCCCGACCGTCGAACAGACCGGCGTCCGCACCGTCGGCTTCGACGCCGACACCATGACCGACGCCATGAAAGCCTTCAAGATCGTCACCGCCATCGCCGACGGCGCCGTCCAAGGCAAATACGGCTGACACACCCACAACCCCACACCACAGGCAACCCCACAAAGGCGGTGTAACCCACAGTGACAGCCGACGTCGTGGATCTCTGCGCACAACTGATCCGCATCGACACCACCAACCACGGAGCCGGCGACGCACGCGGAGAACGCGAAGCCGCCGAATTCTGCGGCACCACCCTCGCCGACGCCGGACTCCAACCCACCATCCTCGAATCCGCACCCCGGCGCGCCAACGTCGTCACCCGCGTCCCCGGCGACAACCCCGACCTACCCCCACTCCTCATCCAGGGCCACCTCGACGTCGTCCCCGCCGACGCAGGCGAATGGACCGTCGACCCGTTCTCCGGCACCGTCGCCGACGGCTACGTCTGGGGCCGCGGCGCCGTCGACATGAAGGACTTCTGCGCCACCGTCCTGGCCGCCGTCCACTCACTGGCCACCACCGGACGCCGCCCCCGCCGCGACATCGTCCTCGCCTTCGTCGCCGACGAAGAAGACCGCGGCGAACACGGAGCACACTGGCTCACCACACACCACCCCGACCTCTTCGCCGACTGCGCCGCCGCCATCAGCGAATCCGGCGGCTACACCTACCACGTCCGCGCCACCGACGGCCGCAAAATCCGCCTCTACCCCATCGGCACCGCCGAACGCGGCACCGCCCACCTCAAACTCACCGCCCGAGGCCGCGCCGGACACGGCTCCCGCCGCAACGACGCCAACGCCGTCACCCGCCTCGTCACCGCACTCCACGCCCTGGCCGCCCACGACTGGCCCGTCGTCCTCACCCCCACCGTCGAGGCGTTCCTCCAACGCACCGGAAAAGCCCTCGGCGTCGACATCGACCTCCACGACATCGACACCACCCTCGACAGACTCGGCGACGCCGCCCCCCTCGTCGAATCCACCGTCCGCAACAGCGTCACACCCACCGTCCTGACCGCCGGCTACAAGGTCAACGTCATCCCCGGCACCGCCGAAGCCCGCGTCGACGGCCGCGTCCTCCCCGGCACCGAAGACACCCTCCTGTCCCAGGTGGACGCCCTCATCGGCCCCGACGTCGAACGTGAGTTCCTCTCCCGCAGCCTGCCCGTCCAGGCCCCCGTGGACTCGCCGTGGTTCGACGCCATGAGCAACGCCCTCCACTCCCAGGACCCCGACGCCGTCGTCGTGCCCTACTGCCTCGGCGGCGGCACCGACGCCAAAGCCTTCAGCCAACTCGGCATCGACTGCTACGGCTTCGCCCCACTGTGGCTACCCGAAGGATTCGACTACCGCGCCATGGCCCACGGCGTCGACGAACGCGTCCCCGTCGAAGGCCTCCGCTTCGGCACACGCGTGCTGGAACACCTGCTCCTCCACGCCTGACCCGGCAAACGACGGTCACGACCTCTCCACCCGGACGTCGTGACCGTCGCCACCGGACAGAAACGCCGCCAACTCCCGACCCTCCTCCACCACAGCGACACGCTCGTCCCGGCACAAGCGCCGCAACGGAGTGACGACCACCGCTCCCTCCCCGACCCTCCAGGTCGCAGCGACCCTCCCGTCGACCAGAACAACCCGTTCACCGGCCACCGACAATCCACGATGGACGTCATCGACGATCCGCCCGCGATCGCGGTAACCGAGAAGCGCGTTGTCGAACGCGGGCAGAAACCGCACCGGAGCAGGCGTGTCAGGACCAGGACGCGGAGCACCGGGAAGATCGAGCAACTCACGACCCCGCTCGTCGCGGAAAACGACGAGCTCCTCCCGTATCGAGGCCACCGCAGCGGGCAGACCGGCAAGCCCACACCACGCGCGCAGATCGGCCGACGCCGCAGGACCGAAGGCGGCCAGGTACCGCCGCACCAACGACTTCCCCACCGGATCCGAACCATCCCCCACCAGCGGGTCCACCTCACGACCCACCCACGAGGAAAGAAGCACGTGACGCACACCCGCCGACGTACGCCACAACCCACGCGGCGGTCTCTGCACCACCGGGACAACGGCGACCACCATCTCGCCCAGCGCCCTCGCCGCCACACCGGGCCAGCGGTCGGCGAGCGCCTCGACGATCTCCCTCGTCGACCGGGGCTCACCGTCGGCCAGCACCTCCCGGCCCGCCGCCGCCAACGCGTCGAGATCCACCCCGTCGAGCTCACGGCGATAGACGCCGAGCACCCGCTGGCGCAGCATCGCATCATGCCGCGCCCGCCACGCCACGGCGTCGTCCGCGGTGAGCAGGTGAACAGTGCGGCGCATGAGGTGAGTCCTCACCACCCGCCGACCGACCAACAACTCGTCCAGCACCGCCGGATCGAACGCACGCAGCCGCGACCACAGCCCCACGAACGGCTCCTGCGGCTCCTGCGCCTGAAGACCACACAGATGCGCGACGGCCTCGCGGACAGGCAGCTCGGCGCGCTCGAGCAGCAACTGCCGGGCCAGCGTCGCACGGTTCAGAGCCCGGGCGTCCAGAACGGTCATCGACTTCGAATCCTCCCGCGTCGCTTCCGGAATACACGACGACGATCGCAAACAAAGCGGACGCTGCCTGACCGCTTTGCCCGCGACCTCACCGCCCGTACGCAGGTTGCGGACCGCCACCGCAGGACGAGGTGATCATGACAACACCGCTCAATCGGTTCAGGTGAGGTGACGCACCCGCCCCGCTGCGAGAACGGCCGATAACATCCCGGGTACAAGCACTGAAACCGTCAGCAGGAGAACGTCATGACGCAGGCCCCTGTCAACGTCACCGTCACCGGCGCCGCCGGCCAGATCGGCTACGCGCTGCTGTTCCGCATCGCGTCCGGCCAGCTCCTGGGCCAGGACAAGCCGGTCCGGCTGCGACTGCTGGAAATCCCGCAGGCGGTGAAGGCGGCCGAGGGTACCGCCCTCGAACTGGAGGACGGCGCCTTCCCACTGTTGGCGGGCATCGACATCTTCGACGACCCCAAGCAGGCCTTCGAGGGCACCAACGTGGCCCTGCTCGTCGGCGCCCGCCCCCGCACCAAGGGCATGGAGCGCGGTGACCTGCTCGAAGCCAACGGCGGCATCTTCAAGCCCCAGGGCGAGGCCATCAACGCCGGCGCCGCCGACGACATCAAGGTGCTCGTCGTGGGCAACCCCGCCAACACCAACGCCCTCATCGCCAAGGCCCACGCGCCCGACGTCCCCGCCGAGCGGTTCACCGCGATGACCCGCCTCGACCACAACCGCGCCATCGCACAGCTCGCCAAGAAGCTCGGTGTCCCGGTGTCCGACGTCAAGAAGATGACCATCTGGGGCAACCACTCCGCCACCCAGTACCCCGACATCTTCAACGCCGAGGTCAAGGGCCGGAGCGCGGCCGAGGCCGTCAACGACCAGGCGTGGCTGGAGAACGAGTTCATCCCGCGCGTCGCCAAGCGTGGCGCCGAGATCATCGAGGCGAGGGGCGCGTCGTCGGCCGCGTCGGCCGCCAACGCCGCCATCGACCACGTCTACGACTGGGTCAACGGCACCCCCGAGGGCGACTGGGTCTCCATGGGCGTGCCCTCCGACGGCTCCTACGGTGTCCCCGAGGGTCTGATCTCGTCGTTCCCGGTGGTCTGCAAGAACGGCTCCTACGAGATCGTGCAGGGCCTGGAGATCAACGACTTCTCCCGCGCCCGCATCGACGCCTCCGTCGCCGAGCTCTCCGAGGAACGCGACGCGGTGACCAAGCTCGGCCTCGTCTGAGTCGAGTCGACAAGGGCCATCTTCCTGAGCGATTCGTTCGGGAAGACGGCCCTTTGTTGTCTCGGTCGGCCCAAGGAGAATCCGCCCTTTCAAGCCCAGACGTATAGGGCGTTATACAACTCGGGTGTCGCGGAGCGCGCCCAGCTGCCACGATGGAAGGGCGACACCCGACAGGCGACCATCACGGCACAGCCATGGACGCGACGACAGCGCAGGAGCAGTTCACCGCCTACGGCCTCTCCCACTGGGTGGTGCTCGCCGTGTTCGCCCTCGGTTGCCTCGCCCTCGTCCTCACAGGCCGAGCCCACCGCCACACCCCCACCGAACGCCGCACCAGCCGCACCTTCGGCGCCGTGCTCCTCACCATCCACGTCGGCGCCCTCGGCTACACGGTGTCGTCCCGTGACTGGGACCTGCTCGACACCATCCCCCTACACCTGTCCGACCTCGCCGGTTTCGTCGCCGCGTACGCGTTGTTCACCCACACCCGCTGGGCCTACGCGCTCACCTACTACTGGTGCCTCACACTCTCCCCGCAGGCCCTGTTCTCCCCCGTGCTCGACGCCCCCGACTTCCCCCACCACGAGTTCCTGGCGTTCTGGGCCCTGCACCTGCTCGTGATATGGGCCGCCGTCTACCTCACGTGGGGCGTGGGACTGCACCCCACGTGGCGCGACTACCGCACCACCGTCAAAATCACCGCGAGCTGGGCCGTCCTCGCGATGGCCTTCAACAGCGTCACGGGCACCAACTACGGCTACCTCAACCGCAAACCCGCCACCGGCTCGGTGCTCGACGCCCTCGGCCCCTGGCCCTGGTACGTCGTGATCGAAGTGATGCTCATCCTCGCCGCCTGGGCCCTGCTCACGTGGCCCTGGACCCGACGGACGCGCTCGGACCACTATCGCGACAGCGTGGGCGACCTGCCGAACTGACCCGGCCGCCCACGCCGGCCCCGCTACGCTCCCGTCAGGCCCCGGCGCTTCAGCAACGGCTCGATCTCCGGGTCGCGCCCCCGGAACGTCCGGAACGACTCCATCGGGTCCTTGCTGCCGCCCCGCGCCAACAGCTCCCGCCGGAAGTGGTCGCCGTTCTCCCGCGTCAGGCCCCCGTTCTCCCGGAACCACTCCACCGTGTCGGCGTCCAGCACCTCGCTCCAGATGTAGGAGTAGTAGCCCGCCGAGTAGCCGTTGCAGAAGATGTGCGCGAAGTACGTGCTGGCGTAACGCGGCGGCACCTCCGGCACCGCCACTCCTGCCTTCTCCAGCGCCTGCGCCTGGAACGCGGCCACGTCGTCGACCGTCGTGTCGGCGTCCAACGTGTGCCACGCCAGGTCCAGCAGCGACGCGGCCAGGTACTCCGTCGTCGCGAAGCCCTCGCCGTAGGTGCGCGACTCCCGCAGCCTCTCCACCAGATGCTGCGGCAACGGCTCACCCGTGCGGTGGTGGCGGGCGTAGTTGTCCAGCACCTCCGGCCACAACACCCACATCTCGTTGACCTGCGAGGGGAACTCCACGAAGTCCCTCGGCACGCTCGTGCCCGCCAACGTGGGGTACCGCGTGTCCGACAGCAACTCGTGCAGGGCGTGGCCGAACTCGTGGAACGCCGTCACCACCTCGTCGAAGGTCAGCAGCGTCGGCTCGCCCGCCGGCGGCTTGGTGATGTTCAGGTTGTTCACCACCACCGGCTTGCGGTCCAACAACCGTGAGGGCACGCGGTAGGAGTTCATCCACGCACCGCCCCGCTTGGAGTCACGCGCGTAGTAGTCGCCGAGGAACAGCCCCAGCGGACCGCCGTCGGCGTCGAACACCTCGAACACCCGCACGTCGGGATGGTAGGTCGGCAGGTCGTCACGCTCGGTGAACGTCAACCCGTACAGCTTCGTCGCGGCGTGGAACACCCCGTCCCGCAGCACCCTGTCCAGCTCGAAGTACGGGCGCAGCTCGGCGTCGTCGACGTCGAACCGACGCTTACGGACCCGCTCGGCGTAGAACGCCCAGTCCCACGGCTCCAGCGGATGGTCCGAACCGGACCGCGCGACCTCCTCGACCAGCTCGGCCGCCTCGGCGCGGGCGTTGGACACCGCCACCGGGGCCAGCCGGTGCAGCAGCTCCGTGGCCGCCCGCGCCGTGCCCGCCGTCTGGTCCTCGATCACGTACTCGGCGTGGTTCGCATAACCCAGCAGCGCGGCCCGCTCCGCCCGCAGCCGCGCGATCCGCGTCAACACCGCCTTGTTGTCGTGCTCGTTGCCCCGGTTGCCGCGCGTCACCGAAGCGCGGAAGAGCCGCTCTCGCAGCGCCCGGTTCTCAAGCGACGCCAGCAGCGGCTGCGCCGTCGGCAACGACAGCGTCAGCAGGTACTTGCCGTCCTCACCCCGGGCGGTGGCCGCCTCGGCCGCCGCCGCGATCGTCGCGTCCGACAGGCCCGCCAGCTCCTCGCGGTCGGACACCAGGACCGCGAGGTCGTTCGTGTCGGCCAGCAGGTTGTCCTGGAAGCGGGTCGACAGCGACGACAGCTCGGTGTTGAGTTCCCGCAACCGCTCCTGGTCGGCCTCCGGCAACGCCGCACCGGCACGCACGAAATCCAGGTGGTAGCGGCGCAACAGCCACGCCGACTCGGAGTCCAACCCGAGCGAGTCGGCGTCCTCGTACAGCCTCTCCACGCGGGCGAACAACGCCGGATTCAGGTGGATGGCGTCCGAGTGCGTGGCCAGCTTCGGCGCGATCTCGGCGTGCACGGCCCGCAGGGTGTCGTCGGTGTGGGAGGCGTTGAGGTTGAAGAACACCTCCGAGACCCGGTCGAGCAACTCGCCGGAGCGTTCGAGCGCCACGATCGTGTTGTCGAACGTCGGCGGCTCCGGATTGTTCGCGATGGCCTCCACCTCGGAGATCTGCTCCGCCATTCCCGCCTCGAACGCGGGCAGGAAGTGCTCGCCCGAGATCCGGTCGAACGGCGGCAGCTCGTACGGCAGCTCACTCGCCGCCAACAGCGGGTTGTCCGCAGTCGTCACGATCAATCCTTTCGTCCTGTCGATCCTCCGACCTCCGCGTCGGAGGAGAGCCCGCCGTCCCTGCGCCGCCGCTTCGGCTTGGGCGGCACGATCCCGCTCAGCTCACCCCCGCAGTCGTTCATCCGCAGCACGAACGGCCGGATCTCGGTGTAGCGGATCACCGACACCGACGCCGGCTCGACGACCGTGCGCTGGAACAGGTCGAGGTGCTGGCCGAGCGCGTCGGCCAGCACCGCCTTGATCACATCGCCGTGGGTGCACGCCAGCCACACCGAATGCTCACCGTGCTCGGCCGTGATGCGCTCATCGTGCTCCCGCATCGCCCGCACGGCCCGTGTCTGCATCTGGGCGAGGCTCTCCCCGCCGGGGAAGACCACGGCCGACGGCTGCGACTGCACCACCTTCCACAGCGGGTGCTTGGCCAGCTCCTTGAGCTCTTTGCCCGCCCACTCGCCGTAGTCGACTTCGGACAGCCGGGCTTCCGTTCGCTGTGGGAGCTGTCGGTCCTTCAGCAGCGGCGCCACCGTCTGCCTGCACCGCAGCAACGGCGACGTCAGCACCGCAGCCAGTGGCACGTCCGCCAGGCGCGTCACCAACCCCTCCGCCTGGGCACGGCCGGTGTCGTCCAGACCGACGCCGGGGGTGCGTCCGGCCAACACGCCCGCACTGTTCGCCGTCGACCTGCCGTGTCTGAGCAGGATCACAGTAGCCACGACGCCACCCTACGGCCTCACTCCCGCTGCCCCACCGCGTCGGTCACGGCCGGGCCCGCGTCGGGATCCAACACCCCGGTGAAGACCAGTACCAGCACCAGCACGCCCAAGGCGACGCGGTAGATCACGAACGGCAGGAAACTGTTCTTCTTGATGTAGGACATCAGCCACGCGATCACGGCGTACCCGACGCCGAACGACACGATGGTGGCCAGCAGGGTCGGGCCCACACCGGGTGCGTCACCCTCTCCGATGTCGGTGAGCTTGTAGGCGCCCGAGGCGAGCACCGCGGGCACCGCCAGCAGGAACGCGTACTCCGCGGCGTCCGCACGCTTGTAGCCGAGCAGCAGCCCGCCGGTGATCGTGCCGCCCGACCGCGACACCCCGGGGATGAGCGCCAGCGCCTGCGCGAAGCCGTAGGCGAGGCCGTGGGGAACGGTCAGCTGGTCGAGTTCCCGGTCCTTGCGGCCGATCCGGTCGGCGAGCAACAGCAGCAGACCGAACACGATGAGCGTCGTGGCCGTCAGCCGCAGGTCGCGGAACACGCTCTCGATGCGCTCCTCGAACAGCAGCCCCAGCACCCCGATCGGGACCGATCCGACGATGATGAGCCAGCCCATCTTCGCGTCCGGGTCGGAGCGGTACTCACGCTTGGTGAGCGACAGGAACCAGTGGTGCAGGATCCGGCCGATCTTCCTGCTGAAGTACAGCAGCACCGCGAGCTCGGTGCCGATCTGGGTGACGGCCGTGAACGCGGCGCCGGGGTCGTCCCACCCCGCGAACGCCGCCGTCAGGCGGACGTGGGCGCTGGAGGAGATCGGGAGGAACTCCGTCAACCCCTGCACGAGCCCCAGAACCAGAGCCTCGAACCAACCCATCAGGCCACTCCCGCCTTCTCCAGTGCCTCCAGGGCCGTGCGCAACGCGGCGGGGGCGTTCTCCGGGGCCACGAACGGCAGCACGCTGAGCGTCGTGACACCCGCCTCCGCGAACGCGGTCATGCGCTCGGCGATGCGCTCGACCGGGCCGAGCAGCGACGTCGCGTCGAGGAACTCCAGCGGCACCGCCGCCATCGCGCCCTCGTAGTCCTTGGCCAGGTAACGCTCCTGCACCTCGGCAGCGGCGTCGGCGAAGCCCATCCGCACCGCGAGGCGGTTGTAGAAGTTCTTGTCCCGGCTGCCCATGCCACCCAGGTACAGCGCCGCGTAGGCGCGCACGGAGTCGGCGCACACCGTCCAGTCGTCACCCGGCACCAGCGGCACCGTGGGCGCGACGTCGAGGTCGGCGAGCGTGCGACCGGCCCTGGCGGCACCGGCGGCGACGTGATCGAGCTGGGTGGCCGCGTGCTCGGGCGAGAAGAACACCGGCAGCCAGCCGTCGGCGATCTCTCCGGTGAGTTCCAGGTTCCTGGGCCCGATGGCGGCGAGGTAGGTGGGGATGCGCTCCCGCACCGGGTGCATCGTCAGGGCCAGTGCCTTGCCCGGGCCGTCGGGCAGCGGGAGCTGGAAGTGCTCGCCGGCGTAGCCCACCCGCTCGCGCCGCAGCGCCATCCGCACGATGTCGACGTACTCACGGGTACGGCCGAGCGGGGCGGTGAACCGGACCCCGTGCCAGCCCTCGGACACCTGTGGACCCGACACGCCGAGCCCGAGCCGGAACCGGCCGCCGGAGAGCGTGTCCAGTGTCGCGGCCGTCATGGCCGTCGCCGCCGGGGTTCGCGCCGGGATCTGCAGCACCGCGCTTCCGATGTCGACGGACGAGGTCTGGGCCGCGATCCAGGAGAGCACGGTCGCCGCGTCGGACCCGTACGCCTCCGCGACCCACACCACCGAGTAGCCGAGCGTGTCGGCCTCCTTGGCCAGAGCCAGGGTCTCCGCGCCCTTGCCCGCACGCCAGTACCCGAGGTTCAGTCCCAATCGCATCCGACCTGATGAAACACCGCCCTCATGGGGCTGATACGGGGTCAAGACGTCTCCCACCGTTGAAGCGTTGCCGACCGGTTCGACTTCCGTTGGTCTGTCAGCGGCACGATATCCACCGCCCCGAGCTGCGTGAGAGCGTCCCCCGCGCGACCCGAAACAGCGCACTACTCGCGAGTATCCCGATCATCGCGCACGGACCCGACGAGACCACCACAGGGCAGGCAGCTCGGACTCGACCGCCGGTGCCCCTTCCGAAACCGCTGTGGCGGCGTCCCGCCACCGGCGGGCGGGATGAGCCTTCGACACCATCGGGCGATGACGCGCCGCCCGACATGCCTTGGTCACGAACCCGCACGGGCGACGGTTAGGCTCTGGCGCATGGAAAGCCGTCAGCTCGGCACCTCCGGCCTGCGGGTGTCGCGGATGGGGCTCGGCACCCTCTCGTGGTCGACCGGCACCGACGCCGAGGACGCCGCCAACCAGCTCTCGGCGTTCGTCGACGCGGGCGGAACCCTCGTCGACACCGCCGACATCTACGGCGACGGTGAGGTCGAGCGCCTGCTGGGTTCGCTGCTGGGACACCTGGTGCCCCGCGATCACGTGGTACTCGCCACCAAGGCCGTCGCTCGCAGGGCCGACGGCCCGTTCGGGGGCGGCGCCTCACGCGGAGCGTTGCTGTCGGCGTTGGACGGCTCCTTGCGGAGGCTGGGGGTCGACCACCTCGATCTGTGGCAACTGCACGCGTGGGACGCGGCCGTGCCGATCGAGGAGACGCTCTCCGCCCTGGAGTACGCGCTGCGCAGCGGCAAGGTCCGCTACGTCGGTGTGTGCAACTACACAGGCTGGCAGCTCGCGACGGCCGCCTCGGCGCTCGCCGAGGGCCGGATCGTGTCGATCCAGTCCGAGTACTCCCTCCTCGAACGCGGCATCGAACGCGAGGTCGTGCCCGCCGCCACGCACCACGGGATCGGCGTACTGCCGTGGGCGCCGCTCGGCCGTGGCGTGCTCACCGGCAAGTACCGCACCGGCACCCCGGCCGACTCCCGCGGCGCGTCCACCGCCTACGCGGGCTACGTCGAGCAGCACCGCACCGAACGCGCGGCGCGCATCGTCGAGGCGGTCGTCACCGCGGCCGAAGGGCTGGGCACCTCGCCGCTGTCCGTCGCCCTGGCGTGGGTGCGCGATCGACCCGGCGTGGTCGCCCCCATCGTGGGCGCCCGCGACAAGAGCCAACTCGCCGGCTCGCTCGCCGCCGAGAGCCTGACCCTGCCCACTGCGATCAAGGCGGCGCTCGACGATGTCAGCGCCATCGAGTTCGGCTATCCGGAACGGTGGCCCGCATGAGAACACGCACGAGTCTCCCCAAACTCACCTTCGCCGCGCTGGCCGCCGCCCTTGTGGTGCCGCTGGCGGCCTGCTCCGGTGAGGAGGAGGTGACCGACGAGCTGCAGGTGATCGACAACCCCACCGCGGCGACCGCGCCACCGTCACCGGAGACCACGACCGCACCCGAGGGCTCGGTGATCGACGTCGACGGTGACGTCACCGCCATGGCCACGGCGCAGGAGAACGGCGCCGTCGCCGTCGCCGTCGCCGACCCGGCCAGGGTGCTGCTCTACGACCGCGACGCCCTCGCCGGGCCGGACCCCGAGCCCACCGTCGTGGAACTGCCCGGCCCGGCCGAGGACCTCACCGTCGCGGGCGCCGAACTGCTGGCGCCCGTACCGTCCGAGAACGCGCTCGCGCGCATCACCCTCGACGGTGAACTGCGCGTCACACCCGCGAAGGGCGAGCCCACCGGCGCGGCCGTTCTCGACGGTCGCGCACTGCTCAGCCTGCGCGACCGCAAGGGCGTCGGCGTGCTGGACGACGGCCGCCTGGAGCCGGTGATCGCCGGTGGCCTGAACAGCGCGGACGACGTGGTGGTGGTCGACGGGAAACCCATCGTGCTCGACCGGTTGCGCAGCGCCGTGTTCGAGGTTGACATCGAGGGACAGGACATCGGCGTGGGCCTGCGCGCGGGCCAGGGCGCCACGAACGTGGTCACCGACGACTACGACCGGGTGTTCGTCACCGACACCCGCAGCGGCGGCCTCCTGGCGTTCTCCGTCGACCCGCTCCTGCTGCGCCAGCTCTACCCGGTCCCGGGCGGTGTCTACGGCATGGCCTACGACTCCGAGCGCGACCTGCTGTGGGTGACCCTGACCGCACGCAACGAGGTCGTCGGCTTCGACGTGCGCGGCGAGGAGCCCACGGAGCGGTACCGCTATCCCACCGTTCGCCAGCCCGATTCGGTTACCGTCGACTCAGAGACGTCCCGAGTCGTGGTGGGCTCGGCGACCGGGGAAGGGATCCAGGTGATCACTCCATGACGAACGCGGAAGCGGTGGTGGACGGCGATTGGGAGTACCGCCGGGTGCAGTTGCCGCCCGGTGTGTCCCGGCTCTCCGCGACCGTGCAACTGTCGATCCAGGCCGAGTTCTCGGGCTGGGAGCTGTCCAACGTCCGGTTGTTCTCCGACGGCACGCGGAAGGTGTGGCTGCGCAGGCGGCGCTCACTCGCGGCGGGACTGCTGCCCGGGATCATCACCTGAGCGTCTCGGCACTGCTCCGGTCACCGCGCGCTGCCCTCAGCGCACCCCCGGCCCACCGTGGCCGGTGTGCAGGAGCCCGTGCGGGTCGGCTCGGCGCCTGACCTCCAGCAACCGTGCGTAGTCGCCGGGGGAGAACCCGGAACGGAGCTCGTCCGGGCCCAGCTCGCGGAACGCGAAGTTGAGCCAGCGGCCCAGCGCGGTGTCGGCGAACAGGGCGAGCGCGTCGTCGTGCAGCTCTCGCACCAGCTCCTCCTCGCCCTCGGCCACCAGGGAGAGGATCGACACGAGGTAGCGGGCGTCGCGGTGGCCGACGGCGTTCGCGGCGCGGGGTGGCCTGGCGAGAGCTCCGCCCAGGTGTCGCAGCCCCGCCACGGTGAACACCCGCGCGGAGGGTCCGGCCGCCTTCGTCAGCCCGGCGAGCGCTTTCGGGTCGAGCTCGCGTACGAGGACGTTGTCGCCTCGGTAGGGATGCGGCTGCTCCGGTTCGTCGAAGATCGTCCCGGCCCGCGGGTACGGGAGTTCGGCCAGCGTGTCCCGCAGGATCGGCCCGCACGCACGGAGCGGCTCCACCACGGCGCTCCCCTCGCCGGGTGAGCCGAGGTGGACGATCCGGAGGTGGGCGATCGACCGGCCACGCAGTTCCCGCGGCAGCTCCGGCACGTCCGGGTAGGTCAGCAGGGACACCGCGGAGGTCATCTCCTCCGGGACGTCGGCGGTCCACCGCCGCCAGGCGTCCAGCACGTCGGGAGCCTGCTCGACGTCGACCAGCAGGCTGCCGCCGTAGACGTGGGTGACCGGCACCAGGCCGATCTCCATGCCGGTGACCACACCGATGTGCCCTCCCCCACCGCGCAGAGCCCAGAACAGGTCGGGCTCGGACTGCTCGGTCACCTGCCGCAGCCGCCCGTCGGGAGTGACCACGTCGAGCCTGTGCACGTGGTCGGCCGCGAAGCCGTACCGGCGGGCCAGCAGGCCCAGCCCGCCGCCCAGAGTGTAGGAGACGGCGCCGAGGTCGGGGAAACTCCCGGACAGCGGTGCCAGTCCGTGGGGGGCCGCCGCCTCGACGACGTGACGCCACGTCGCTCCGGCCTCGACCCACGCGGTGCGGGACTCCGGGTCGATCCGCACGCCGGTCATGCGTCGCGTGCTGACCAGCAACCCGTCGGTGGGCACGGCGTGGCCGTGTCCGGTGGCCTGGACGGCGAACGGCGTCCGGTGAGCGGCGGCGTACTCCACGGCGGCGCTCACGTCGTCGGCGCAGGTGGCGGCGACGATCGCGGTGGGGCGGTGCGGGTGGTGCAGTTGGAACCCGGTCCGCTCGGCGTCGTAGCCGCTGGACGCGGGGCTGAGCACGGCGCCGCGGACGCGTGCGGCGAGCCGCTCGATGTCGCTGTTTCTGTCGGTCATGCCCGGCACGCTAGGAGCCGTTGCGGACAGGAGTTGTCCGCAAGGCGAGGCATTGTGTGTTCGTGGTGAACCAAGGAGGTGACCGGGTGAGCGAGAGCATGCCGTCCCGCCTGCTGCGGCTGCTGTCGCTGTTGCAGGCGCGGCGGGAGTGGTCGGGCGCCGAACTCGCCGCCCGGCTCGGAGTCACCGACCGGACCGTGCGCCGCGACATCGACCGGCTGCGCGCACTGGACTATCCCGTGCGGAGCGCTCCCGGCACCGCGGGCGGCTACCGGCTGACCTCCGGCCGGAACCTGCCCCCGCTGCTGCTGGACGACGACGAGGTCGTGGCGGTGGCGCTCGGCCTGGTGACGGTGGCGGGTGCCGGGGTCACCGGGGTCGCGGAGAACGCCGTGCGAGCCCTGACGAAGCTGGAACGTGGTCTGCCCGGCCGGCTGCGGCCGAGGCTCGCGGCCCTCGGGGGCAACGCCGTGGCCGTGGCGCCGGGTGAGGCCCCGGGAGTGGACCCGGCGGTGCTGGCCGTGCTCGCCTCCTGCTGCCGTGACCGGGAGATCGTGAGTTTCGACTATCGCGGTCGAGCCGGCGTCGACAGTGCGCGGCGGGTCGAACCTCACCACCTGGTCACCATGCGGGGTCACTGGTACCTCGTCGCCTACGACCTCGAACGGCGGGACTGGCGCTCGTTCCGCGCCGACCGCCTCGCCCACCCTGCGCCCACACGCCACCGGTTCGTCCCTCGGAGACTGCCCGCATCGGACCCGGCGGCCTATCTGACCCGGTCCTTCGCCGCCGCCGAGTACCGGCACAGCGCCCGGCTGGTGGTGTCGCTTCCTGCCGAGGAGGTGCGACGGCGGGTGTTCTCCAACGTGCCGGGCGAGATCGAGGCCACTGGCGCGGACACGTGCGCCGTGCGGCTCAGCGCGGAGGCGGCCGAACTGGTCGCGCAGTACGTCACGGTGATCATGGCGCTGGACGCCGACGTGACACTGGTGGCCGCCTCCCCCGAGGTGGGGCACAGGCTGCGGTCGGTGCGTGACCGGCTCCCGAAGTGAACGGGTCGTCGGCTCAGCGGAACCGTTCGGGATCGCCCGCGCCCTCGCGCACGACCTCCGGTGCGCCCTCGGAGAAGTCGACCACGGTGGTGGGTTCCACGCCGCAGTCGTCGGAGTCGAGCACGACGTCCACCACCGTGTCGAGACGTTCCTTGATCTCCCAGCCCTGCGTCAGCGGTTCGTCCTCACCGGGCAGTAGCAACGTGCTCGACACGATGGGCTCACCGAGCTCCGTGACGAGCGCCTGGGCCACGGCGTGGTGTGGGATGCGCACCCCGACCGTCTTCTTCTTGGGGTGCGCCAACTGACGCGGCACCTCTTTCGTGGCGGGCAGGATGAAGGTGTACCGGCCGGGCACGGCCGACTTGATGGCCCGGAACGCCGCGTTGTCGAGGTGGACGAACTGTGCGAGCTGCGCGAAGTCGCGGCACACGAGCGTGAAGTGGTGTCGTTCGTCCAGTTTGCGGATCGTTCGGATGCGGTCCATGCCTTGCTTGTTGCCCAACGCGCAGCCGAGCGCGAAACAGGAGTCGGTGGGATAGACCACGACACCGTCCGAGCGCAGGATCTGCACCGTCTGCGCGATCGCGCGCGGTTGCGGGTTCACCGGGTGTACGTCCACATACCTCGCCACGCGCCCCAGGCTAGGGGCTTCCGGCGGGAATGGCCACCGTCAGCGAACCTCGACGAACCACTCGCGGCCCAGGACCAGCCCGAACACCGGCGCGGGCAGGCGCACGAGCAGCCGGAACACCGACGCCATGCGGCCCTGTCCGTTCACTTCGGACTCGTGTGCGGCCAGCGCGGCCTGCTTGCGCCGCGCGAAGCGCCGCACGGTGAAGGAGTGTGTGATCGCCGCTCGCGGGCTGTAGACACCGGCGAGAGTCGTGTCGTCGAATCCGGGCGCGATTCGAAGCACACGGAGCAACCGTGCGACTCGGACGAGCGCGTCGCGCGGCATCGTCGCCTCCAGCAGTCGCACGGACCCGGCGAGCCGGACGGCTCTCCGGCCGACCTCGTGCACCTTCACGTGGTCCCGGTGGCCGTAACCACCGTTCGCGTCGTAGCTCAGGAGCACGTCCGCGTTCTCCTCCCGCAGCAGTGCTGCCAGGCGCCGCGCCGCCTCCTCGGTGTCGGCCCGCGCGAACCGGGTGCGGTCCGGCGGGTCCGGGCAGAGGACGGGCCCGTGTCCGCTGTCGGCGTAGCCGAGGTGTTCCACCCGGGCCACGCCGAGAACGGCCGCGCTGGCACGCAGTTCGGCCAGCCGGGGCGCGCCTCCGGCAGGCACGCGGTCCATGAGCCCGTCGGTGGCGACCACCAGCACCACCCGGTGACCACCCGCGGCGGCACGGGCCAGCGTGCCACCGGTCAGCAGCACCTCGTCGTCGGGATGGGCATGGAACGCCACGATCGTCGGCATGGTCCCCATCCTGCCCCGGCGGCCGACGGTGGCTGGCAGAATGTGCGCACATGACCGAACAACCACAGCGCCCCCAGGTCGACCTGTCCCGACGACGTCTGCTGTCGGTCGCTCTCATGACGGTCGTGGGGATCGCGGTGTTCGTGATCGCGATGGTCACCACCGAGCCGAACTGGATGATGTGGTTCTTCGGCATTCTCATGCTGGCGTCCGCGCTCGCCTTCTGGGTGACCTACGCCCTGTACCGGCTCAAGCAGCGCGACACCGGGCAGTGAACCCGCCGGTCTCACCCGGTGCGCCGCGTCGTCACCCGCCGGTACACGCGGCGTGCGACTTCGGCCGCCGGTGAGGCCGAGACCGCTGTCCGCGCCGCGGCCACCACTGCGCTCCAGGCGGGCCGGGACCGTTCCTGCGCTGGTTCCGGTTCCTCCGGTGTCCGGCTCACCAGGCGGGCGAGTGTGTCGACGGCGACCTCCAGCAGCTGCGCGTCGGTCACCTCCCGGTACGGCTGTCCGTCCGCCGGGCCGGGCAGCAGGTCGTCGAGGTCGCCGACGACGTCGTAGCCCGCGGCGGTGATCTCCTCGGCGAAGCGGCGCGCCGTGTGGGCGGCCCAGTCGTGCGCGTCCAAGGGCAGTCTCGGCCGAGGTGAGCGGCGCCGCGCCAGGATCGTCGCCGCCAGGTCGTCCTTGACGACAGCGGCGTAGTGCGGCCAGTCGACGTCCTCGCCGAGGGCGGCGTTGACGCGGCGCAGCAACTCGGTCTCGACGTGGCCGAGGGAGTGGTTACGCCTGCCCAGATCCGTGTCGAGCACACCGGGGTCGAGCCCGAGCACGCCGGCGAAGCGCTCCCACAGCACGCGCGTCGAGGCTCCGCCCCGGGGAACGGTCACCACGTGCACGCGGTCGGGCGGCAGCGACTCGCCCCACGTCCGCAGCACGCGGGGCAGGTCCTGATAGTCCCAGAACACCCGGCCCGTGTGCGTCAGCTCGGGTGCGCGCACGGCGTCCAGCAGCTCGGTGAATCCGGTGGTGTGCCGGGTCTTGACGTTCTCCTGCCACACCGACGGCACCTGGCGCGCGAAGTCCCGCGCGGTGCAGACCACGTGTATCTCGGCGTCGAACCCCGAGGTGACCCGCCGGGCCTCCTCGGGGGAGGCGGCGGCGAGCAGTTCCGAGGAGAACACGGCGTCGCCGGGCCAGGATCCGACCGACTCGGCCAGGCGCGACCACGAGCCCGCCACCCCGGGTTCGTCCCACTGCCGGTACCGCTGCGCGTGCACGTCCATGGCGGCGCGGTGCTGCGCGGCCTCGTCCTCCCCCGGATACAGCAGCCCGTGCGTCGCGAGCACGTTCCGGTGGTGCCACATCAGCTCCTGCAGCGATGTGGTGCCGGTCTTCGGAAGGCCGATGTGGAGGAAGACGCGCCGGGCGGCCTTCGGCGGGGTTGCTGAGGTCATTTCTGAGGGCATTGCCCCCGCATCGTAGTCACACGAGTCCCAGCACATCATCTGGCCGCGTGTACCTCTATAGTGCGAATCTCCACCGAAACGAATGCGAATCGTTACATCGGTTCGCTGTGTTCGCCGACGAGGAGGAACGACGCATGTCACCCATGCCGGCCGTCGCACTCGAAACGGGCGCCACCGTGTGGCTGACCGGCCTGTCCGGGGCCGGGAAGTCGACCGTGGCCCGCACCATCGCCGACGCCGTGCGCACCAACGTGGAGGTGGGCGTGCTGGACGGTGACGACCTGCGCGGCACGATCTCCTCCGACCTCGGGTTCTCCGCCGACGACCGGCACCGGCACGGCGTCCGCGTCGGCTACGTCGCCGAACTCCTGTCGCGGCACCGCGTGCTGACCCTCGTGCCCGTGATCGCGCCCTACGCGCGCACCCGCGAGGCGGTCCGCGCCCACCACGAGCGACAGGGCACACCGTTTCTGGAGGTGCACGTCAACACCCCACTGACGGAGTGCGCGCGGCGCGATCCGAAGGGCCTCTACGCCCGCGCGGAGGCCGGAGAGATCAACGGACTCACCGGTGTCGGCGACACCTACGAGGTACCCGCGGAGCCGGACCTGCGCGTAGACACGAGCGTGGTGACGCCCCGGCAGGCGGCTGAGACGGTGATCACGCTGTTACACAGGCGTGGTCTTCTGTCCACAATGCACCCCCCGTCGGCGGTTGACCTGCGACAGTGACCCACACCGACCTGCCCGACCCCACACTCGACGCGCGATCACTGGGCTACGCTCCCTCCGACGGCACCCTGGTCCGCGACGCCCCGTTCCTCTCCGACGTGCTGCGGGAGACCAGGAGCACCTACCTCTGGTGGGCTTGGGGGGCTCCGTTGTTCGCCCTCCTGGTACTCGGCGCCCTTCTCTTCGGTGGCCCGTGGATTCCGTCGCTTCTCGCGCTGGTCGGCGTGCTGCTGCGTTGGGGTTGGGTGTTGTGGCGCCTGCCGTTTCACCCAACCCTCACTGAGGTGGCCGAGGTGCCGATCCGGTCGGCGCACCTCGCTGCCGACGACATCGTGCTCACCCGGTGGTTGACCGCTGTGCGCGTCGACACGCCCGCGGGTGAAGGATGGGTGCACGGGGCTCCCACGCTCCCACAGGGAACTGTTGTTGCGGCATCGGCGCGTGCACCTCGTCGCTCGACCCGGCTCGCGGCGCGTGTTGCTCCTGGTTCCCGGCTCGCTCGCCGTGCTGGGGGTGCGACTGCGCGACGCTCCTCCACGGGGCGGCCACCCCAGCCCACTCCACCGGACCATCTCGTGTCCGCCGTCCCGGCCCTGGACGAGGGGCTCTCGCTGTGGGCCCGCTTCACCGTCCGAGCCACCCTCCTGCTGGCCGGACTCGCGGTCGTGCTGGGCGCCGCGATGGGGACGCTGTCCTTGCTACCGCTGTTCGACGCCCGGCCGGATGTCGATCCCGTATGGAGCGTGATCGGGCTGCCCGTCGCCGTGGTGTGTGTCCTCTGGAGTCTCCGAGTGGCGTGGTCGACGGCCTCCCTGGACCGGCGATTCCGCCGGGCTCGCGGCTGGTGGTCGTTGCCCGCCCGCGTCGATGAGCTCGGTGTGGACGGCCCCGAGCGCTACACGTTCACGGCGACCGTGTGGCATCCCGCTGGGCAGGCCGAGCAGGTCACGGCATCCGGGTCACCCGCGGACTTCGTCGCAGCCGTGGCGGAGACGGGTGTGCTGTGGGTTCTCGACTCCACCCTGGACGCGCCGGTCTGGACCGTGGGTGTGCCCGGCCACCCGGTGTTGACCGTCGTCGGCCGCGGGTGCTGAACACCGTCGAGTGATCGGGCACCACGGGTGTCAGGCGCGTTGCTCGGCCTGCACCAGTGCCCGCTCGGTGAGCACCCGGGCGAGGTGTGCGCGGTAGGCGGCCGTGGCGTGGGGTTCGTCGGCGGGGCTCGTTCCCTCGGCGGCCAGGGCCGCGGCCTCGACGATCGACGCGCCGTCGGCCAGGGCGCGTTCGGTGGCCTCGGCCCTGATCGGCGTGCCCGCCATGTTGATCAGACCGACGTTGCGGCCCTGCACGGCGACGCCGACGATGGCCCAGTCGATCGCGCGGCGCGTGAACTTCTCGAAGCCCCACCCCGCGTCGCCTCGCCGGGGCAGGCGGATCTCGGTCAGCACCTCGTCGGGTTCGAGCGCGGTGGTGAACGGCCCGAGGAAGAACTCCCCCGCCGCGACGGTGCGCTCACCGTCACGACCGCGCACCACGAACTCGGCGTCGCAGGCCAGCAGGGCCGCGGGCAGGTCGGCCGCGGCGTCGCCGTGTGCCACGGAACCGCCGATGGTGCCGCGATGCCGCACCTGCGGATCGCCGATCACCCCGGCCACGTGCGCCACCAGAGGCGCGTGCTCGGCCAGCACAGGATCGCGCACCAGGTCGTGGTAGCGGGTCATCGCCCCGATGGCGACGACGTCACCGTCGAGGCGCACGTACGACAGCTCCGCCAGCCCCGCGATGTCCACGACGATCTCCGGCGCGGCCAGCCGGAGCTTCATCAGCGGCAGCAGCGAGTGCCCACCCGCCAGTAGCTTCGCCTCGTCCCCGTGTTCGGCCAGCACGGCCAGCGCATCGTCCACGGAGGACACTCGACGGTAGCGCAGGGTCGCCGGGATCACTTCTCGACCTCCTGCCCGGACGCGGCCATCACCGCGTTGACGATGTTGTGGTAGCCGGTGCAGCGGCAGAGGTTGCCCTCCAGGCCCTCGCGCACCTGCTCCCGCGTCGGCTCGGGGTTCTCCTTCAGCAGCGACGCCGCCGCCATGATCATGCCGGGGGTGCAGAACCCGCACTGGAGGCCGTGCTGCTCCGAGAAGGCCTCCTGCAGCGGGTGCCGCTGGCCGTCCTCGCCGGGCAGCCCTTCCAGTGTCGTGACACGATGGCCGTCGGCCTGCGCCGCCAGCACCGTGCACGACTTCACCGACTCGCCGTCGAGCAGCACCGTGCACGCTCCGCAGGAGGTGGTGTCACAGCCGACGTTGGTGGCGGTGAGCCCGGCGACGTCGCGCACGAAGTGCACGAGCAGGGTCCGGTCCTCGACCTCCTCGGTCACCGTCCGTCCGTTGATCTCGATCGTGACGCGCAACGCTGTCAGTCCGCCTTCCCTACTCGCGTCGGTGCCTGTGCTGCTGCCTCTGATATCGCCTCCCACACCCGCAGTGGGGTCGTGGGCATGTCGACGTGGGTCACGCCGAGGTGTGACAGCGCGTCCACCACCGCGTTCTGCACCGCGGGGGTGGAGCCGACCGTGGCCGACTCGCCGATGCCCTTGACCCCGAGCGGATTGCGGTCGGTGGGCGTGACCATGTCCACCAGTTCGAAGTCGGGCAGCTCGGCGGCCGTGGGGAACGAGTAGTCGGCGAGCGTGGCCGTGGTGGGGTTGCCGTCAGGGTCGTAGTGCATGACCTCCAGCAGTGCCTGGGCCGCGCCCTGCGCGAGGCCGCCGTGCCGCTGCCCGGTGAACGTGACGGGGTTGAACACGGGGCCCGCGTCGTCGACGGCGACGATGCGCCGCAACGTCACCTTGCCGGTGAGTGTGTCCACCTCCACCACGGCCAGGTGCGCGCCGAACGGGAACGTGGGCGACACCTCGTCCGCCCACACGTCGGCCGACAACTCGCCGTCGCCGGCGCGTTCGGCCAGCCGCGCCCAGCTCACCTCGCCCGCCGACGCCGCGCCCCGCACCCGCCACGTGCCCGAAGCGGTGTCCAGTTCGAGGTCGTCCGGGGAGGCCTCCAACTCGTCGGCGGCCAGCCTGCGGGCCTTCTCGATCACCGCGTCGGCGGCCTTACGCACCGCGGACCCGCCGTACTGCAGCGACCGCGACCCCATCGTGCCGACACCCTTGGGGATCTCGTCGGTGTCGCCGTGCCGCACGGTGATCTTCTCCATGGGCACGCCGAGCCGGTCGGACAGCAGCATCGCGAACGTCGTGTGGATGCCCTGCCCGTGCGGCGACACGCCGGTGTAGGCGGTGACGGTGCCGTCCGGGTTGATCTCCACCCGGCCGCTGTCGCCGCGCGCGTCGGCTCCGGTGATCTCGACGTAGGCCGACATCCCGAGTCCCAGCGCGATCGGGTCGCCCTCCGCCCGCCTGCGGGCCTGTTCCTCCCGCAGCTGGGCGTAGCCGGCCGCCTCCAGGACCTTGTCCAGAGCCGCGGCGTAGTCACCGGTGTCGTACGTGGCGCCCGTCGGCGTCGTGTGGGGAAACGCGTCGGGCGGGACGACGTTCTTCCTCCGGACCTCGGCCGGGTCGACGCCGATCTCGGCGGCGAACAGATCCATCGCCCGCTCCACCGCCGCGGTGGCCTCCGGCCTGCCCGCGCCACGGTAGGCGGCGATGGGAGTGGTGTTGGTGACCACCGCCCGGCTGACCGTCTCCACCTTCGGGAACCGGTACACGCCCGGGGCCATCATCTCCGTCAGCGTCGGCAGGTACAGCGTGCGCGGGTAGGCGCCCGCGTCCTGCACGACCTCCAGCCGGAACGCCAGCACGGTGCCGTCGCGGCGACCCCCGATCGTGACCGTGTTGCGCTGCGCCCTGCCGTGCGTCATCGACGTCAGGTTCTCGCTACGGCTCTCCGACCACCGCACCGGGCGGCCCGCGCGGCGCGCCGCCCACGCCAGCACCACCGGCTCCGGGTCCGTGCCGATCTTCGCGCCGAACCCCCCGCCGACGTCGGGAGTGACGATCCGGACTTCTCCCGCGCCGAGGCCGAGTCCCTTCGCCACGGTCGAGCGGGCGAGGTGGGCGTTCTGGGTGGACAGCCACAGGGTCACGCGACCGTCGTCGCCCCAGGCGCACGCCGCTCCCCTGACCTCCAGCGGAGCGGGCGCGACCCGCTGGTTCACGATGGTCCGGCTGACCACCACCTCGCAGTCGGCGAAGGTGTCCTCGGCGAAGTCACCGCCATGGGTCTGGACCACGTTGCCGTCCAGCTCCGGATGCAACACCACCTCGCCGGACAGGGCCGTCTCGATGTCCGCCACGACGTCGAGCGGCTCGTAGTCCACGTCGACGAGTTCGGCCGCGTCCGCGAGCTGGTACGGATGCTCGGCGAGGATCAACGCCACGGGTTCCCCGACATAGCGAACCACGCCGTCGGCCAGCCACGGCTGCGGCACCGGCCCGGCACGCCCCGGCGCCAGGTCGAGATCGGCGGCGGTGTACACGGCGACGACGCCGGGCGCCGAGGAGGCCTCCGAGGTGTCGATCGAGGTCACGGTCGCGTGCGCGATCGGACTGCGCACGAACATCGCGTGGACGGCGCCGGTGAGCGCCTCCTCACGAAGGTCGTCGATGTAGGTGCCACCCGTCGTGATGAGTTTGTCGTCCTCGACGCGGACCACCCTGGTACCGACGATGCTCACTGTAAGCCTCCCACTACGACTCCGGCGACGATCATGCCGAAGATCCCCAGCGGGCGCCAAGGCCGGACTCGTATCTCACACACACGTACGCAGCTCGGGGGCACGCCGCGCGTGGTCCCGGGAAGCCTCAGGCGAAGGCGGCACCCGCGAAGTGCTCGTGCAGGCGAAACGCGGTTTCCCGCTGGTGTTCGGCACGCGTGAACAGTGCGTCCAACTCCGCCGGATCCAGCCTGCCGTCCCGCTGGGCCCGCGACCGCAGGCTCCGCCACAGCCCGGCCTTGGCCGTGACCTGCATGGCGAGTCCCTCCAACTCCAGCACAGGGCTCGACGGCGACGACGCCAGCACCCGGCCGTTGAGCTTGAGTCTCCCGAGCTTCTCCGCGGCCCACGCCGCGGTGGCCTTGTAGGCGCGGACGGGCACTTCCAGATCGGCCATGATCCTGCGCAGCGTCCGCAGGTCCTCCGCCAGTTCCTCGGCCAACGCGGCCAGGTCGGCCGCCTGGGCCGAGCCGCGCTGCTGGGAGGCCAGCCGCCGGGCCAGTTCCGCGCCACCGACGGCGGCGGCGTGGTGGTCGTTGAGGTAGGTCGCCAGGACGAGGTCGACGGTGTCGGTGCCGAGCATGGCCGCCGGATACCCGCTGCGCCGGTTCCGACACGCGCCACTCCCCGACAGCACCACCACGCGCGACCCCACCGGGAGCGGCGTCAGTCCGAGTACAGCGCCGCGTGCGCGGCGCGCATCAGCCTGCCGTAACCCGCCCCGGTCACGCCCGCCCTCGCGAGCGCGGCCTTCGCGGCGTTGGCCCCGGGTCCACCATGGACGGCACCACCGGGGTGGGCCGACGCGCCGGCGAGATACAGCCGGTCGATCGGCGTGTCGGAGCGGCCCAGCCCGGGTACCGGCCGGAAGACGAGCTGCTGGTGCAGTGCCGCCGTTCCCGCGTTGATGGCACCACCGACCAGGCTCGGCTCGGTGGCGTGCAGATCGGCGGGACTCATCAGGTGCCTGCTGCGGACACGTTCGGTGAAGCCGGGCGCGTGCCGTTCGATGATGCGTTCCATCCGGTCGGCGAACCGGCGCGTCCGGTCGGCGTCCCACTCCAGTCCCTGAGGCACGTGCGTGTACGCCCACGCCACCTCGGTGCCCTCCGGTGACCGCGTGGGGTCGCTGGTGGTCATCTGGCCCAGCACGAGCAACGGTTCGACCGGCACCCGTCCCGAGGTGAGTTCGGCACTGTAGCGGGCGAGGCCGTCGAGGTCGTTGTCCAGATGCACCGTTCCCGCGCGAGCGGCATCCGGGTTGCTCCACGGAATGGGCCCGGACAACGCCCAGTCCACCTTGATGGTCGAATCGTCCCACTGGAAGCGGTCCAGATCGGACAGCAGGCGGGCGGGAAGGTGTTCCCGGCCGACCAGGTCCAGGTACAGCGAAGGCGCGGGCACGTCCGCCAGCACCGCCCGGCGAGCCCGTACGAGACCACCGTGGGCGTCCTGCACCCCGAGCGCCCGGCCTCCGGCCACCAGCACCCGGGTCACCGGACGTGAGCACTCGATGCGTCCGCCGCGCGTGCGCAGTCGGGTCGCCAACGCGTCCGCGAGGCCACCGGCTCCGCCCTCGGGCACGGGGAAGCCGACGTCCTGGCCGAGCATGCTGAGCAACCAGCCGAACACCGAACTGCCCGCCGCGAGGGGGCCGAGGTCACTGTGCAGCGCGTTGCCCGCCAGCAGCAGCCGCGCTCCGTCGCCGTGGTAGGTCTCCGTGCCGAGCGTGCCCACCGGGGTCGCCAGCATGCGCGCGAACCTCAGCCCGTCAGCGACACCGAGCGTGCGCGCCAACCGCACCGCCGCGCGAACCGGTGGAAACGGTGTGAACAGCAGATCGAGAAACGGTTCCTTGACCCGCAGCCACTCGTCGAACTGCCTCCGCCACGCCTCACCGTCCCGAGGGTCGAACGCGGACACCGACGCGGCCGTGGCGTCGAGATCGCGGGACAGGAGAGCGACCCGGTCGTCGGGCAGCACGTGCGCGAGCACGGCGGGCGCGTGCCGCCAGCGCAGCCCGTACTGTTCCAGGTCCAGCCCACGCATGACCGGCGAGGCGACGGACATCGGGTAGAAGGCGCTGAACACGTCGTGCCGGAACCCCGGTTCGGTCAGTTCCGCGGTGCGGACCGCTCCCCCGACATACGGCGTGGCCTCCAGCACCAGGACGTCCCAGCCCGCATCGGCCAGCAGGTTGGCGGCCACCAGCCCGTTCTGCCCGGCTCCGACGACGACGGCGTCCACCGTGCCGTAGGCGCTGCTGTCCGACCCCGGTGCCTCCACGGCCCTTGACGTACCCACTGGGCGAAACCCTACACACACCGCGAAGCATGCGGCCCGCGTTTCACCGCGACCGCGCCCGGGGATCTCCCAGGACATGGCAGTGGGCCCGAAAATCGTCGTGACCGGAGCGACCGGCAACGTCGGCACGGCATTGCTACGGCGGCTCGCACTCACCACCGACCGGCACGTGGTCGGCATCGCCCGGCGGGCCCCCACCGCCGCCGGCGAACCGTACCGGCATGCCGACTGGGTCTCGTGCGACCTCGGCGACCCCGACGAGGCCGCACGGCTCACCGCCGTCCTCGACGGTGCCGACGCCGTCGTCCACCTCGCGTGGGCCATCCACCCTCGGCGCGACGACCCGCCGATGTGGCGTACCAACGTCGCGGGCACCCGCCACCTGCTGCGCGCCGTGGCCCGCGCCGGCGTGCCCAAGCTCGTGGTGGCGTCGTCGGCGGCCGCCTACTCACCCGCGCCGCGATGGTCACGGGTGAGCGAGGGCTGGGACCGCGGCGGCATCGACGGCAGCGCCTACAGTCGCGGCAAGGTGTGGCTGGAACGCCGCCTCGACGAATTCACCCGGCAGCACCCCGACATCACCGTGACCCGCCTGCGGCCGTGCGCGATCCTGCAACACGACGCGGCAGGCGAGTTCGCCCGCTGGCTCCTCGGCAGGCTGGTACCGGGCCGCTGGGTCGGCAGGCCATGGCTCCCACTGCCCCTGTGGCCCCATCTCCGCGCACAGATCGTCCACGCCGACGACGTCGCGGCCGCGGCCGTCGCCGCGCTCGACCGCGACGTGGAAGGCGCTTTCAACCTCGCCGCCGAACCCGTGCTGCATGCCGCCGACATCGCCACCGCGGTCGGCGGTTACCGCCTACCCGTGCCCAAGACGATCATGGCGGTCGGCAGCAGTCTCGCGTGGCGGACCGGGCTGCACCCACTGCACCCCGGCTGGCTGGAACTCCTCGACAAGGCCTCCCTCGTCGACACCACCCGCGCGAGGAACGAACTCGACTGGGTCCCGGCGCACGACGCGATGGAGACGGTGACCGCCCTGGCGTCCGGGCTACGCGAACACGCGGGCACATCGAGCGCCGCACTCGCGCCGGAGCCGACGGCACCGCTGTGGCGGCGCTGGACCTCGGCGTCGTGGGGCCGGCCCAGCCACCAACCGCAGGGCTGACGGTCATCCGGAGGCGAAGCCGGGCCGGGACCTCCCCTGCCCTCTGGACTCCCGGTTCACGGCGATGTCCTCCAGCCTCGCGAGCGCCTCGACGTTGCGGGGCTTGAGGAGGAGCGCCTGCACGGGCGCCGGGAGAAGCGCCGCCGGGCCGCTGACCGCCTCCTCACCCATGGTGACCCTGGTTCCCCGGTCGCCCTCGGGAGTCAACGTGAGACGGACCCGCCCTCGCCCCAACACCCACAGCCGCGCCGTGAGCTCGATCATCCGGCCCGGGTCGACCGCTGTCACCAGGGAGACGTCCGGCACCAGCAACGGCCACATCCCCGCCTTGTGGTGAATGCGACTGCCCTCGGCGGGCCAGGCCGCGTCCACGTCCCTGATGTGCGCGTTGCCGACCACCCACCCGGCATACGTCCAACCGTCGGCGAGAACTTCGTACACCCGCTCCGGCCGCACGGGCATCAACCGACTCACCTCGATCATTTCCGCTCCACCTCCACGTCCGCAGTACCCGGACCGCGACCAGTTGACTCCTGTCGTGGGCGAGGTGATCCGGACTGCACACGGTTCACCGCCGTCACCCGGCGCCGTAGAGTGTGGCTCTCGATTCGACGTCGAAGGGGGATCATGAGCACCCGACGTGGTCCGATCGCGGCACTCGCCGACTTCGTAGCCCGGTGGTTCGCGGTACTCGTGGTGGTCGGCGGGTTGGTCGGGCTGGTGTTGCCCGCCCAGACGGCGGTGCTCGCGGACGCCGTTCCCCTGCTGCTCGGCGTGATCATGTTCGGGATGGGACTGACGTTGCGGGTGAGCGACTTCGCGCTCGTGCTGCGACGCCCCTGGGCCGTCCTGGTCGGACTGTGCGCGCAGTTCCTCCTCATGCCGCTGGCGGCGGTGGCGGTCAGCTGGCTGTTCGGGTTGTCCGGCCTGCTGCTGGCCGGGATGGTGCTGGTCGGTGCCGCGCCCGGAGGCACCGCGTCCAACGTCATCGTCTACCTCGCCCGCGGCGACGTCGCCCTGTCGGTGACGCTCACGTCCGTCGCCACGATGCTGGCACCGCTGATCACTCCCTTGTGGGTGTTGTGGCTCGCGGGCTCGGACCTGCCCGTGGGTTTCGGGGACCTGTTCTTCTCCATCGTGCAGGTGGTGCTCGTCCCCGTGCTGGCGGGCGTGGTCGTGCGTGCGCTGGCAAGCCCGTTCGTGGAGCGGATGACGCCGTACCTGCCTCTGGTGTCGGTCACCGGCATCGTCGTCGTGGTCGCCGGGATCGTCGGAGCCAACGCCGACGCGGTGGCCACCAGCGGACTGTTGCTCGTCGGGGCGGTCATCCTGCACAACGGGCTGGGACTGGGGCTGGGCTACCTCACGGCGAAGGCCCTCCGGCTCGACGAGACCGCGTGCCGCGCGGTGAGCGTGGAGGTCGGGATGCAGAACTCCGGGCTGGCGGCCAGCCTCGCGACCTCCCACTTCGCCCCTCTGGCCGCGTTGCCCGCCGCGCTGTTCTCCGTGTGGCACAACGTGTCCGGCTCGGCGTTGGCGACCTACTGGGCCAGGCGTCCGGCTCGCGAACCCCGGCAGCAGTCCGCCTCGGCGTGACACCGGGGGATCACGGTTCGGCGCTGTCCTCGCCGAGATCGAACGGGAAGAACTCGAACCGCAGGATCTCGTGGCGGGCGACGGCCCGCAGCACCCCCGCCGTGTCACGGCGGCGCAGCCCGTCCAGGGTGCGGGCGAGTTCCTCGGCAGCCCGGGCCGGATAGCCGTCGGTCTGTGCCAGCGTGCGGTGCAACTGGGAGATCTCCCAGCCGTCCCCGCTGCCACTGCCCGCGGGCACCGCGAGCGTGATGTCGAGCAACCAGCGCGACGGTTTGCCCGTCAGCGCGGGCGTCTGGTGACTCTCGATGCCCGCGATGTAGTCGGCTCTGACCAGACCGCCGGTGATGGTGGCGACCCAGATGTTCTCCAGCCCCATGTCCGTGCAGGTACCCGGAGGTGGGGCACTACATACGTGGTGCGAACCCGCAGGGGTCTTCCAGGCCCCTACGTATAGGCCGTTATACACACTCGATTGTCACCCGATCCGGTGGTTGCCGCTCCGTTACCGCCGGGAGCACGGCGTCACCGGAGTGGCCGACGCTCGCCGACGGATTGGTCACCGCGGGAACGGGTACCACAGCCGAGATGATGCTCCCTCGACTACTACGCGCCTCCGAGTCCGTGGACCGCCTCGACGGCGTGACCGAGAAACTCGCTCACCGCCTACGCCGCCTGTTGCGGGGCAACGTCGTGGACGATGCCCTGCGAGGTGCCTGGATCGGGCACCCCGCGCACCCGCTCATCATCACCGTGCCCATCGGGGCATGGGTCTGCTCCGCAGCCTTCGACGCGCTCGGCGACCGCGAGGCCGCACGCCGGCTCATCGCCATCGGCGCCCTCACCGCACCGGCCGCCGTCATCACCGGACTGGCGGAGTTCTCGCACCTGTCCACCGTGCAGCGACGCGTCGGCGCGCTTCACTTGACAGCCAATCTGGTGGCACAGACGTGTTACCTTGCTTCGCACCGCTGCCGGACCCGGGGCTCCCACAGCGCCGGAATACTGTGGAGTGCCCTCGGCCTGGCCGCGGTCGCGGCGGGCGGCGCGCTCGGCGGTCATCTGTCCTACGCACTCGGCGCGGGCGTGTACGAGTGGCAGGAAGGCCCCGAGCACTGACCCCGCGGTCGTGATCTCGAGCGACCACGCCGAGGAGGTCCTGGCATGACGGTGACCCTCGTCCACGGAACGTCCTTCTGCGTGTGCGGAGACGACGGCGAGTTCGGCGGCACGCTCGCCCAGGGGACGTTCTACCAGGACACCCGAATACTGTCCGGCTGGAACCTGCGGGTCGACGGCAAACCCGTCGAACCGATCACCGTGCAGACACCCGAGCCCTTCCACGCCCGGTTCGTCGGCCGCGCCCACTCCGGCGAGGGCGAAGGCGAGAGCTCGCTGCTGGTGCGCAGGGAACGCTACATCGGCGGCGGCATGCGCGAGGACCTCATCCTCCGCAACTACGGCCGCACGAAGGTCACCTGCACCGTCAGCGTACGAGTGGCCGCGGACTTCGCCGACGTGTTCGAGGTCAAGGCGGGACGCATCCGGGACAAGGGACACCACGCGGTGGAGGTCACCGGCACCGGACTCCACCTGACCCGCTACCTCGACTCCACCAGCAGGGGTGTGCGCATCACCGGGCAGACCCTGGACGGCAGCGCCGCCGAGTACTCCCGCGACCGCGTCAGCTTCCGTGTCACCGTTCCGCCCGGTGGGGAATGGTACGCCTCCGTGGGCGCTCTGCCCGTCATCGACGGCACACCGATCACCCCGCTGTTCCCGAGGGAACGCCCCGTCGAACACTCGCGCCCCGCCGTGCTCGCCCGCCGCTGGCGCGAGGAGAGCCCCGTGCTGCGTTACTCCGACAACCGCTCGCTCGCGAACACCCTGCAACGCAGCCGCGAGGACCTCGGCGCCCTGCGCATGTTCGACCCCGACCGCCCCAACGACGTCGCCATCGCCGCGGGCGCGCCGTGGTTCATGGCGCTGTTCGGGCGTGACTCGCTGCTCGCGTCTCTCATGTCGCTGGCGATCGACCCCGCACTCGCCCTCGGCACCGCACAGACCCTCGCCCATCACCAAGGCACCAAGGTGGACCCGGACAGCGAGGAGGAACCCGGCCGCATCCTGCACGAGGTGCGCTTCGGAGCCGACATCTCCCTCGCCCTCGGAGGCAGCCACATCTACTTCGGCACCGCGGACGCCACACCGCTGTTCGTCATGCTGCTCGGCGAACTCAGCCGCTGGGGCATCGGCAGGGACCGCGTCGAGGCGCTGCTCGGGCACGCCGACCGCGCACTCGACTGGATCGACCACTACGGAGACCGCGACGGCGACGGCTTCGTCGAGTACCACCGCGCCACGGAACGCGGGCTCGTCAACCAGGGCTGGAAGGACTCCTGGGACGGCGTGAACTTCGCCGACGGCACCATCGCCCACTCCCCGATCGCGCTGTGCGAGGTGCAGGGCTACGTCTACGCGGCGTTCGTGGCGAGGGCGGAGATGGCCGAGAACTTCGGCGACCACGAGGGAAGCGGGTACTGGCGGCACCGCGCGGCCGAGATGAAGAAACGATTCAACGAACGGTTCTGGCTTCCCGAACTCGGGCGTTATGCGCTCGGTCTCGACGGCGACAAACGCCCCATCGACTCCGTAGCGTCTAATATCGGTCACTGCCTGTGGACAGGAATCGTCGACGAGTCCCGCGCCGCCTCCGTCGCGGATTCCCTGTTGTCACCACAAATGTTCAGCGGCTGGGGAATTCGCACCCTGTCCACGGACATGGGCGCCTACAACCCGATGAGCTACCACAACGGCTCCGTGTGGCCGCACGACAACGCCCTCATCGCGGCGGGCCTCATGCGCTACGGGTTCGTCGAGCACGCCCAGCGCGTCGCCGTGGCCGTCTTCGACGCCGCACAGGCCTTCGACGGCAGGCTTCCCGAGCTCATGTGCGGTTTCGACCGCTCCGAGTACGACACGCCCGTCCCCTACCCCACCTCGTGTTCGCCGCAGGCGTGGGCGTCGGCCGCACCGGTGCACCTGCTACGCACGCTGCTGCGCTTCCAGCCCTCACTCCCCCACCGAAGACTGCGGGTTTCCCCGGCACTTCCGGATTCCTTCGGAGCGTTACTGATCGATGACGTTCCGCTCGGAGGAAGCCGCATTTCCATCGAAGCGAAGGGAACCGACGTCCGCGTCGGACACCTGCCTTCGGGGATCGAATTGGTTCATTAGGTAGAAGGACGTTCGGGACCTCGTCGTTTACCCCACCGCCCCACGGGAATTGGGGCCAACATGAGGCAACCCAGAATCGCCATGATCGCTCCCCCGTGGTTCGAACTTCCCCCCACCGCCTACGGCGGCATCGAAGCCATGGCCAGCGATCTCATCGAACAGCTCACCTTGCGAGGACTGGACATCACGCTCGTCGGCGTCGGCCGCAACGGAACACCCGCCGACTTCGTGCCGACGTACGACCGACCGAACGAGGACCGGCTCGGCCAGGTGCTTCCCGAGGTGACCCACGCCGCGGAGCTGACCGACATCATCGAGAAGATCGACCCCGATGTCGTGCACGACCACAGCCTCGCGGGCCCGCTCATGGCACGCGGCCGCACCATGCCGACCGTTCTCACAGCCCACGGGCCCGTGAACGGCGAGATGGGCCGGTACTACCGGGGGCTGGGCGACAGCGTGCAGCTCGTCGCCGTCTCCGACGCCCAGCGACGGCTCTCCCCCGACCTCAACTGGATCGGCACCGTCCACAACGCCGTGCGCGTCGAACGGTTCCCCTTCCGCGAGGACAAGGACGACTACGCCCTGTTCCTCGGCCGGGCGTGCTCGGAGAAGGGCATCCCCCAGGCCATCGCCGCCGCCCGGCGCGCCGGTATCCACCTCAAGATCGCCGCGAAGTGCCGCGAACCCGAGGAGAAGGCGTACTTCGACCGCGAGATCGCTCCGCTACTCGGCGAGGGTGTGGAATGGCTCGGCGAAGCCGACCGCGCCCGCAAGGTGGAACTGCTCCAGGACGCCCGCTGTCTCGTCTTCCCCGTCTGCTGGGAGGAACCCTTCGGCATCGTCATGGTCGAGGCCATGGCGTGCGGAACACCGGTGGTCGGCTTCCGCCGGGGCTCGGTGCCCGAGGTCGTCACCCACGGCCGCACCGGATACGTGTGTGACGACGTCGAGAGCCTGGCCCGGGCCATCGGCCGCGTCGGCGAGCTCTCCCCGCACGACTGCCGCAGGGAGGCCGAACTGCGCTTCGACGTCGACATGATGGCCGACCGCTACGCACGGATCTACCAGTCCGTGCTCTGAGGCGCCGCCTGCGTCTCCTGCGCCACCCCCACCACCGGGTACCGAAGCCACGTGTCCACCAGGCCCTGCTGCTCCACACCCGGCCGGGAGTAGTCGCACACGCCGTCGGCGAAGGTGGCTCGCAACCGCTGCCACTGCTCGTCGGTGAAAGCGACGTCGTAGTCCGCCGGATCCACCGGTTTGAGACTGCACTTGATGATGTCGGCCGTCACGCTCTCCCCCGCGACCTCACGGGGGAAGGACGCCGACGGGTACCACTGCTCGCACTCGCTCGCCGGATCGCGGTCCAAGGGCTGTGCCACGAAGACGGGCTCCTCGTCACGGGAGTGGCAGCCCTCCCGCAGTGCCGCGGGTTTCGCTTCGGCGATGTCGTCGATGTCGAAGGGAGCCGCACCTGACCTGTCCAGATTGGTCAACCACCGGTCCATGTTGACGATGGCACTGCGCAGGAGAGGACTGCGCGTACTGAACCCGCCGTAGCGGTTGTCCTCCAGCAGACTGACCTGGTTGGCCGCCGAACCGTTGGCCTCACGCAACCGTTCCCGCATCGAGAAGGTGTGGTAGCGCACGTGAATGTCGCCGTTCGGACTGTCGTCGGTGTACGCGCGGTAGTCGATGATCGGAACCGTGGCGAGCCCACCGCCGCCGTTGGTGAGCCGCCCGGTCCGGTAGGCGACGCGGATGGCCTCACGGTCGCCCTTCGTACGCTGCGGCACGAGGTTGGCGTCGTGGTCGAAACCACCGACGTTCGCGTTCAGGTCGAGGAACGCATCCACCGTGATGGTGCCGTCGTTGAGCGCCTCCAGACCGTACTGGATGCCCACGTTGTCGAGCGGCCGGCGCGCGAACCCGGTCTCCGGGTCGCGGCCGTACACGTTGACCGCGTGGTCGTACACCCCACAGCGCACGCCGTCCGGGTTGGTCTCCGGGTGGTACCGCTGGTCGGCGGGCACCATGTCGCAGTACGCCGTCGGGGAGATGCGGCGGGCGCCGACGGCCACGTTGGGAGCCGTCTCGTACCGCAGGAAGCCCGTGACCGCGCGCTTCTGCTCCCCGGACCAGTCGAGGTCGGTCCTGGTGAAGTACTCGTGCAACAGCCAGGCGTCCGTGATGAAGTTGACCGTGCCGAAGCCCACCTCGGGGAACGAGCAGCCCACGATGATGCCGTCGAAGATGCCCGGGTAGTTGTCGACGATCTGATGCGCCTGGTAGGCACCTCCCGAACACCCGTATCCGATGGTGTGCTCGATCGGGCCGTGGCGTTCGACGAAGCGTTCCTTCACCATCATCGCCGTCTCCGCCGCCGTGACGTCCGCGCAGTTGGCGCCGTAGACGTTGAGCGACGACGACATGACGCCGTAGCCGCGGCTGAGCATGAAGTCGTCGGTGACCCCACCGGTGGTGTTTCCCTGCCGGTACCAGCCGTTGACGCAGCCGCCGCCGAGCGTGTAGATCACCCGGCCGTTCCAGCCCTCCGGCCGCGCGGCGGGCCCGGGCTCGGGTTCCGTGAGCGGGTCGTGCAGCACCGTCGTCTGGTAGATGCCGCGGTTGAGGGTGCCGGTCTCCATCCGGACCACGTAGGGCACGCGCTGGCCCTCGGAGGTCGTGGTCATGGCGAGATCGTCCGGGTGTTCGGTGGCAGCCGCAGGCCACGGGGCGAAGGAGCCGCCCGTGGTGCGGTAGAAGTAGTCCACCCTCGTCTCGATCGAGCAGTTCTCGTCGATCGGCTCACCGAGTGTGCCACCGACGACCGGCAGGCGGAATTTCGTGGTCTCGCAGGCGAACGGCTGCTGGTGGGGTCCGGAGAAGACAGGCCCCTCGGCGGGGTGGTTGGTGAGGGTGAGTTCGCTGCGCGGACGCCCGCGTCCGGGCACGGAGACCACGACGTCGTTGCGGCCCTCGCGCAGGCCGTTCACCCGGCCGGTGAGGGTCCTGCTCCGCTGGTCCGTGGTGAACCGGTCGGTGACGTCGACTCCGTTGACGTGCACGGTGACGGCGGCCAGAGGCAGCCTTCTCGAGACCGTGGCCTGGAGCAGCGCGTCGCCCGCGGTGACCATGTCGGCGCGACCCGACAGCACCCGCAACGACAGCTCGCCGCGTCCCTCGGCGGCACTCTCCACGGGCGACAGCACGACGACCAGCGTGGACACCAGCGTCATCACCGCCGCCGGGACGGCACCCCACCTCGTCGAACCGCGTCTCACCGGACCTCCCCCTGCCGACAGCGCCGCTGTACTGTAGCCGCTCGGTTGCATCCGGTAATGATCCGTTCGGGTGCACCTGGCCTCAACCCGGCCGAGCACCGTCCCGGAAGTGCGAACACGCGTGCACCGGCTGCGGACACGGTGCCGTCGGTGGTCACGTCGGGGTGGGCGGCCTGATCGCTGCGTACAGCAGCATGTCCACGCGCCTGCCGCCGATCTCCTGGTGACTGCGCAGCAGTCCCTCCCGCTCGTAGCCCGCGAACTCGGCCGTGCGTACGGAGGCGATGTTCCAGGGCTCGATGTAGAGCTCGACCCGGAACAGGCCGGGCAGTGTCCAGGCGAACCGCGTGAGGGCGCTGAGCGCCTGACCAGCCACCCCTCGGACCCGACTGCGGGGGTGCGACGCTAGCCCGCGCTCACCCTCCCCGCCGCGGGCGCCGTGAAGTTGAGACCCGTTGCGCCGCCAGGCCTGGGAAGGCACGCGCGCTGTGTTCCGCCTCGCGGTGGTCGAACTGCACGGCGGCACCCGCCCGGAGAGCGTCCTCGCACCGCTGCACCCCGTGTCGTGGGAGAACACGGCCGCGAGGTTGCACGCCTACGTCGACGGCCTCACCCTCCACGCCAGCCGCTACCCCGAGCAGAACCCGCCGGAGGCGGTGCGCGACGCGCTGAGCTCCTACCTCGCCACGCTGACGGACTGAGCCGCACGCCCGGGCGACTGCCCACCCAGGACGGCGTCGGTGGCGGCGCGCACGAACTCCCGCACCCGCGCGATGGTGTTGGCCTCCAGCCAGACGAAGCCGCGTTCGATGGGCGGCGCGTCGTGGAACGGCACGTAGACGAGGTCCGGCCGCGGGTGGTAGCGGCGGGTTTCCTCGCCGACCGGAAGGACACCATGGCCCAGCGCGACGAGCGACAGCATCTCGGAGAACGTCGCCCCCGCGGGGCCCACGGGAACCGGCCTCCCCGACGGTGTCCGCTCCGGCGTGCGGTCGCGTTTGAACCCAGCCGACGTCACGGCCGGGTACTGCACCACCGGGTGATCGCCCAGCACCTCCAGTGACACGGACTCGTGGCGGGCGAGCGGATGGCTCGCCGACACCGCCAGCAGCCTGCGTTCGGTCAGCAGCGCCGGACCACATGCCATGCCGTCGAACGGGTACGACGCCAGCAGCAGGTCCACCGAACCGTCGAGCAGACTCGCCCTGCTGTTGGACAACTGCACCTCCACCACGCGGACCGTGCAGTCGGGGTGCCGCCGGGAGAACAGACCGGCCGCGGCGCTCACCACAGGCGCCCCCCACTCCCCGAGGAAGGCGACCTTCAGCTCCCCCGACACGCCCCGGCCCGCGTCGGTGGCCCGGCGCACCGCCTCCTCGATGCCGTCGACCAGGGGCCGGAGGTCGTCGGCGAGGCGTTCCCCGATCGCGGTCAACCGCACCCGGCGGCTGGTGCGCTCGAACAACGGCGCACCGATCCTGCGTTCCAGTCCCTTGACGACGTGGCTGACCCGGCCCGTGGTGACGTGCAGCCGCTCCGCCGTGCGGCCGAAGTGCAGCTCCTCGGCGAGCGTCAGGAACGTCTCGAGCTCGTACCGTTCGAGCATGTCACCCCACATCGTTGACTCAGGATCAACGATCGTAGCCCGATCACGCCTTGGTCCGGGCCGCGGTACGGACCATCGTTGACGTCGTGAGCACCGCGATCCCGAAGGAGTTCCCGACCATGCGGCCCCAGAGGGCCGCCGGCTTCGTGCCGCTCACCACCAGTGTGGCGCACCTGCACCACCAGCCCGCCTGAGACCACCGGCTCTTTCCGGAAGAAGGAGAAACCATGACCACCGTGGCCGACTACGTGGCCTCGCTTCAACCACCGCTGCGGCAGCTCGCCGAACAACTGTGCGCCCTCGTCGACGACGCACTGCCCGAGGCCACCGGCGCGCTCTGGCACGGCCACCCGACCTGGAGCCTCGGCGAGCGGCCGGGCCGCCGACCCGTGTGCCTGGTGAAGGCGCACACCTCGTCCGTGACGTTCGGGCTGTGGCGGGGAAAGGAGGTGTCCGACGGGTCCGGACGGCTGCGGGCCGGTTCGCGCGCGATGGCGTCCGTGAAGCTCGGCGACACCTCCGACCTCGACCACACACTGTTCACCGACTGGCTCCGCCAGGCCTACTCGTTGGAGGCGAAATGAGTGTCGTGCGAGTGACCGGGTTCGACCACCTGGTACTCAACGTGGCCGA
The DNA here is from genome assembly GCF_000244975.1 of Saccharomonospora cyanea NA-134. NCBI lineage: Bacteria > Bacillati > Actinomycetota > Actinomycetes > Pseudonocardiales > Pseudonocardiaceae > Saccharomonospora > Saccharomonospora cyanea. The sequence continues at coordinate 2,482,991 of NZ_CM001440.1, read as the reverse complement.
CGTGGAGCGCTCACTGGCCTTCTACGTCGACGTCCTCGGTCTCGAACCGGTGAGGGTGGACGAATGGAGGGCCGGGCGGGTTCCGTTCCCGTCGGCCCGGGTCGACCGGAACACCATCATCGACCTCGTGCACGGGCCGCGCGGCGAGTCCAACGTCGACCACCTGTGTCTCGTCGTCGCGCCACTCGACTGGCGGGAGGTGATCGAGTCCGGCGTGTTCACCGTCGACGAGGGGCCGGTGCCCCGATTCGGCGCCCGGGGCACCGGCCAGTCGATCTACGTGCGCGATCCGGACGGCAACTCGGTCGAGTTGCGGTACTACCCGCAGGACACGTGAGCGGTCCGGGGACAGCGGTCAGGCCGGGATGACGACGGCCTGACCGCTCACCCGCACTCTCGGATCGGCTGGCTCGACCTCGACCCGAAGTTCACTCGGCCGTCCCATGTCCTCCCCCTGGTGGACGACGTAGGTCGCGGGCGCGGTGACGTAGCCGAGCCGCCGCAGATAACCGCCGAACGCCGCGGCCGCCGCTCCGGTGGCGGCGTCCTCCACCACACCGCCCACCGGGAACGGGTTCCTGGCGTGGAACTCGCCGGGCGCGCCCGGGCAGAACAGGTGCACGGTGGTCCAGTCCTCGGCTCGCATGAGGTCGCCGAGCGCGTCGAAGTCGTAGTCGAGGTCGGCGAGCCGTTCGCGCGAGGCGGCGGCCAGGACGAGATGGTCGTTGCCACCGAAGGACACGTGTGGTGGGAACCGCGGATCGAGGTCGGCCCGCGACCAGTGCAACGCCGTCAGCGCGGCGTCCACCACCGCCTCGTCGGCCGGGCGCGACGACGTGGCCACGCTGGTGAGCGTGGCCCGTGGAACATCGGCGTCGGCGGTGGTGACGTCCACGGGGACCTCACCCGCCTTCGTGGTGAACACCAGCCGCCCCGGGCCGAGTCTGCGGCCGAGTTCCACCGCGGTGGCCACGGTGGCGTGGCCGCAGAACGCCACCTCCGCCCTGGGGCTGAAGTAGCGCAGGTCGAACCGTCGCCGCTCGGGATCACCGCCGGTGATGAAGGCGGTCTCCGAGTACCCGACCTCGGCCGCGGTGGCCAGCATCTCCGCGTCGTCCAGTCCCGACGCCTCGCACACCACGCCCGCCGGGTTACCTCCGGCGGGGTCGGTGGTGAACGCCGCGTACCGCAGCACTTCCGCGCCGGGCCCCGGTTCCGGCGTCATCGCTTCCTGCCCACCCCCGCGAGTCCGCGCGAGCGCGCGGGCTCACCGCTGTACGGGTCCTCCCCGGCGGGGCGCCACTCCGGCAGCCACACCAGGCCCGGCTCCACCATCTCCAGGCCGTCGAAGAACGAGGCGATCTCCTCGCGCGGGCGCGGCATCGCGGGGCTGTTGGTCTTCTTCGCGTACGACTCGGTCAGCTTCTTCGACACCTTCAGCGTCTCGGTGTCCGACGGGTCGACGTGGATGTGGGACAGGGCCAGCAGACTGCCCTCGGGCAGCCGATCGCGGTAGTAGGCGAGCACGCGGCCCGGCTCGGTCTCCGGCGGCATGAAGTGCAGCAGTGCCACCGCGAGCAGCGCGATCGGTTTCGTCTCGTCGATCACCCCGGTCTCGAGCACCCGCTCCCACAGCAGCGCACCGTCGAAGAAGTCCGCGTCGATGGCGCGGTGGCGGTCCGGGTCCGCGGTCCGTTCGAGCAGGATCTCCGCGTGCGCCTGGGCGATGGGCTCGTTGTCGATGTACACGACGCTGCACTCGCCCGGCGCGACCTCGTCGGCGACCTCGTGCACGTTGCCCTGTGTCGGCAGCCCCGACCCGATGTCGACGAACTGGCGAACGCCCTGCTCGACGGCGTAGCGCACCGCACGTCCGAGAAAGGCCCTGTTCGACACTGCGAAGTCGCGGATGTCGGGAAGCAGCCGCAGCTGTTCCTCGGCGAACGCCTGGTCCACCGCGTAGTTGTGCACACCCCCGAGCAGGTAGTCGTACACCCGGCCCACCGACACCTTGTTCACCGACTCAGCGAGCCGGTCGGCATTGCTCGCCGACATCGGACACACGCTCCTCTGCCATGATCATCCGTAGTACGCCCACAGTGTGCCCTCTCACTCGACGAGGGCACACACCGAGTCACCCCATCGCAACACAACCGCGAACTACTGAACCATCCCGGCGGGCGTGTCCGCACTTCCTGAGCGCGTGTCCGCAGTCTGTGTACGCGTGTCCGCACTTCCCGTACGCCGATCGGACATCCGAGCTCCGGCGTATAGGTCGTTATACAGAACGACTCGCGCGGCAGCGAACGACCATCGAGTCGGTAAGCCCTTCCGCACAGGCCTGATCGCTCACCGCGCTCCACCCTTCATCCGCGCGTCGTCGGGATCGAACAGCGGCTTACGGCCCACGCGCGCCACGGTGGCCGGATAGCGCTCACCGAGGTACTCGACCGACAGCCGCGTGCCCTCGACGGCGAGTTCCCGCGGCAGGTAGGCGAACAGCAGGTACGTGCCCAGCGACGGTGCCGGCCCGGCGCTCGTCACCTGCGAGGGCCGCCCGCGGCGATCGACGATCCGCTCCCCTGCCGTGGTCAGGACCGGCTCACCACCCTGGGGGTAGCGCACGACGCCGTCGGCGTCCACGTGCTCGTGCGGCGCGCCCATGCCGAGCGTGCAGAGCACGGCGGCGGGTCCGCTCTCGCGCGCGGCCAGGTAGGCCTCCTTGCCCACGAAGTCGGCGGACTTCACCTTCGGCAGCGCCAGCCCCGCCTCCACGGGGTCGTGCTCGGCGTCCAGCTCCGCACCCATCAGGCGGTAGCCCTTCTCCAGCCGGCCCGTGGTGCCGTACACGCCGATGCCGGCGGGCACGACACCGGCGGACACGCCCGCCTCCGCGACGACGTCCCACAGCCGCTGCCCGAACTCGAACGGCGCGTGCAGCTCCCACCCGAACTCGCCCACGTAGGACACCCGCAGCGCCAGCACGTCCACCGTGTCCACGGTGATCCGTCTGGCCCGTCCGAACGGCAGCGCGGCGTCCGAGACGTCGTCCTCGGTGGCGGCGGTGAGGACGTCCTGGGCCCGCGGCCCCCACAGTCCCAGCGTGCACACCGCCGAGGTGACGTCGGTGAGGACCACCGAACCGTCGTCCGGCAGGTGCCGGGTGAACCAGAACGCGTCCCGGGCGCCGTCGGCCGCGCCGGTGATGACGCGGAAGTGTCGCTGCCCGAGCCGCACGATCGTCAGGTCGCTGCGGAACCCGCCCTCAGGCGTCAGCACTGGTGTGTAGACCAACGAGCCGACCGGCCGGTCCACCTGAGCGACCACGAGATGTTGCACGTAGTCGAGAGCCCCCGGCCCGGCGACGTCGAACTGCGCGAACGCCGACACGTCGATCATCGCCCCACGCTCGCGCATCGCCAGGTGCTCGGCCTCGACGGTCGGCGACCACCAGCGTGCGTCCCACTCGTGTTCGCGCCGCGGCACCCGGTCGCCGAACTCCTCCAGCAGCGGCGCGTTGGAGTCGTACCACTGCGGGCGCTCCCACCCGCCGACCTCGAAGAACACCGCGCCCAGGTCGGTCTCGCGCGCGTGGAACGGCGAGACGCGCTGCGGTCGGACCGACTCCCACTGCTCCCTCGGGTGCACGATGCCGTAGGTCTTGTTGAACCCCTCCGCCGCTCGCGCGCGCACGGCGGCCCTGGTGCGCTGGTGCGGGTAGAAGCGGGCGATGTCGGCGCCGTGCAGGTCGATCTCGGTACGGCCGTGGGTCATCCACTGCGCGAGCATCCGCCCGACGCCCGGGCCCTCCTTGATCCACACCGCGGCCGCCGACCACAGCCCCCGCACCTCCGGGGTCTCCCCCAGTACGGGCGCACCGTCCGGAGTCAGCGACAGCAACCCGTTGATGGCATGACGGACCTCGGCGTGCGGGGTGTCGAGGATCGACCCGAACAGGGCGCGCGCGTCCTCCAACTGCGGGGCGAAGTCGGCCTGAGTGAACGGCAGCTGCGTCGGCGACAGCGCCGCGGCCTCGATCGAGGGGATCTCCTCGGGATCGTGCAGGATCGGCCGGTGCGCGTAGGAGCCGATCTCCAGGTTCGCCCACTTCTGCCGCTCGTACATCATCGCGTCCATGTCCCGCACGAGCGGGTACGCGATCTCGGTGTGCGTGCGCTCCAGCTCCGGGATCGGTCCGACGTCGATCATCTGGTGCACGGCCGGAGTCAGCGGGATGCGCGCTCCCGCCATCGCCGCGATGTGCGGACTCCACACGCCGCACGCGACCACCACCGTGTCGGTGGCCACCTCCCCGGCGTCGGTCTCGACGCCACGGACCCGCCCGTCCACCACCCGGACGCCGGTGACCTCGGTGTTCGGCACCACGGTGAGGGCTCCCAGCTCGCTCGCCTGCGCCCGCAGCGACGCCCCGGCCTCGACGGGGTCCACCACCGCGACCGACGGAGTCCAGAAACCCGCGAGCACGAGGTCGGTGTCCACGAACGGCACCAGCTCCCCCACGCGCGCCGCGTCGACGAGTTCCGCCGCCACACCGTACGCGCGAGCCGACGCCACCCGGCGCCGCAACTCGTCGACCCGTTCCGGAGTGCGAGCGAGCTCCAAGCCACCGCACGTGGTGAGCACGCCGAGCTTCTCGTACTGACGCATCGAGTCCACCGTGAGCGCGGTGATCTCCTTCGAGTGGTCCACGGGGAAGATGAAGTTCGACGCGTGCCCCGTGGACCCGCCCGGGTCCGGCAACGGTCCCTTGTCGAGCAGGACGATGCGCCGCCAGCCCGCCTCGGCGAGGTGATAGCTCACCGAGTTGCCCACGATCCCGGCTCCGATGACGACGACGTCGGCCTCGGCGGGAAGCTCACTCATGGCCACCTCCTGTGTTCCTGCGGGACACCCGCACCCGGTGTTCCTGCGGGACACCCGCACTCGGGCATCCCTCACGCCAGTCCCACCACCTGACCGGCGTCGTCGATGTCGATGCGTTCCGCGGCCGGGTGCGACGACAGGCCCGGCATCGTGCGCATCTCCCCGCAGACGGGGTAGACGAACCCCGCCCCGACGGAAGCCCGCACCTCCCGCACCGGAAGCCGCCAGCCCGTGGGCGCGCCCTTGCGGCTCGGGTCGTCCGACAGCGACAGGTGCGTCTTGGCGATGCACACGGGCAGCGAGCCGAAACCACACCGCGTGTAGGTGTCGAGCTGCCTTCGCGCGGTGGGGCTGAGTTCGATCCCGTCGGCGCCGTACATGCGCCGCGCCACCACGTCGATCTTGTCCGCCAGCGGCAGCTCGTCGGGATACAGGTACCGGAACCCACCGTCCTCCTCGCAGGCCGCGGCCACCGCGTCGGCCAGTTCGGCCGCACCCTTGCCGCCCTTCGCGACGTGTGTGCTGACGGCCGCCCGAACCCCCTCCTCGTCCGCGATGTCGAGGATCGCCTGGTGTTCACTGTCGGCGTCGTCCGCGAAGGCGTTGACCGCCACCACCGGTGTCACCCCGTGCGCGCGGATGTTGGCGAGCTGCTTGCGCAGGTTCGCCGCCCCCGCGTACACGTCGTCGGGGTTCTCCCGCAGCATCTCCTCGGGCAAGGGCTTGCCCGCCACCACGCGGTACCGGCCCGAGTGTGCTTTCAGCGCGCGGACGGTGACCACCACGACGGCGGCGTCGGGAACGAGACCGGACGCGCGGCACTTGATGTTGAAGAACCGTTCGGCCCCCATGTCGGCCCCGAAACCGGCCTCGGTGACGAGGTAGTCACCGCAGCGGATACCGATGAGATCCGCCAGCACGGACGAGTTGCCGTGCGCGATGTTGCCGAACGGTCCACAGTGGATCAACACGGGGGTCTGCTCGACCGACTGCATGAGGTTGGGCTTGACGGCTTCCCGCAACTGCACGCACATCGCTCCCGCCGCCCGCAGCTGCTCCGCCGTCACCGGGGCACCCGCCCGGTCGTAGCCGACGACGATCCGCCCGAGCCTGCGCCGCAGGTCCGGAAGCGACGAGCACAACGCCAGCACCGCCATCACCTCGCTCGCGGCGGTGATGTCGAACCCGGTCTGCCTCGGGATTCCGTCCTGCCTGCCGCCGAGGCCGGTGACGATCTGGCGCAGGTCCCGGTCGTTGACGTCGAGCACCCGCCGCCAGGTGATGCTGTACGGGTCGATGTCGAGCGCGTTGCCCTTGTGCAGGTGGTTGTCGAGCATCGCCGCCAGCAGGTTGTGGGCGCTGGTGACCGCGTGCAGGTCGCCGGTGAGGTGCAGGTTCACGGTCTCCATCGGGACCACCTGCGCGTAGCCGCCACCGGCCGCACCACCCTTGATGCCGAACGTCGGCCCCATCGACGACTGCCGGATGGCGATGACGGCGCGTTTGCCCAGATGGGCGAAGCCCTGTCCGAGCCCGACCGTGGTGGTTGTCTTTCCCTCGCCCAGAGGGGTCGGCGTCAGCGACGACACGACGACGTACCGGGCCTTCGGCCGGTCGGACAGTTCGGCCACCGTGTCCAGCGACAGCTTCGCGGCCGCGTTCCCGTAGGGCTCGACGAGGTGCGGCTCGATGCCCATGCCCGCCGCCACGTCGACGAGCGGTTTGCGGACGGTGTTGCGGGAGATCTCCAGGTTCGTGGGCATAGCCGCTCGCTCCTCACTCGGCGCGGGGTGGACGCACCGCGTCCAGCCACTCGGCGGTGGCGGTGACACGGTTGAACGTGTAGAAGTGCAGCCCGGCGGGCGCGCAGTCACCGCCGGCCAGCTCCCCGGCGAGCGCGGTGAGGAACCGGCCGGGGTCGTGGCGGTTGGGCCGGGCGAGTCCGGCGAGGACCGACCGGTTCTTCCGCAAGAACGACAGGGAGTCCCCGACGCCGATCCGGGAGCCGATCCGCAGCAGGGTTCCCGGGTCCACCACACCGGCCAGCCCGATCCGCACCGGCAGCGTCACACCTCGCTCACGTGCGGCACGGAGGAACCGGCACACGACGGTCGCGTCGAAGCACAGCTGGCTCACCGCGTAGTCGGCGTGGGACTGCTTGGCCGTGAGAGCGGTCCACAGGGCGTCCTCCGGGATCGTCGGGTGCCCTTCGGGATAGCACGGCACGCCGACGCGCCGCGGCCTGCGGCCCGACTCCTCGATCGCCCGCAGCAGTGACAGGCCGTCACCGAACGGGCCCACCGGGGTTCGCGCGTCTCCGGCGATCACGAACACCTCGTCGAGACCGGAACCCGCGAGCCGGTCGAGCACGTCGCGCAGGTGGACAGCGTCGTGGAGCTGCCGGGCGGCGAGGTGGGCGACCGCGTGCAATCGCTGCGCGGCGAGCTTCTCGCACAACTCCACCGTCGCGTCGAGGCCACGCGACGGCGAGGCGGTGACGGTGACCGTCGTGCCCTCGGCCAGCCGCGCCGTCTGGTCGAGCACGCCAGGCAGTGGCAGCACCTCGAACCGCGCCTCGGGCAGCCAGGGAGCGAGGGCAGCGGGTACCTCGAAGGGGCGTCGTGCGTGGTCGCGGCGTCTCATCGTCGACCTCTCACCCGGCTTTCAGTGCTTCGGCGTTTCCTTGCGGGGGTCGACGAACGGCTTGTCCACCACCCTCGCCTCCCGGCGGCCGGTGGGGGTCGCGACGGTGACGTGCGTTCCCACACCGCTCAGTTCCACCGGCACCATGGCCAGGCCGATGTTGGCGTCCAGCCGGGGTGAGTGACACGCGCTGGTCACCGCCCCCACCGGCTGCGCTCCGCCCGCGAACACGTCGAACGGCTCGACCATCGATCCGTCGTTGTAGCTGCCCAGCGGTGTGCCCTCGATCTCCAGCCCCACCAGGAGCCTGCGCACGCCCTCCGCCCTCACGCGGCGCAGCGCCTCCTTGCCGACGAAGTCGGCCTCCTGGTCGAGGTCGACCATCCAGCGGTAGTCGTAGCCCACCTCGAGCGGGTTGGTGTCGAGCGTGATGTCACAGCCGTAGGCCAGCATGCCCGCCTCGATGCGGCGGATGTGGCAGGGGCCGATCGGCCGCAGCCCGTAGGGCCTGCCCGCCTCCCACACGCGGTCCCACAGCCGCTCGGCGTGGCGGGAGGCGTCGAGAAGATAGATCTCGTAGCCCACCTCGCCGGAGTAACCGGTGCGGCTGACCACGACGCGCATGCCGTCGAGGTCGTACTCGCGCAGCCGGTAGTACGGCACGTCCAGGATCGACGCGCCGAACAGGTCGCTCAGCACGTCCTTCGCCTTGGGGCCCTGCACCTGCAGCGGCGCGGCGTCGGCCTCCCGGATCGTCACGTCCCAGCCGCCCGCGTGGGCGAGTCCCATCGCCCACAGCCCCACGTCACTGTCGGCCAGTGAGAGCCAGAAGCGGTCGGGCTCCAGCCTCAGCAGCACGGGGTCGTTGACGATGCCGCCGTCGGGCGCGGTGACGAACACGTACTTGCACTGCCCCACGTCACACTTCGTGAGGTCGCGGGGTACGAGCATGTTGGTGAAGTCGAACGCGTCCGGGCCCGTGATCTCCAGTTGGCGTTCGACGCCGACGTCCCACAGGGTGACGCCCTCCAGCAGTGCCCAGTACTCCCCGACGGGGTCGCCGTAGTGCCGTGGGTGATAGGTGTGGTTGTAGACGCTGTAGCACGCGGCCCCGTGCGCACGGGATTTCCAGAAGTAGGGCGACTTCCTCAGTCGTGGGTACAGCAGGATGGACGGCTCCGGTACGACGGTGGCCCCGGTTCCGGACGACACGGCGGGGGACTGCCGCGTGAGGGACGGCTGAACGACCTCGGCCATGGGGCACCTCTATTCACGCCCTGTCGACGATCTCGGTCACGCTCGCAAGGTGAGCCCTGCGGGTACGCTTGTTGCGTATTGCGCATCGAGTTTCGATATGCACAACTCCAGTGTGATCCAGGACACGCCGCAGCGTCAACCTTGATTCGATCGCGAGCTCGCGACAGCGTGGTAGATCTCCTCGAACCGCGTCAGCGTGCGGTTCACGTCGTGGGTCAGGGCGATCGTCCTGCTCAGCCCTCCCATACGACGCCGGAGGTCGGCCGAGGTGAGGATCGCGTCGAGCGCGGCGGCCAGCCCGGCGACGTCCCCCGGCTCGACGAGGTAACCGTTGTCCTCGTGGGACACCAGGTGCGGTAGCGCGACGGCGTTGGCCGCGACGACCGGCAGCGCGCAGGCCATGGCTTCCAGCGTCGCGATGCTCTGCAGCTCGGCCACCCCCGGGATCGCGAACACGTCCGCCGCCCGGTACACCGTCGGAAGCCGCTCGTCGGGCACGAAACCGAGGAACCGCACGCGGTGCTCGACACCCTCTCGCGCGGCGAGGAGTTCGAGTTCAGCGCGCCGCGTGCCGGTGCCCGCGAGCACGAGCTGGGCGTCACCGACCGACAGCCTCGGCAACGCGCGGACCAGCTCGTCGAGCCGTTTCTCCGCGTCGAGCCTGCCGACGTAGACCACCGTGGGCACGTCGGGGAGCCCGAGTGCTCGGCGGTGGACGTGAGGCGGCGCCGTGTCCGGCGAGAAACGCTCCGTGTCCACACCGCACGAGACGGGTTCCACGGAACCCGCGAAACCGTTCGCGGCGAGCAGGTTCGCCGCCGCCCTCGTCGGCGTGGTGACGTGGTCGGCGCGGTCGTAGACGCGCCGGAAATCCCGCCACGCCACGTCGGCCACCGGCCGGTGCAGGCGACGCGGGAGGTAGGGCAGCAGGTTGTCGGGCATGAAGTGGTTGGTCGCCACGACGGGAACGTCCTGCCGTGCGGCCGCGCGGACGGCCGCACGGCCGATGGTGAAGTGATCCTGTGTGTGCAGTACGTCCGGCCGCACCGACGCGACGAGTCTGCGCAGGACCGCAGGGACTCCGGGCGGTGGCACGAACCGCACGCTCGGGTGGATGACGAGCGGTACCGAGCGCAGCCGGTGCAGGCACACACCGGACTCACGCACGGTCTTGCGGGGCCCCGTCTCGGACGCACAGACCACGTGCACGTCGTGCCCGCGCGTGGCCAGCCCCGTGGCGAGGCGATGCGCGAAGAAGGAGCTCCCGCTGACGTCAGGAGGGTAGGTGTCGGTCGCTATCAACACGCGCATGATCAGTGTGTCCAGTGGCTTTCACGAGGTACGAGCGGGCGAGCACGACGACGCCGACCACGATGACGGTGGCCGACAGCCCCATCCAGGCCGCCGCCGTCGCCGTGCCGGGCAGGGGCTCACCCAGCACGAGCACGCCGACGGTCGCGGCCGCGACGGGGTCCGCGATTTCCAGCATGGCGAATGTGAGCGCGAAGCGCCGCATGCGGTACGCGTGCTGCTGAGCGAGTCCCCCGGTCGAGAGCAGGACGACCACCAGAAGGGTGGGCCAGTCCCAGATCGCGGCGGGCTCGGTGAGCATCCGGTGCCCGATCGTGCTCACCAGCGCCGAGCCGACCCCGAACGTGATCCCCGCGGCGAACGCCAGCGTGCCGGCCCGCACGCTGGCCGAGTACACCAGCCACGCGACCAGCACCGCCGCGCCCGCCGAAACGAGCGTGACAGCGGCGAGCAACACCGCGATCGACGTCGGCAGGCTCGGGTCCTTACCGCCGTGCGGCAGCGCGAACAGCAACCCGGCCAGCCCGGCCACGATGGCCACTCCGCCGAGCGCCTCGGACGGGCGCAGCCTGCGGTGGTCCAGCACCGCCTTGACGATCAGCGCGAACAGCAGTCCGCTGGTTCCGACCGGTTGGACGACACTCACGGGCCCGTGGCTGAGCGCCAGCACGTGCAGGCCCACACCCGCTCCCGCGAAGGCGGCACCGAGCAACCAGCGGGGTTGCCGCACGAGTCTCAGCAACCACCGAACGCCCCGGCCGCCCAGGAACCGCATGCCGACCACGACCCGTTCCTGCAGCGCGGAGCCGACCGCGATGAGGAACGCCCCGACCACCGCGAGGGTCACCGCGACCATGAGCACGCTAGTCCTGCTTCCCGGTCGACACGGGCACCACGGCCGGGGAGAGCGCGTCCGGCGTCACGTCGCAGCCCCTCCCACGGGCGGCCGAATACCCCGGTCAGCCGCCGGATATACCTGAGCGCGGGAGGTGGGGAACGGCGAACCCGGTGAGACGTGACCGGAGCACATACCGTGGAGACGTGCCCAGGACATGGTTCACCGTCATCAGCGACGTGATCGACCGTGCGCACCTGACGGGAGGCGAGGACCTGGCGGTGATCGCCGGCCAGGCCACCGCATCGCTGGGCATCGAGCTCGGGTTGTACCTCGTGGACCTGCCACAGCGGCACCTGCATCCCCTACCCCCGCACCGTGGGGACCCCCTTCCGATCGACTCCACCGTCGCGGGTCGCGCGTTCCGGCTCGTCGAGATCTACGCCGTACGCGACCGGCAGACGGGTCGCCCGACGCTGTGGGTGCCGGTACTCGACGGCGCCCACCGGGTCGGGATGCTGTCCCTCGCGCTGCCGGAGGACACCGACGCCGACGACCCCGAGCTGCGCGGATCCTGCTGGACGCTGGCCGGCGTGCTCGGTCAGACGGTGATGTCGAAACTCTCACAGAGCGACCTGCTGCACCGGACCCGCAGGCCCAAGCCGCTGTCGGTGTCGGCCGAACTGCTGTGGCAGCTCCTCCCGCCGCAGACGCTCGCCAACGCGAACATGACCGTGAGCGCCGTGGTGGAGTACTACGACGAAGCCGGAGGTGACGGCTACGACTACGACTCGGGCGAGCAGCGCGGCTACGTGGCCGTGTTCGACGCGACGGGTCACGACCTCCAGGCGGGACTGGTGTGCTCGACGGCGTTGGCGGCGACCCGCCATGCGCGTCGCGGGGGCTGTGAGCTGCCGGAGATCGCCGACCGCGCCGACCACGTCGTGCGCGCGAACACCTCGCACAGCCGGTTCGCCACGGCCCTGCTCATGGAGCTCGACTTCACGACCGGAGTGTTGACCTACCTCAACGCGGGTCATCCACCACCCGTGCTGCTGCGCAGCGGGCGGATGGCCAAGCAACTCGCGCACGGGCGGCGCCTGCCCCTCGGCCTCCAGCACCTCGACACCGCCAACCCCTCACCGCCACCGGCCACCGAACGGCTGGAGCCCGGGGATCGCCTGCTGCTGTACACCGACGGGGTGACCGAAGCCCGCAACGACCGCGGTGAGCACTTCGGACTCCGACGGCTGATCGACCTCGTCGAGCGCCACAACGCCGCGGGCTTCCCCGCCCCCGAGACGCTGCGCAGGGTCGCCCACGCCGTGCTCGACCACCAGAGGGGCCAGCTGCACGACGACGCCACACTCCTCCTGGTGGAATGGCCGACCCCGAACCACCCGCGGTTACTCCCGGCGGAACGGGCACCCGTCCTGCACTGAGGACGCGCTGACGACGAGTTCGGAGAAACCGTGTGCGCGGCAGCCCGTTCCCGTGTCAGGGTGTCCCGGTCGGACATTCGTAAGGGGGCACGACGATGAAGCTGGCCGAGGCCCTGGCCGCCCGCGCGGACACGCAACGACGTGTTCAGCAGCTCCAGCGCCGGATCGCGAACAACGCCCGCTATCAGGAGGGTGAACCTCCGACCGAGGACGCGTCCGCCCTGCTGGCCGAAGCCGTCGAGGCGTGCGCGGAGCTGGAGGATCTGATCCGCCGCATCAACCGCACCAACGCGAGCACCCGGCTGGGCACCGGCACGGTGACCGACGCCCTGGCGCGCCGGGACGTGCTGCGGATCCGGCACGGTCTGCTCACCGCCGCCGCCGACGCCGCGGCGGGCAAGGACGGCCAGGGCTACGGCCGCCAGCTCCGCTCGGAGCTGCCCTACGTCTCCGCGCTCGACGTACGCGAACTCCGCGAGCAGGCCGACCGGGTGGCCCGGGAGATCCGCGAGGTCGACCTCGCCGTCCAGCGCGTGAACTGGGAGGCCGAGTTGGCGGACTGAGACCGGCAGCAGGTAGTCGTCCGGGAAGCGAACACGACACCGAGGCCGGCGGTTCCTCCGGCTGCCTGGTGCGCCGAGGGCGGTGCGGGAGTTCGACTCTCCCATGACAGCGCAGGCCCAGCAGCGCGCACAGGTGACCGCGCAACGCGCACATCGCATCACCATCGTGTTGGTCCCGGACGGCGAGGGCGGGTACGGGGACCGAGCTGCCGCGGGGTGGCCGTCATGACCTGGCGGCCACCCCGCACCATCACTCACCGTCATCTGACGACGAGTGAAGTGCCGGCACGTCGAGATGTTGGTCACGTGCACTGGCCGTCCCACTCGTGCCCGCCGCTTCCGCTGGGGCAGGATGAGCGCACTCGCGACCGCACGACGAAAGGCTCCCGGTGACCGACGCGACCACGCCACTGCCCACCGCCGACCTCGTCGACGAGCACGGAGACCGGCTCCGGGTGTGCGACACCCAGTTCCGGCAGTTCGGCGGACACCGTGCCTTCTGCGGGCGCGTCCGCACGGTCTCGTGCCACGAGGACAACGGACTGGTGCGGGAGCTGCTGCGCACGCCCGGCGAGGGCTGCGTGCTGGTGGTGGACGGCGGCGGTTCCGTGCACACCGCGCTCACCGGGGACCTCATCGCCGCCTCGGCGGTCGAGAACGGCTGGGCGGGCCTCGTCATCAACGGCGCCGTGCGCGACAGTGCCACTCTCGCCGGGCTGCCGATCGGGATCAAAGCACTGGGCACCAATCCGCGTAAGAGTTCGAAGGCGGGCCGCGGAGCGGTCGACGTCCCCGTGGGGTTCGGCGGGGTCACGTTCACCCCCGGTGACGTGCTCCACGCCGACGACGACGGGGTCGTGCTGCTGCCGACCGACTGACGCCGACCCCCGGGACGGGCTTGACTTCACCCCCCATGATCCCCGAGATTCGTCTGGACCAATCGGAGATCACGGCGAGGTGGTCGCATGGCACGCTTCGGTACCCGGCTGGCCGCGCTGTCGGCTTTGGCCAGTGTGACCATTGTGGGCGCTGCGGGCGTCACACCGGTGGCCGCCCACGAGCCGGCGGTTTCGCCGTCAGGCGCGACGCCAGTGGTCTCCCCCACGCCCCACCACCTCGTCCGCTCGGGCGACGACGTGGTCGTTCCGGGGCGGGTGGACGTCGTCGTGGACGACGACACCGACGCCGCGGCACTGGAACTGCTCCGCGACGTGTTGCACGACCGCGGTGTGGACCGGGTCCGGGTGCGCGACGCCGACCGCCCCGGACGTGCCCCGCTGACCATCCGTCTGGGATCCGCGGAACGCCCCGACGTGGCGTCCGCGCTCGGTGACACCGAGGTGCCCGAGGCCGCGGAGGGCTACGCGCTGCGCGTCGACGACTCCGGGCACGCGCTCGGCACCGTGGCGATCGGGGGTGTCGATCCCGCCGGGCAGTACTACGCCGTGCAGACGTTCCGGCAACTGCTCGCGCCCAGCGACGACGGCGGCGTGCGTGTGGCGGGCGTGAGCGTCTCCGACTTTCCCGCCATGCCGCTGCGCGGCACCATCGAGGGCTTCTACGGCTCACCGTGGACCCACACCGAGCGCCTCGACCAGCTCGCGTTCTACGGCGACGTCAAGTTCAACACCTACGTCTACGCTCCGAAGGACGACCCGTACCACCGCGACCGCTGGCGCGAGCCCTACCCCGCCGACAAGCTCGCCGAACTCGGGGAGCTGGTGCGGCAGGCGGGGGGACCACCACGTACGGTTCACGTTCGCGCTCTCCCCCGGAACGTCCATCTGCTACTCCAGCGACCAGGACCGCGCGGCACTGACGGCGAAGCTCGAAGCCCTGTACCGGCTCGGGGTGCGTAGCTTCTCGATCCCGCTCGACGACATCGACTACACGACGTGGAACTGCGAGGCCGACCGCGAGACCTACGGCGAGCCGGGCCGGGCGGCGGCCGCGACGGCGCAGGCGGACCTGTTGAACGGCGTGCAGGACGGGTTCGTGGAACGGCACCAGGGTGTTCGTCCGCTCCAGACCGTTCCCACCGAGTACGGGGACCTGAACGACACCGAGTACAAGCGAGTGCTGCGCGAGGAACTGGATCCGGCGGTGGTCGTCATGTGGACCGGGCCGGACGTCGTGCCCGCGAGCATCGCCGTCGGGCAGGCGGAGCAGGCCTCCGCGCTGTTCGGCCGCAACGTGTTCCTGTGGGACAACTACCCGGTCAACGACTTCGGGCAGTCCGCGGGAAGGCTGCTGCTCGCGCCCTACGACAAGCGGGAGCCCGGGCTGTCGCGGGCACTGTCGGGTGTGGTCTCCAACCCGATGAACCAGGCCGCCGCCAGCAAGATCGCGTTGTTCACCGTGGCCGACTTCGCCTGGAACGACCACGACTACGACCGCGACCGCAGTGCGCGGCAGGCCGCCGCGTACCTGACGGGCGACGACCCCCAGGGCGTCGCGGCGCTGTCGGTGTTCACCGACCTCAACCACCTCGCGCCGACGTTCGGTTCCGAGCCCTGGCAGCGGCAGGCGCCGCGGCTGAGCCGGCAGCTCGACACCTTCTGGGCCGCCTACGACGACGGTGACCCCGGTGCGCTGCGCGACCTGCGCGCGCTGGCCGAGGGCGTGGCGACGGCACCGGCGACGATCCGGGCCACCGTGCGTGACGAGGCGTTCCTCGACGACGCGGCGAACTGGCTCGACGCCACGGCACTGTGGGGGCGGGCGATGCGGGAAGCCGCCCGGCTGCTGGAGGCCGTCGCCGACGACGACGCCGCCGGGGCGGAGCAGGCCCGGCAGCGGATGCGCGCGTTCGCCGACGACGCGGGCGCGATCCGCTCGGTGCCGGGCGAGAACCGCGTCGAGGGACCGGTGCGGATCGGTGACGGCGTCGTCGACGCCTTCCTGGAGCGGGTGGAGGCCGAGCACGACGCCTACCTCGGGCTGCCGCCGCTGCGCAACGTGGCGCGCGACGGCGCCGCCACGCAGATCTCCGACTGGGCGCCCGTCTACGCGGCGGCGAAGTCGGTCGACGGCGACGTGAACAACTTCTCCACGACGTCGGGCTCGGAAGCGCAGCCGTGGTGGCAGGTCGACCTCGGCCGGTCCGTCGCGGTGGAACGGATCGAGATCTACAACCGGGTCGACTGCTGCGCCGACCGGGTACGGGACTACCACGTTCTGGTGTCCGACCGGCCGTTCGCGGACTCGCTCGACGAGGCTCTGCGCGACGAGAACGTGGTCGCGCACCACGAGACCGAGCAGGCGGGCAGGCCGACGACCGTCGAGTTCCCCGCCACGGGCCGCTACGTGCGCATCTGGCTGTCCTCGCCCGAACCGCGCGAACTCAACCTCGCCGAGGTCCGCGTACTCGCCCGAGACGTGACCTGAACACCGTGTCCGCAGTCTGTGCACACGTGTCCGCAGTCTGTGCACACGCCTTCGCAGCACACGGCGGGAACACCTGTGCAGGAACTGCGGACACGCGTACGGGAGCTGCGGACACGGCGGTGGTCAGGGACAGCCAGGGACAGTCGGGGACAGTCAGGGACACAGCCGGGTGACGAGGTCCGCCCACCCGGCCTCCAACCGGGGCAGGTCCATCCCGCGCAGGCGGAGCAAGTGGTTCGTCAACGCGGTGTCGAGGAAACCGAGCAGGGTGTGGGCCAACAGCTCGGCGTCGACGCACGGGTCGAGTTGCCGGACGAGCATGGCCACGTGCGTGTGTCGGACGTGGTGGGCCGGGACGGTGAACCGCCGGTGGGGATCCGTCACCGCGGCGATGTAGAGATCCAGGTGCTCCTGCTCGTGGCGCAACACCGCCGAGCCGAACGCCGTCAACCGCAGGCGGGGTTCGGCGCCCGGCCCCAGCGGAGGCGGACCGCTCAGGAAACCCTCCTGCAACGCGCGTTCGGCCCGGTCGAGTAACGCGGTCAGCAGGCCGGTGCGGTCGCCGAAGTGGCGGAACACCGTGCCCTTGCCGACCGACGCCTCCGCCGCGACGGCGTCCATCGTGAGGTTGCCCGCACCGTGGCGCGCGGCGACGCGCATGGCGGCGTCGAGGACCCGGGCCCGGTTACGGACGGCGTCGGCGCGCTGCCGTCCGTGGTCGTGGATCGGCACGAGTGGCAGGACGTCCGGGGCACGCTCGGGCGCGGCGTTCGGCGACGGGGACGGTCGGGACACGCCCGCAGCGTAACCCGGGCCACGTCCTGTTGACCACTGTCGACGATCGGTGTTAAACCCGAAACGGACTACGGTCCGTTTTTATGACGGCGGTGACGACGCAGGGCCGCCGCCACGTCCCCAGCGTTTCCAGCAGGCAGGAGTTTCGATGTCCATCCGCGTTCTCGCGCTCGTCGGCAGCCTCCGGGCGGGCTCACACAACCGGCAGTTGGCCGAAGCAGCGGTCAGGCACGCGCCCGACGGTGTGTCCGTCGAGATCTACGACGCGCTCGCCGAGGTGCCGTTCTACAACGAGGACCTCGACACCGAGTCAGGCGCGCCCGAGCCCGCGAACCGGTTGCGTACCGCCGTCTCCGGTGTCGACGCGGTACTGCTGTTCTCGCCCGAGTACAACGGCACGATGCCCGCCGTGTTGAAGAACGCGATCGACTGGCTCTCCCGCCCGTACGGCGCGGGCGCTCTCCAGGGCAAGCCGACCGCCGTGGTCGGCACCGCACTCGGGCAGTACGGCGGCGTGTGGGCGCAGGAGGAGATCCGCAAGGCCTTGGGCATCGCGGGAGCCAAGGTCGTCGACGAGGAGCCCCTCGCCATCCCCGGTTCGCTGAACCGCTTCGCCGAGACACACCCCGAGAACGACACCGAGGTGATCGAGAGCCTGCACAAGGTGCTCGGCAGGCTCACCGCCGACGTCGCGGCAGCCTGACCCGCTCGCACGCGTGTCCGCACTCCCGTACACGGACCGCGGACGCGCGTGCGGAGGCAGGGTCTGAAAACCCCTCTCTGGCCGTGCGCTGAGGACCTGCCGTCCCCGGTGGACGGCTTGCGAGTGCCGCCCGGACCGGCCCGAATGTCTTGATCCTGCTCCGCGGAGCTGCTCAAATTCACACACTGAGGCCAGGTGAGCGGGAGCCCGAACAAACTCCTGGTCCTACCGCAGTCGCCTCAGGAGGCTTCGCGCAGCAGTCAGACGGCCTCCAGGACGAAGAACAGGAAGCACAGGAAGGCCGGCTTGGCCGCGAGTTCGTCGGGAAACCGCTCGTGGGCGCCCGGCGCTGGGAGTGGTTCGCTGACGACGGCGGTGCGGAACCCGGCGGCGCTGAAGGCGTCGGTCATCGCGTGCAGCGGCCGGTGCCAGTAGGTGAGCACGGCGTTCTGGCCGTTGAAGGTGTACTCCTCGGACCACTGGCAGGTCGCGAAGTAGTCGGCGTCGGGATGGACCAGCTTGAAGACGAAGGGGTGGTTGACGGAGGCGATCAGTCGGCCGCCGGGTCGCAGCACACGCCGCAACTCGGCCAGCGGTGCGGTCCAGTCCCGCAGGTAGTGCAGCACCAGGGACGCGACGACGTCGTCGAACGCGCCGCCGGGAAACGGCAGCGGCCTGCCCAGATCGGCGACCCGCAGGTCCGCGTCGGCACCGAGCCTTCGCCGGGCCAACTCCACCATCTTCGCGCTGGAGTCGAAGCCGGCCACGATGGCGCCCCGCTCACGCAGCGCGGCGAACAGGGGACCGGAACCGCAGCCGACGTCGAGAATCCGCCGACCGGCCACCTCCCCGGCCAGGTCCATGATCGCGGGTCGCGCGTAGTAGGCGTTGATGAGGCTGTCCTCGTTCTCCACCGTGTACGCCTCGGCGAAGGTGTCGTAGTCGTTGGCCAGGGGCCCGTCGGCGGGCCCGGCCGAACCTTCGGGGACGGAAGACATGTGGGCCAGCCTGGCATGCCCGGCCTGTCCGCGTCCCGGTTATGCGCCCGATCGGCCCGCGAACCGGTGCGAAAACCCGCTCTCCTCGGTCGCGGACAACATCCGCCCGCCCGTGCAGCGACCGCGCCCCTGGCAGGGCCGACCCGCGCCTCCAGGTTCATACACGACGAAAGCGCCGTTTCGGCCGTGCTCCTGCCACGAGGACGGAGCCGCTGCATTCGGCCCTACTCACGCCCACAGAGGATCTGCTCGGTCGATGACGGAGTGCCAACCGACCGGGGAGCATCGCCATCACACTGGAGCAGTCCTGCGGGGTGGGTGATATAGGGGTCGAGACCTTTCCCGTCCGTTCGCCGCCGACGTCCGTTCTAGTGGACGCGTGATCGGCGTTCGAGGAGGACGGTGTCATGCCAGGCGCCACCGAGCCGGCCGATGCGTTCGCGGATGCCGACGGTGCGGTAGCCGGCCGCGTGGTGCAGCGCGATGCTGGCGCGGTTGTCGGTGAAGACGGAGCTCTGCAGTGTCCACAGGCCGGCGGCGTCGGCGGCGGTGACCTGTTTGTGCAGCAGTGCTTTACCGACGCCGCGGCCACGATGGGCCTCGTCGACGTAGACGGAGGTTTCGGCGGCGCCGGAGTAACAGTCCCGGGGCGAAGCGGGGCTGGCGGCGGTCCAGCCGACGACGGTGCCGTCGATCTCGGCGACCCAGCGTTGGTCGGGAAGCCAGGTCGCGTCGAGGGTCGCGCGACTCGGCACGCTGGTCTCGAAGGTGGCGAGGCCGGTGGCGATGCCCTCGCGGTAGATGCGCCGGACGGCCGTCCAGTCCTCGGGCCGCAGTGCGCGGACGGTGATGTCAGGGGGCGGGTTGCCGGAGCGGGGAGACTGGGATCCGAGCAGACCCAGGACGGCGTCGGCGGCGTGCGGCAGTCTCGAGCAGCAGGCTTCGTCGACGGTGACGACGCTGGTGGTGCCGCGCTTGCCGATACGAACGAGGCCGAGGTCTGCGAGCTTACGGACGTGGCGCGAAGTGGTGGACCGGCTGGTTCCCAGGATCTCGGTGAGCGCTCCCACGGTGAGGCCGTGCGGGCTGGTGGCCACGGCGTGCAGGAGCCGCACCTGCACCGGTGCGCCCAGACCGGTGAACCAGTCGGCGTAGGTGGTGGCCTGGTCGGTGGAGAGGAGCTGGGCTCGGCGCACGGCGATCGGCATGGACGTCTCCACGCTCAGACCGTGGACACGGTGGGACGGTTCGCTCCCACCCGCGCGGGGAGAGCCGTGAACGCTTCCAGGCGGGCGGTGCCGTCGTAGCCGCCGTCCGGCTCGGACAGGCCGAACAGGGCACCGACGGTGGGGGCGACGTCGGCCGTGGTCGCCGCCACCGAGGACACGTGGCCTGCCCGTACGGCCGGATGCCCGCCCGTGACGAAGAACGGGATCGGCTCGGTGGCCGGATGCCCGTGGTTGCCCGGGATCGGGTTCGACCACAGGTCCGGGTCGGTGAACCGCCACCCCGCCCGGCAGTAGACCACGAGGTCGCCCGCGCGCGGGCCGAGCCGCAACTCCTCGGGCGTGTGCACCGACAACACGCCGTCGGTGCCCTGCGCCACGCGCCGCATCCGCGTCACCGCGTCGGCGCGTTCCGCGTCCGGTCCGGTGAACGTCAGCAGGTTCGCCCCGCCGTTCTGGGCGATCGCCACGCGACCCGCCAGCATCGGGTCGTCCTCCATGCCGGGGCTCAACGACACCACCCGGTGCGGCATCGACCAGTCCATCGAGTGGTCGGCGAGGACGACGAGCACGCTGGACTCCCAGCGGCCGGTACGTCGCAGGAACGCCGTGAAACCCTCCACGAGGTTGTCGGTGGACATCAGCGCGGCCGTGCGGGCGGCACGCAGCGTGGTCCCGGTGAGGTCGACGTGTCCCACGCGGTCCACGTCACCGAGGTTGACGAAGGCGAAATCCGGGTCGGTCTCCGCCACCGTGGCCGTGAGCGCGGTGAGGGTCGCCAGGTCGGGTGCGTGGTCGCTGATCGGGATGACGGGGAACGGCTCCCAGCGCACCGTCGCCCGCTCCCCCACGATGCCGTACAGGTACTCCTTGCTCAGCACGCTGGCCGTGGTGAGCCCGTGTTCGGCCAGGCGCTCCAGCACTGTCGGGGCCCGCAGGTCGTCGGCACGGTCGAGGGTGCGCACCTCGCCGAGTTCCGGGTCGTGGATCGAGTTGGCCGGGACACCGGTGCGGTCGGGTCGCATCCCCGTGATCATCATGACGTGGTTGGGCAGCGTCTCCATCACCGGCAGCGACCGGGCCACGGGGAACGCCGTGCCCCCCTCCCGCAACCGGTACAGGGTCGGTGTGGTCGCGGGGGTGATCTCGTCGGGCCTCAACCCGTCGACCACCAGCACGTACACGCGGGGACGCGGGGCGCGCTCGGCTCCCAAAGCCGGCAGAGCTGCCGCGCTCGACAGCACCACCGCGGCCGAGGTGCCGGTCGCCACCCGCAGGAAGTGACGGCGGGTCACGCCGGTGGTGTCGCTCATCGAAGGGCCTCCCGGGTACGGGTCACGCGCTGGGTTCCTGCGGCCACGCGGTAGGACACGGAGTGCCGGGCCTCGCTGGCCGGGTCGGTGCGGTCGTGCAGCGTGTACCAGTCCATCTGGACGGCACTCGGGGACACCTCCAGCACCGAGTAGCCGTGCGAGTCGAAGTCCAGGTACCTGACGTGGGGGTTGGCGAGCCGGATGGCCGATTCCACGGCCAGCGACGCCGTTCTCGGTGGCACGCCGAGGAGGTCGTCGAGGTTGTCACTCGTGACGGAGGTGCAGACCAGTTCCGTGCCCACCGAGTTGCGGTTCAGCGGATACGTCAGCGGGTCGGCGGGCAGCTCACACGCCCAGCCCGAGTGGATGTCCCCGGTGAGGAACACCGTGTCGCGCACACCGTGGTCGCGCAGTGCCCGGAACACCGTCGCGCGGTCTGAGGTGTATCCGTCCCACTGGTCCACGTTGTACGGCACACCCTCGATGGGACCGAGAAGTTCGGCGAGGGCGTGGAACTCGCGGGTGGACAGTGTCGAGGGGAACCGCACCGGCGAGATCATGACGGAGTTGCCGACGAGCTTCCACTGCGCGGTGGCGGTGACGAGTCCGTCGGTGAGCCACCGAAGCTGTGTCTCACCGGCGATGGTGCGTTCGGGGTCGTGGATGCCGCGGTCGAACGGGTGGGACACCTGTTCGCTGCGGTAGGTACGGAGGTCCAGCATGGACAGTTCCGCGAGGTTGCCGAAGGTGAGCCTGCGATAGAGGTGGCCGCCCGGTTCGTACCGCACGGGCATCCACTCGGCGTACGCCTGCTGCGAGGCCGCGCGCCGCTGCTCCCACGTCCCCTCGTCGGGCTCGGTGTGGTTCTCCGCACCGCCGGACCAGGCGTCGTTGGCGGACTCGTGGTCGTCCCAGGTCGCCACGAACGGCACGCGCGCGTGCAGGGCGGCCAGGTACGGGTCGGTCTTGTACTGGGCGTGCCTGCGCCGGTAGTGCGCCAGCGTCGTCATCTCGACGGCGGGGTCGTGCGGGCGGACGGCACTGCCGTCGGAGGGCACCCCGTACTCGTAGAGGTAGTCGCCGAGGTGGACGACGAGGTCGAGGTCGTCGCGTTCGGCGAGGTGACGGTAGGCCGCGAAGTGCCCGGCCTGCCAGTTGGAGCACGACACGACGCCGAAGCGGAGCCGATCGACGACGGCACCGATGGCGGGCGCGGTACGGGTGCGGCCCACGGGCGAGGCGCTCGCGCCGTACCGGAAGCGGTACCAGTACCACGTCGCCGGTTCCAGACCCGTGACGTCGACCTTCACGGTGTGGTCACGAGGGGCCCCCGTGTGGGCGGCGCCCTCGGCGACCACGGCGGTGAACGTCTCGTCGAGGGAGACCTCCCACCGAACGGCCACGTCGGGCCCGACGCCCGTACCGGGCCGCGCCTGCGGTGTCGGGGTCACGCGGGTCCACAGCAGCACGCCGTCGGGCAGTGGGTCGCCCGATGCCACGCCGTGGGCGAACGGAGTGGCATCGGCCAGCGCCGCCGGTGCGGCGGCCACTCCGACGCCCGCAGCCACGAGTGCGCCTGAGGCTCGCAGCACGGTGCGTCGGGGCAGCGGAGCCCGGGGCGGCGGGGAGGAACGGCTGTCACGGGGCGGGAGTGCGCTCACGGCGACGCACTCTGCCGTATCCGCGACAGCCTGTCACTACTGACAGGTAACCGTTCAACGAGATTTCAACTGTCCGGAGCAGCGTCCCGCCTCCCCGACCGACGACGGGCGGAGGAGACCGAGAAGCCGTACCACTGGCGAGCGAACCTCATCGATACATCGGATGTATTGACCTCATTGCCGACCAGTCAACAGCTCCGACAGGCCGAAACAGTGGAGAATAGGTCTAGACAACCCCTCATGACCATGGTGTAGTAGCCCAACGGATCGGATGTATCCCGCTGCCAGGAGGGCTCATGCCACTCTCACCAGGGACTCGTCACAGACGCCGCACACGGGCCACGGTGGCCCTGGCCGCGGCCCTCTCCCTGCTCACCGTCACCGTTCCCCCGGCAGGCGCGGCCGAGCCCGGGACCCACCTCGACGTCGCCTACAGCGGCTCGTTCTCCTCCGGTAACTCCTACACCGCCGCCACTGGTGAGACGATGGGCGGCAGCCTCACCAGACGCTCGGGTTCGGAGACACTCGAACCCGGCCGGGGCCTGTCGCTCGGCGGCGGCCGCGACGGCGCCGGGTTCGAACCGGCCGAGCTGTCCCTCGGCGACACCACGATCGACGAGGGTTTCGTCGCCGAGATCGTGTTCACGCCCGACGACACTCAGGCTCCACTCGCGACCGTCCTCGCCGTGGGCGGCAACCTGAGCGTGCGGTACCAGGACGGTGCCCTGCGCTACGGCTACGACACCTTCGTGGACGGCCGGTGGGTGAGCCGCGTCCGAACCACGGAGCCACCCTCACCCGGTGAACAGCACGTCCTGTCGGTCGCCTACCTCCCCGAGGGCGACGGGGCGCGGATGCTCGCCTACCTCGACGGCGCCCCACTGCCGACCGTCGCACCGGACGGGGGCAGAGCCGCACTCGCGGGCGGACGGTCCGAGCTCGTCGGGATCGGCAACGACGTGCATCCCGCCGCACTCGGCCGCGGGTTCGCGGGCAGCGTCGGCAAGACCCGGTTCGCCACCGTGACCGGCCCGTTCGATCCGGACATGTTCGCCTACCAGAAGGTGCCGGGCGAGACGCGCACCATGCTTCGCACGGCGTTCTCCGGAGGGCTCGACGGCACGACCTACCGGGCCGGCCTCGGCGAGGTCGTCGAGGGCTCCCTCACCGTCACCGGTGGGCAGGTGACCTCACCCGGCTCCGCGGTGCTCGACGGCGAGGACTCCGCCGTGCGCTGGTCCCTCGCCCCGCTCGGTGAGAAGCCGCTGTCGCGCTCCCTGCTGACGGAGGTCGTCACCGGCCCCGACCTGCTCGCCTCGGAGTCGACGGTCGCCGACCTCGGGGGCGCGGTCCGCGTCGAGGCCACGGGCGAGCGGACCGTGCGCCTGGTCGCCGGCGCCCACAACGCCACGTACGAGCTCGGCGAGCCCGACACCCGTGACGGCGTGCCGTACCACCACCTGGTGTTGCACAGCGACATCGACGACAACGGTGACGGCACCGTCAGCCTGCACGAAGGCGGCGACCCCCTCGGCGAGGTGATGACCGTCAGCGGGGTCACGGCGTCCCGGGGCGATCTCACCATCGGCGCGGGCGGCCGCGGCACCGTCTACGGCACGGCCGTGACCAGCGGCGGTGACACCGGTGAAGCTCGGCTCGGGCGACTGCCCTGCACGACTCCCCCGCTGGAGGAGGCCGACCGCGTCGCGATCACCAGTGGCGAGTGCGCGCCCTCGCTGCTGTCGAAGGCGTCGTCACTGCGCCCCACCGAGCGGCAGGTGAGCTGGCAGGAGGCCGAGCGCACCGCGTTCCTGCACTTCGGAATGAACACCTTCACCGGCAACGAGTGGGGGCACGGCGACGAGGATGCCGAGCTGTTCCAGCCCGCCGAGCTGGACACCGACCAGTGGGCACGCGTACTGGCGGACAACGGCTTCCGGTACGCGATCCTCACCGTCAAGCACCACGACGGGTTCGTGCTCTACCCGTCGCGTTACACGGACCACGACGTCGCGGCGAGCTCGTGGCGTGACGGCGGGGGTGACGTACTCCGCGAGTTCGTGGACTCGGCGCACCGGTACGGGCTCAAGGTCGGCGTCTACCTCTCCCCGTCCGACTGGAACCAGTACCACAAGGGCGTGTTCGCCAACGGCTCGGCCAAGACGCCACGCACGATCCCGACGCTCGTGCCGGGCGACGACCGGGCGGGCGAGGACCTGCCCACCTTCACCTATGACGCCACCGACTACGGCGGCTACTTCCTGAACCAGCTCTACGAGGTGCTCACCGAGTACGGTCCCGTCGACGAGGTGTGGTTCGACGGCGCCGACGGCGGCATCCCGGGCGCCGACCGGGAGAAGTACGACTTCGCCGCCTACTACGACCTCATCCGGAAACTGGCGCCGGAGGCGACCATCGCCGTCACCGGGCCGGACGTGCGCTGGGTCGGCAACGAGAACGGGCTCGCCCGCGAGAACGAGTGGAGCACGGTAGCCGTCGGCACCACGGAGAAGGGCAACCAGTACGTCGTCCCGTCCGGGCAGGCACCGGAGATCGGCACCGACCGGGCACTCGTGGCCGCCGGTGAGGAGGGCGCGAGCGAACTGGTGTGGTGGCCCGCCGAGGTGGACGTCTCCATCCGGCCCGGCTGGTTCCACCACGACGACCAGCAGCCGAAGTCGGTCGAGCACCTCCGCGACATCTACTACAGCTCCGTGGGGCGCAACTCGGTGCTGCTGCTGAACATCCCGCCGGACCGCTCGGGCCGGCTGCCCGCGGCGGACGTCACCCGGCTGGCGGAGTGGAACGCCCGGCTCCGGCAGGACATGCCGGCGGACCTCGCGCTCGGCGCGGACGTCCGTGTGCAGGGCGCCCCGGCCCCCGAGGTCACCGACGGCGACGGCAGGACCTCGCACGTCGTCGACGCGGGCACCCCGGTCGAGGTGGTGTTCGACGGGCCCACCACCGTGGACCGGCTCTCGTTCGGGGAGGACATCGCCGACGGCGGCCAGCAGGTCCGCGAAGTCGCCGTCGACGTGC
The DNA here is from genome assembly GCF_000244975.1 of Saccharomonospora cyanea NA-134. NCBI lineage: Bacteria > Bacillati > Actinomycetota > Actinomycetes > Pseudonocardiales > Pseudonocardiaceae > Saccharomonospora > Saccharomonospora cyanea. Next base: position 2,456,934 of record NZ_CM001440.1, on the reverse strand, counting down.
GGGCCGGTGACGGGTCCTGGCGGCAGGTCGCCACCACCGGAACCGTCGGCTACAAACGTGTCCTCGCTCTGCCGGAACCGGTGACGACCGAGGCGTTGCGCGTGCGTGTCACGTCGGCACGCGGTCCCGTGCACCTGGCCACCGTGTCGGCGTACGCCTCGACCACGGAGCCGGTTCCGCCGCCGAGTACGTACCACGTCGACTGCGGTGCCGAGCGCGCCGGGCCCGGTACGGCGAAGGCCCCGCTGAACAGCCTCGGACAGCTTCGGGAGCTGAACCCGCCCGCAGGCTCCACGGTGTTGCTCAAGCGCGGCAGCGCCTGCCAGGGCCCGCTGGAGCTGTGGGGCTACGGCACCGACGAGCGTCCCGCGAGGCTCGGGGTGTACGGCAGGGGCGCGCCGCCCGCACTGCCCGGCAGTGCCACGGTGCTACCGGAGCTGCGGGAGCGCGGCTGGGTCATCGACCCAGTGTTGAACGCCTCGGCGCACGTACCGGTCTCCGGTCGCTGAGAACCGGCACGGCACGGGACCGGGTGCGGTCTCGTGCCGACCGGCGTCAGTCGTCACGCCGCCACTGGTAGAACACCGTGGCCATCGCGTCGGCGGGCGAACGCCACGTGTCCGGATCGTAGGGCCGGATGTAGGGGTCCAGGGCGGCGCTGAGCTCGCGGAAGTCACGGTCACCGCGCACGCTCTCGATCCTGTGGTCGACGTCGTGGTCCGATTCGATCAGGTGGAAGTACAGGCCGTGGTAGCGGAACAGGGTCCGGGCGCGGACGCCGACCCGGTGCGGCAGGGAGCCCGCGTCCGAGTCGGCGAACAACGCCGCGACCTTCTCACTGTCGGCCTCGGCCATCCTCGCGACGATCAACGTCCGGCTCATGGTGCCTCCGACGCCGGTGTTCCGGAGCCGGGCGCGGGGAGCGCGGCGGCTTCCGCCTCCAGTACCCGTTTGATGGCGTTCATCTGGATCGGCGTGTTGGCGTTGATGCGCTCGGTCATGGCCGCGTCGTCGACCGGGGCGTCCGGTTTCATGGCGAAGTCCTGGGTCCACCGCATGAGCACACCGCCTTCGACCTCGTGATAGGTCCAGCGGATACGCATGTACTCGAACGGCCCGGTCTCGACCCTGCGCGCCACGACCGTGCGGTTCGCGGGATCGAGTTCGCGTTCGGACACCCACGACCAGACCCGCCCCTGCTCGTCGGGGAACATGGTCAGCCGGAACCTGACGCGGTCACCCGTGTCCTCCAGCACCTCGGCCTTCGAGTACTCCGTGAACAGGTTCGGCCAGTCGGCGACGTCGTTGGTCCGGTCCCAGACGAGGTCCATCGGCGCGTGGACGATGACCTGGTTCTCCGTGTGTCCCGGCATGTCAGGCCGCCTCCCGCAGGGTGTCGTTGAGGATGGTGAGGAACTCCCGCACCGAACGCGTCTCCTGCGCCTCGGCGGGGAGGGCCACGCCGCGGTTGCGTTCGATCGCCGTGATCACGCCGAGGAGTGCGAGCGAGTCGAGACCGAGGTCGTCGAACGTCGTCGCCGCGGTCAACTCGGCCGTGTCGACGCGCACCCCACTGCTCGACGACAGCAGCTCGCCGAGTTCCTCCATCGTGATGACCGGACCACTCATGTTGTCCTCCGTTCGTCGGATTACGCACTCGCTGCGAGTACGAGTGCGGAGCTGAAACCACCGAAGCCCCTCGCGAGCACCAGCGCGTGCCGCAACGGTCCTCGCCGGGGCGTTCCGGTGACCACGTCGGCGGCCACGGCGACGTCGTCCCCGGCCAGCCCCGGAGTCGGCGGGACCACGCCGTCACGCAGCGCCAGGGTCGCGGCGGCCACGGCGAACGCGCCCGCCGCCGAGTACGCGCGGCCGAGTCCCGCCGAGGGCGCCGTCACCGGAACCCGGTCGAACGCGGGTCCGAAGACACGCCGCAGGGCGGCGATCTCGGTGTGGTCGGCCGAAGGCACCGCCATGCCGTCGGCGAACACGACGTCGATGTCCTCGGGCGAAACGTGCGCGTCCGCGAGCGCGAGCCGGATCGCGGCCGCGAGAGCCTCGGTGGCGCGCCGCCAGTAGTCGCGGTCGTTCACCGCCCACTGCGATCCGGTGAAGGTCGCCGCGTGCCCGGCCACCACCGAGAGCGCACGCGCGCCCCGGTCGCGGGCGTGTACCGCGTCCTCCAGCACCACCACCGCACCGCCCTCGCCGGGCACGTAACCCGAGGCATCGTGGGAGAACGGCCGGTACGCCGCCGGGGAGTCGCGCTCGCTGAGCAGGCCGGAGCGCAACTGGCAGGTGAGCGCGTACGGACTCACCGGGGCCTCCGTGCCGCCGCAGACCTGCACGCGGCAGCCCCGCCGCACGGCCCGGCGGCCGTGAGCCACGGCGTCCAACCCGCCAGCGGACTCGCTGCTCACCACCGCACACGGGCCGCGCATCGTGTTACCGATCGAGATCTGACCGGTGGAAGCGGCGTAGAACCACGCGATGGACTGGTACGGACCGACGTGGCGTGGCCCGTGCGCCCACAGCGCCTCGATCTCCCGCTGCCCGAACGCGTTGCCGCCGGAGCCGGCCGACGTGGTGACGCCGATGTCGAAGCTGTCGCAGGCTCGCGGGTCGAGCGAGGCGGACTCCAGTGCCTGCCGGGTGGCCTCCAGCGCGAACTGCGTCCACAGGTCCGTCTGCACCACGATGCGCGGGTCGAGGGTGAGTGAGGGATCGAACCCGGTGACCTCCCCCGCGTACCGGACGGGATAACGGCTCGGGTCGAACCGGCTGATGCGCCCGACACCACTCGCACCCTCCAGGGTGGACCACCAGAAGTCGCCGGTGTTCGAACCGGTGGGAGCCACCACCCCGAGTCCAGTGATGACCACATCGGTCACCGCGCTCTCCTTCCCGCCGCGTCCAGCACCACGGCCGACTGGAACCCCCCGAACCCACTGCCCACGCTCAGCACCAGGTCGACGCCCTGCTCGCGGGCCTCACGCGGCACGTAGTCCAGGTCGCACTCCGGGTCGCGGTGCTCGTAGTTCGCCGTGGGCGGCACGACACTGGTGTCGATCGCGAGCACGCACGCGACGAGTTCGAGGCTGCCGATCGCGCCGAGGGAGTGCCCGATCATCGACTTGATCGAGCTCATGGGCGTCCGGTACGCGTGCTCGCCCAGACCCCGCTTCACCGCCGCGGTCTCGTGCCGGTCGTTCTGCTTCGTGCTCGACCCGTGCGCGTTGACGTAGCCCACCTCGTCGGGTGCCGCCTTCGCCGCCCGCAACGCCGTCGTGATCGCCCTGGCCATCTCGATGCCCTCGGTGGTCAGCCCGGTCATGTGGTGGGCGTTGCCGAAGGTCGCGAACCCGGCGACCTCGCAGTACACCCGAGCACCCCGCCGGCGGGCCCGCTCCAGGTCCTCCAGCACGAGGACCGCCGCACCCTCGCCGAGCACGAAACCGTCGCGCAGTGCGTCGAACGGCCGGCTCGCCGCCTCCGGCTCGTCGTTGCGGGTGCTGGTGGCCTTGATCGCGTCGAAACAGGCGACCGTGATCGGGGAGATCGGTGCGTCCGACGCACCCGCGATGACCACGTCCGCGGCGCCCTCCTCGATCGCCATCGCGCCGTAGCCGACGGCGTCGAGCCCCGACGTGCACCCAGTCGAGATGGTGCGCACCGGCCCCCGCACTCCGTGGGCGTCGGCGACCTCCGCGGCGAGGGTGCTGGGTACCAGTGCCTGGTACAGGAACGGGTCGGCACGGCCTGGATCGACGAGCCACTCCGCTCCGCCGCCGGACACCTGGACGTACCCCTCCTCCAGCCGGATCGTCGAGCCGACGGCCGTTCCCATGCTCACCCCGATCCGCCACGGGTTCACCGGGCCGAGTTCGAGCCCGGAGTCGTCCACCGCCTCGCGTGCCGCCACGAGCGCGAACTGCACGTGCCGGTCGAGTCGGGCGACCTCGGCGGAGGTGAGGCCCTCGCCGATCGGGTCGAAGTCGCATTCCGCCGCGATCCGCGACCGGAAACCCTGCGGGTCGAACAGCGTGATGCCCCGCGTCGCCGTGGCGCCGGAGGTGAGCAGGTCCCAGAAGGCCTTCACCCCGATCCCACCCGGCGCCACGACACCGAGGCCGGTGACGGCGACCCGGCGTGTCATCTGCCACCTCCGGTGTCGACACCCGACGTGGCGGGCGCCTCGGTGTCCACATGTCCGAGTTCGGGACGCGGCGCGAGAGGACCGAGTTGGAAGACCACGCGAGCGGGTTCGGACCCCACGTTGCGCAGCCGGTGCCGGGTACCCGGAGGAACGAGGAGCGCCGACCCACGACCGAGGTTCCACGGCTCACCGTCGAGGTCGACCGTCAACTCGCCGTCCGCCACGTACAGGAACTCCTCCGAGTACGGGTGGTAGTGCTCGGCGATGCGCTCCCCCGGCTCCAGCCGTGCCACCCCCAGGAACCCGGACACCGAACCCGCGTTGCGCGGGCTGAGCAGTGTGCGGATCTCACCACCTCGGCGGCGGTCCGCGGCGATGTCCGACTCGTGAACGCGAAACAGCGGGCGGTCGGCCGGGCGTTCGTGCACGCCGGCGGGGCCCTCCTCGACCGTGTCCACCATGATGCCTCCCACAATCAGCTCGACGACGGAAACTCGGCGCCTTCCGCGGCGTCACCCGCCTCGCGGTGGGTCACCAACGTCAGACGTTGCTCGGCGAGGAACCTCGCGCGGCCGGTGGCCGTGGAGAGGTTCCAACCCGGTTCCAGCAGCTCGGTCAGTGCCTTCGCGGTGGGGCCCCCGAGGACGGCCGGGCCGAGGCGGTCGATCGCCTCGTCGGGATCACCCTCCACGTCGAGGACCCGGATCACGAGGTCCCCGTGGCGGAACACGGTCGTACCCACCAGGCCGGTACGCAGGGCGGTGCCCAGCGGCAGGGACTGTCCCCACTCGAACATCTGCGCCGCCGCGTCACCCCTGCCGGGCCGGACGGGGTAGCGCAGGGCTACACGCGTGCGGCCCGCACCCGATCCGGGCCGGTACGGCCTGGCCTCCTGGTGCACCACCCGCGTCATCATGGCGCGGCGGAAGAACCAGCTCACGGACTCCGGATCGCTGAAGTCACGAGGACGGACCAGCAGCGGGTTGAGCTGCTCCTCGGTCTTCCGAATCGCCGGATCACTCGCCAGGTGCCGCATCACCACCGGCAGCGGACCCTCCACGTCGATCACCCGCACGACGTGGTTCTCCCACAGGAACACCGACGTCGCGAGCAGTCGGCAACCACCGCCGATCTCGGTCTCCGGCCGCGGGTAGCCGGCTAGTACCCGGCGCACCTGGTCCTCGCTTCCCGGTAGCACCGGGAACGTCAGAGCATGTCGTTCCATCGATCTTCCCTCCGTGTCAGCGCGGCCCGGTTGGGTGACTTTCCCGAAAGCCGGCTCCGGGTGCCTCGCGGACGGTCTCGCGCCGTACGACGTAGCGCAGGGATCGCCGCTGCGCGACGGCCGCCATCATGGGTGCCGCCAGCTCGCGGTGTTCCGGCGTGCTCTCCCAGGCCAGGAAATCCTCGGCACTGCGCCACTGGCTGGTGATCAGCCAGTCGTCAGGGGTTTCCGTGGACTGACACACCTGATCGCCCAGGTGTCCGGGAACGCTCGCCACGGCCCAGCGCACGGCCTCGTAGGCTTCGAGGAACTCCTTCTCTGCTCCCGGTTTCAGGGTGAGCAGGAACAGCACGCGGTACCCGGCCCGGTCGGTCATGTGCTCCCCTTCGGTCGGATTCGGGACACTGTGGACGGATGGCCACGCTCAGCTCGCCCGGCGGAGCGGGAGGCCCGGTGGTGTCCGCACGGAAGCGGCGACCTCGGCGACCCGACGGCCGAGCTGCTCGGCCGCGTCCGGGGTCGGCACGTCGGCCTTCCCCGCACCACCCGCGCTCACCACGAGCAGACACCCCCACGAGAACAAGCTCTGGTAGAGCTCCGGCGAGTGCACCGGGCCGGCATCGCTGCCGTCCACGACGGTGAAGCCGGAGACGACCTTGCCCTCGAGACGTACCCGCGTACGCAGCCGCGCCGCGGTGCCGACCAGTCTCCGGACGGGTTCGGTGACCGAACCGCCGCGAACCGCCGCGCCCAGGACGACCCCGTCCGCCCACACCAGGGCTTCGAGCGTCTCGTCCAGCGGTGCTGTGTCCTTCTCTGGCAACCTGCGCAGCCTGGTGTCGGCTCCCGCGGCGAGCGCACCGGCGTGCACCGCCGCCACCGTGGACTCGACGATGTCACCCGCTCCGGAAAAAATGATTGCCACACGAGCCATCGTGATCCCCTCGCCGCTATTTCCTTTTCAGACTCGCGCACGAACGTTTCAGGAGTCAATACGGAAAACGGTGGACACGAATATTCGAACGAAACGGGAACGATTCACAAAAAAAGAATACGGAATCGATCCGTATCGATCTCGCCGCCGCCGGAATAATCTCGGCGAGAATCAGATTTCGCCGCGGTCCGGCCGCGAGGCCAGAGCCCGGTCGATGCGGTCGAGCATGTCGAGCAACTGAATCCGCTCGTCCTCGGACAGCAATGTCAGCGCGTCGGCCTCCAGAGCTCGGGTGACCTCCGGGACGGCGCGCCGCAGCGCGTCTCCCTTGCGCGTCAACCACACCCGCACCCGACGACCATCCTCCCGGTCGGCCTCCACCCGCACGAGCCCCGCGTCGGTCATGCGCCGTACCGCACGGGTCACCGTGGGAGCCTCGACGGAGATCCGCGCCGCTATCTCACCCGGAGTCAGCCCATCGCGTTCCCACAGACAACCGAGAATGAACTCCTGTCCGGAATGCACCCCGTGCCGCACCAGTCGCCGCTGCGCCTCACTGCGCAATCGCCGGGAGACGAGGTTGATACGGGAAAGGAACCCGTCCGTTCGTTGGCGCACGTCCAGCATGCTACTGATCAAGCAGCCGCGTGTGGACGCTCATGATCGATACGGTCGGCCCGGGAGGTCAGGCGGGCCCATCGAGTACTCGCTCACCCACGACGTGTCCGGCGAGGACATGACCGACGATGCGGGCGGCCCGCTCGCCGTGGCAGCTCTCCGGTTCCTCCTCTCCCAGCACGACACGGGAGAGCACCGAGCCGACGATCATCGTCACCAGCGTCTCGACGTCGCTGTCCGCCGTGAGCTCCCCGCGACGGTCACCACGGCCGAGCACCTCGCGGATGGCCGCGACGCGCGGCTCGACCACCAGCCGCAGGTAGTGCCCGTGGAGTTCGGGCACGCCCATCAGGCGCGGCAGCAATCGCGCCGACCGCGACTCCGCAGCCCACCGGCAGAGTTCCTCCACCAGTGCCGTCAGGTCCCGGCGCACGCCGAGGCCGGCGACCCGGACCGGCGGCTCGGCAAGCGACTCCAGCGCATCGAGCAGTACCGCCTCCTTGTTCGGCCAGCGCCGGTAGAGCGTCGCCTTGCCGACACCCGCCTTCGCGGCGACGGCTTCCACGGAGAGCGCGTCGACGGAGACCCCTTCCTGCAGCAGCTCCAGCGCGGCGCGAAGGATCGCGCGACTCGCCCATTCGCTACGGGGCCGCCCCGGCGGGCGCCGGTGGCGCGGTGGCACGGCCTCGAAGGCATCCGAGGCGGGTCTCTTCACGGCGGTGGGCCGGGCCGGGTGCGGGGCGACCGAGGATTGCGGGCGCGGCGGGAACGGTTGCGGATCCATTCAGACCACCTCGTGGATGCGTCGCCGCGTACCACCGCCCACCGTGGCCCCAGGTCCACCGGGGTGCCCGCGCAGGCACGACCGTCCCGCCCTCGCCTCCGTCCCCAGCACGGCAAGACATCTCGTCGAGACCATTCTTTGCGTCCCCCTTGCCCTGTTGCGAAAACCGTCGGCGGAAAAACCGCGACCGAACCAGGGAAACGTGAAACAGATATCTGCATTCACACGCTTCCGAAGTCCCGGAGTCATGAGAAACCCGAAGACGACAAACAAGTATAACTCCGGTCGAGACCACTTACTTAGCCAGCTAATGAAGCCGAGGGTCCTCGGAGGTGAATCTCGTTCACGCTGGGTCGTTCGTCAATCGCCCAGCTTCGCGAGCAGCGACCGCAACGACGCGTACTCCGATCCGCTCAGGTTCGCCACGAGCCGCTCCTCCGCCCGCAGCCAGAGCGCCTCCACCGTCGCGCGCGCCATCCAGCCGTGGTCGGTGAGGAACACCCGGCTGCCCCGTTCTCCCGGCCTGCGCTCCCGCTGGACGAATCCCGCACGTTCCATGCGCTGGAGCATCCTGGTGATCGTCGCCGGCGCGGCCTGCACGCGATCGGCCAGCTCCGACTGCGTGAAGCCCCGGTCGTCCCACTGCTGGAGCAGCACCTGCTCCTGGCCGCTGTACATCCCGAGGGCCGCGAGGTCTCGCGCCAGCTCGGTGCGACGCTGGCGGGCCAGCAGGACGAGCCAGTACAGCGCGGTCTCGGTGAGACAGTTGCCGCCACGGTCGTGCGCGGGCGTGCACCGGCCGTACGGCAGGGGCGCGGCCCTATCCCGCTCCACGGGTCCTCCCGACCGCGCCGGCCGAACGGCCCGGGACGTTCGCCGCCCGCCGACGACGGGCGGACCGGCGCAGGCACCGGTTCCCGCGGCACCGCCGTACCAGCGGCCGCCCGGCCTCGTGATCAGTCACCGCGCCTCCCGAACCGTCGGGCAACAGCTTCGGCGCGGCGTGGGTGGACGTCAAGTCCGCGTGCCCCCTTCGGGGCACGCGGACTTGCCCAGATCGTCCATAGTGACTAATCACCGGATTCGCCGCGATCCGCAGGTCCGTGGCATCGGCCGCATCGCTGGGCCAGGTGGGCTATCTCCGGCTCCGCACCTGGTGTGCCACCACGTGATCAATTAGCGTGAAAGCGCTATCTCAGCCGTGCAGCGCGAGGGAGGCACACCATGCAGGACACCGAGAGGGAGCTCTGGACGACTCCCGACTTCGTGGAGTACGACACCCCCATGGAGGTCACGGCGTACTTCGGTCGGATGGAGTAACGCCCACGACGGTGGGGAGGCACGCCGCGGCCTCCCCACCACCGTCCCCACCCCGCGACCCCGGAGACCGCCATGCCGTCTTCCCCCACGATCGCCGCCCCGGCTCCGACCCACCCCGCTCCCCCGCTGCCGGAGCAGGACTTCGTCACCGCGCTGAGAGGGCTGGAGCACCGCTACTGGAGTTCGCACCCGTTCCACCGGCGCCTGCACGACGGCGACCTCACCCGCGAGGAACTCCGGCTGTGGGCGGCCAACCGCTGGTACTACCAGCGCATGCTGCCGCAGAAGGACGCGGCGATCATCAGCAACTGTCCCGTCCCCGAGATCCGCCGTCTGTGGCTCGACCGCATCGTCTACCACGACGGACGCACCGACGGCGAGGGCGGGACCGCACGGTGGCTGCGCCTGTGCGAAGCCGTCGGGCTCTCACGCGAGGAGGTGCTCGACGAGCGACACGTGGCCCCCGGCGCCCGCTTCGCGGTCGACGCCTACGTGACCTTCGCCAGGACACGCCCCTGGGTGGAGGCGATCGCGTCGGGGTTGACGGAGATGTTCTCGCCCGCGCTCATGCGGCGGCGTGTCGGTGACATGCTCGCGCACTACCCGTGGATCCGCCGCGAGGATCTGGCCTACTTCACCGACCGCATCGACGCCGTCAGCGATGAGGGCAGGCAGACACTGGACATCGTCGTGCGCCACTGCGTGACACAGGAGCAGCAGGACGCCGCAGTGGCGGCGCTCGCGTTCAAGTGCGACGTGCTGCACGCGCTGCTGGACGCCGTCGAGAGCGCGGCGAGGAGGTAGCCGCGGTGGACCCGCGGGCACGGCCCACGCTGCGGCGGGGCGTACGGCTGACCTACGACCGGACACGGGAACGCCACGTCGTGCTGTTCCCGGAGGGAGTGCTCGTGCTCAACGACACCGCGGCCGCGGTGCTGCGGCACTGCGACGGAACCATCGACGTCGACAGCATCGTCGGGGCGCTGCGCTCGCGTTACGAGGGGGTGCGCGCGGAAGACGTCCACGCGGTGCTCGACCGGCTGGCCGACCGCAGGGTGGTGGCGTGGACGTGACCGCGAACCCACCGATCGGCCTGCTGGCGGAACTGACCCACCGCTGTCCACTGAGCTGCCCGTACTGCTCGAACCCCGTCGAACTCACCGCGCGGGATTCCGAGCTCGGCACCGCCGAATGGACGTCGGTGTTCGGTCAGGCCCGCGACCTCGGGGTGCTCCAGGTGCACCTGTCCGGAGGGGAACCGCTGACGCGCCGCGACCTGCCGGAACTGGTGAGCACGGCAGCCGGGCTCGGCTGCTACGTCAACCTCGTCACCAGCGGACTCGGGTTGACCCGCGAGCGACTCACCGACCTCGTCGACCGTGGCCTCGCACACGTGCAACTGTCGGTGCAGGCCGCGACTCCGGCCCTGGCCAACCGGATCGCGGGGGTGAAGGCCCACGACCACAAACTCGCCGCCGCGCGCCTCGTCCGTGAACTGGGGCTGCCGCTCAGCGTGAACGTGGTGCTGCACCGTGCCAACCACGACGAGCTGGCCGGGATCATCGCTCTGGCCGAGCGCATGGAGGCCGACCGGCTCGAGCTGGCGAACACCCAGTTCTACGGTTGGGCCGCGCTCAACCAGCCCGCGTTGCTCCCCACCCGGGAGCAGCTCGCCGCGGCGGAGGCCGTGGTGCGGGACGCGGCGGAGCGGTTGCGTGGCCGAATGGAGATCGTCTACGTGCTCTCGGACTACTACGAGAGGTTCCCGAAACCGTGCATGGGCGGCTGGGGCGCGCACCAGCTCACGATCGCTCCCGACGGCACCGCACTGCCCTGTCCGGCGGCCTCGGCGATCACGACACTGGAGTTCGACAACGTGCGTGACACGCCACTCGCCGACATTTGGTACCGCTCGCCCGCGTTCACCGCCTACCGGGGCGAGGGCTGGATGCGGGAACCCTGCCGCAGCTGCGAGCGCCGGACGATCGACTTCGGGGGCTGCCGCTGCCAGGCGTTCGCACTCACCGGTGACGCCGCCGCCACGGACCCCGTGTGCCACCGCTCCCCCGACCGGCACCGCGTCGACGCGCTGCTCGACGCACCGGCCACACCGGGCGAGTTCGTCATGCGAGGGCGGGTATGAGGGTCGTCGTGCTGGGCACCGCGGCCGGCGGTGGAGTACCGCAGTGGAACTGCGCCTGCGCGAACTGCTGCTCGGCCCGGGAGGGCACCACCGTGTCGCGCACGCAGGACTGCCTCGCGGTCAGCGGCGACGGCACGGAGTGGTACCTGGTCAACGCCTCCCCGGACATCCGCCACCAGCTCACCGCCTGCCCAGCGCTGGTCCCGGGGCCGGGGCCGCGGCAGACACCGCTGCGGGGCGTGTTCCTGACCGACGGCGAGTTGGACCACACGCTCGGACTGTTCCAGTTGAAGGAGGCCGAAGGCCTGCGCGTGTGGGCTCCGGCGGCGGTGCTGGGCAGCGTGGCCGCGCGGAAGATCGTCGACTCCTATCGCCCGTGGGAGTGGGAGCCGCTGGACGGCGGCGTGCTCCTCGGCAACCTGCGGGTGGACGTCCTGGCCGTGAGTGACAAACGACCGAAGTACGCGGCGGACGTCGTCGCGGAGGGACCGTGGGTGGTGGCCTACCGCTTCACGGACACCGCCACCGGCGGCGCACTCGTGTACGCGCCGTGTCTCGCGCAGTGGCCGGAGGGCTTCGACGAGTTCTGCGCGGGAGCCGACTACGTCCTGCTCGACGGCTCCTTCCACGAGCCGGAGGAAATGGCCACGACCACGCACGGCGACGTCCCCTCCCCCGCCCAGAGCGCCATGGGACACCTTCCCGTCGCGGGCCCGAACGGCAGTCTCGCCCGCATCCGCCGGATGCCCGGCCGCACGCGATGGCTCTACACACACGTCAACAACACGAACCCGGTCCTCGACCCGTCGTCGGCGGAAGTCGCGACGATCGTCGAGGCGGGCGCCGGTATCGCGACCGACGGGACGGTACTACGGCTGTAGTGAACGGTGGAGGGATGGAAGTTCCCGAACGGCCGGGCCCCGGCCCCGCTGCCTTCGAAGAACACGGAGGGACAGGGTGGACACAGGGCCCGGCGCACCGCCTACAGCGCTCCGGCCAAGCGGTTGGCCAGCAACGTGGTGAACCGCTGCGGGTCGGGCAGTTCACTGCCCTCGGCCAGCAGCGCCATGCCGTACAGCAGCTCGGCCGTCTCGGCCAGCGCGGTGGCCTCGGCACCCGCCGCATGGGCGTCGCGGAGCCCGGTCACCAGCACGTGCTCCGGGTTCAGCTCCAGGATGCGCTTGGCCACCGGCACGTCCTGCCCGGCCTGCTGGTACATCCTCGCCAGCGCGGGCGGGATGTCGTAGGTGTCGCCGACCAGACACGCGGGCGAGGTGGTGAGCCGGTTCGACAACCGCACCTCCTTGACCTGGTCGGCCAGCGTGGTCGTCAGCCATTCCCGCAGCGCGTCGAAGCTGCTCTCGTCGACCTTCTTCTCCGCGCCGGTCTCCTCGTCGCCGTCGGCGCCGAGGTCGACCTGGCCCTTGGCGATCGAGGTGAACGTCTTCCCCTCGTACTCGCCGACCTGCTCGACCCAGAACTCGTCGATGGGGTCGGTGAGGACGAGCACCTCCAGTCCCTTCGCGCGGAACGCCTCCATGTGCGGTGAGTTCTCCACCACCGCCCGCGAGGCCCCGGTCAGGTAGTAGATGTGGTCCTGGCCGTCCTTCGCGCGGTCCACGTAGTCACGCAAGGTCGTCAGTTCGTCGGCCGAGTGGGTGGAGGCGAACGACGCGATGTCGAGGATGGCCTTGCGGTTGTCCGGGTCCTCGACGAGGCCCTCCTTGACGACGCGGCCGAACTCCCGCCAGAAGGTGTCGTAGCGGCCCCGGTCGTCGGTCATCATCTCCTTGACGGCACCGAGGACCTTCTTCACCAGACGCCGCCGCATGAGCCGGATGTGGCGGTCCTGCTGCAGGATCTCGCGCGACACGTTGAGCGAGAGGTCCGCGGCGTCCACCACGCCCTTGACGAAACGCAGGTAGTCCGGGACCAGCGCCTCGCAGTTGTCCATGATGAAGACACGCTTGACGTAGAGCTGCACCCCGCGCTTGGCATCGCGGTAGTACAGGTCCATCGGTGCGCGCGACGGCAGGAACAGCAGCGCCTGGTATTCGAACGTCCCCTCGGCCTTCACCGAGATGGTCCGCAGCGGGTCGAGCCAGTCGTGGCTGATGTGCTTGTAGAACTCGCGGTACTCCTCCTCGGAGACCTCGTCCTTCGGCCGCGCCCACAGGGCCTTGCGGGAGTTGAGCGTCTCCCACTCGTGCGTGGTCCTGCCGTCCTCGGTCTTCTCGGTCCGCAACCGGATCGGCCAGGTGACGAAGTCGGAGTAGCGCCGCACGATCTCGCGCAGCACGGACTCGGAGGTGTAGTCGTGGAGCTGGTCCTCCGCGTCCTCGGGCTTGAGGTGCAGGGTGATCGTGGTGCCCACGCCGACCTCGGTCTCGTCGGTGACGGCCTCCACCGTGTAGGTGCCGCTGCCGTCGGACGCCCAGCGCGTCACCTCGGTCTGCCCGGCCTTCCTCGTCACGAGCGTGACCGTGTCGGCGACCATGAACGCCGAGTAGAACCCGACGCCGAACTGTCCGATGAGTTCACCGGTGGCCGCGCTGTCGGCGTTCTTCGCCTCCCGCAGTTTCTTGATCAGCTCACCGGTCCCCGACTTCGCGATCGTGCCGATGAGCCCGACCACCTCGTCGCGCGACATGCCGATGCCGTTGTCGCGGATGGTGAGCGTCCGCGCGGCCCGGTCGACCTCCAGGTCGATGTGCAGGTCGTCGATGTCGATGCCGTCGGCACCGGCCAGACTCTTGTCGCGGAACGTCTCCAGGCGCAGCTTGTCCAGCGCGTCGGAGGCGTTCGAGATGAGCTCACGCAGGAAGATGTCCTTGTTCGAGTAGATGGAGTGGACCATCAGTTGCAGGAGCTGGCGGGCCTCCGCCTGGAACTCGTGCGTCTCGATCTGAGCAGTCACTCAAGTCTCCTCGTGGGAAAACCGAAGGTCGGGCTGGGGCCACGAACGCGGCCTCACCGGGCAGTATCTCGCGCGTGCCCGGAGCGGGAACAGCGTCCCCCGCTCACCCGGAAAGCGGTTTACACCTTGCGCGAGCATGACGAAAATCACCGGCCATGCGCAGGAGCCTGCTCTCGTTCACCCTCGCCGCCGTCACCGTCGCGGCCACGCTCACCGCTCCCGCCGCCACGGCGGCGAGCACGGGCCACGAGGAGATCGACTATCACGAGTGGTCGGGTGTGACCGCGTTCCGACACGGGGAGGCCGACGGGGTACGGGCCACCGGCACCGGGCTCCGGCTCACCCGGCCGACACGGGCCGGCGACGGCTCGGAGTACGGTCGCTGGACGTCGCCGTGGTACGAGCAGGGCTTCGACGCCACCGAACTCGTCGCGTCCTGGAACGCCACCACGCCGGACGGTACCTGGGTGACGATCGAGGCCGCCGCGCGCACCGACACCGGCGAGCACACGGCCTGGTACGTGCTGGGGAAGTGGGCGTTCGGCGACGACGACATCGAGCGCACCACGGTGGCCGGGCAGCGGGACGAGCACGCCGCCGTGTACGTGGACACGCTCGCTGCCGCCGACGGCGTGTCGTTCCGTTCGTACCGGCTGCGGGTGACGCTGCACCGCCAGGAGTCCTCGTCGGCCACGCCGAGGGTTCGCGCGGTCGGCGCGATGACGTCGGCGGTGCCCGACCGATTCACGGTTCCCACGTCGAGGCCCGGAGTGGCCAGGGGGATCGAGCTGCCCGTTCCGCGCTACGCGCAGAACCTCCACTCGGGCAACTACCCTGAGTACGGCGGAGGCGGTCAGAACTGGTGCAGCCCCACGTCGACCGAGATGGTCGTCGAGTACTGGGGACGCGGCCCCGAGGACTCGGAGCTGTCGTGGTTGCCCGACGACTACGTGGACCCGACGGTGGCCCACGCCGCGCGCCACACGTACGACTACTCGTACGAAGGCACGGGCAACTGGCCGTTCAACACGGCCTACGCCGCTCACTACGGGTTGCGCGGCCACGTCACGCGCCTGCACTCGCTGGCCGAACTCGAACGCTACGTCGCCAGGGGCGTCCCCGTCGTCACGTCGGTGTCCTTCCTGGAGAGCGAACTCGACGGCGCGGGATACGGCACCGACGGCCACCTCATGGTGGTCGTCGGCTTCACGCCCGAGGGCGACGTCATCGTCAACGACCCGGCGTCCGACACCAACGAAGGCGTGCGCAACGTCTACCGGCGCGACCAGTTCGAGACCGTGTGGCAGCGCACCCAGCGGCGCACCGCTGACGGCGGGGTGGCGGGCGGTCCGGGTGGCATCGTGTACGTGATCCACCCCTGACCCTTCTCCGGCGGCTCAGAGCCTCAGGTCGTACCGCGCGAGCTCGGGGTTCGCCGCGAGGACGAGGGTGTCCTGCACGTGGACGAACCACCGGCCTGCGAGGTCGCAGCCTGCCTCGTGTGCGCCGCCACCACGAGCGCGGGGGCGGGTCCACGTACCGGGCCAGAGCGAAGGTGACCAGCCAGTCGTGCACCTCGGGCGGCGACAACACGTGGTTGGGCGCGGCCGCGAGCTGGTCGCGTACCCGCCGCGGCGTCGTGCTGTCCCGCAGCCGGGCCGCGTGCCGAAGCCGGAACCCGTCCGACGCCGCCCGGTCGGCATAGACGTCGACAGGTGCGCGAGAGTTCGCTCGTCACCGTCCTCGCCCTCGAGGACCCGCACGAGCCGGTCGGCGTGGTGGTGCAGGGTCGCGGCGACGTTCGTCCCCATCCGCACCGCGACTCCTCCAGCGACGGCGACGGCGTCGAAGTAGTCCGGGGTGACGTCGTGCCAGGCGGTGTCACCGGTCATCGGCACCACACCGTCGTACGAAGGCCGTACCGTTGCAGGGCAACGGCGAGCTCCTCGGCCTGTGCCCGGCTCGCGCGCGCGGCGACGTCGGCCCACCGCCCCCAGTGCACCGTCCGGGTCATATCGATCGCCTCCGGCCAGGGGAGGTCACAGAGCCGGTGCAGAACGTCCATCACCACGAGGGCCGAAGTGACCTCGTCGTTGTGAATGCGGACAAACCACTCACTCGTGGACACGAGCGCATCATGCCACGAGCCCGGTGCCTCGTCGCCGAACTCCCCAGCGACAGTCGTGGACCCCATGCCCTTCCCTGCCACCGGCGACTGCTCGCACGGCCGCGGACGCCCCGGGCCGTGCGAGCCTGCGTGGTGCCGGGACGGTCAGGAAAACTGGATACCTCCGTCGATCATCACCGACTGCCCTGTCATGTAATCGGAGTCTGGCGAGGCCAGGTACGACACGAACTTGGACACGTCCTCCGGAACCGACACCCGGCCGAGGTGGATCAGTTCCGAGTACTTGCTGATCGCCGCACCCTTGCGCAGCCCCTCGTTCTCGGCGAGCTTCTCGTCGATGTAGTCCCACATGGCGGTGCCCACGATGCCCGGACAGTAGGCGTTCACCGTGATGCCGTGCTGGGCCCACTCCATCGCGGCGGCCTGCGTCAGTCCCCTGACCGCCCACTTCGACGCCGAGTAGTGGCCGAGCAGCGGGAACGGCCGGTAGCCGACGATCGACGCCGCTCCGATGATCTTGCCGCCACCACCCTGGGCGATCATCTGCCGGGCCGCGGCGGTGTAGCACAGGTACACGCCGCGCAGATTGATCGCCATCAGGTGGTCGAACTCCTCGGACGTAACCTCCAGGAGCGGTTTGACGTGCGCGATACCCGCGTTGGCCACCATCACGTCGAGGTGGCCCAACTCGCTCACCACGCGCTCCACCATCGACTCCACGGCCTGCGGCTCCGACACGTCGGCGACCACGGCCGCCGACCTCCTGCCCAGTCCGGCGATCTCGTCGGCCACCTCGTGAAGCCGCGCCTCGCCTGCCTCGACGTCGTTGACGGCGACGTCGAGACCGTCCTCGGCCAGGCGCAACGCGATCGCCCTGCCGATACCCCGTGCCGCGCCCGTCACCAGCGCGACGCGCGCCTGCCCTGCTGTGGTCATGTCCGTTCTCCTTCGTGGGGTGGGTTGCGCTGCCGCGGACACGTCAGCGTTCGGGAACGGCGAGCTCCCCGAGTTCCGACCAGTCGTCCTGCTCGACGGTGGTGTTGACGATGCGAGGGGTCTCGGCCAGGCGCGGAGGCAACATGCGCTGCGCGGTGCGGAAGTGCTCCGACTGCACGTGGGCCGCCCCGGCGTCCTCGTCGCGGAAGGCCTCCACGAGGACGTACTCCGTGGGGTCGTCGACGCTGCGCGACCAGTCGAACCACAGGCAGCCCGGCTCGGCGCGGGTCGCCTGAGTGAAGTCCGCGCTGATCTCCGGCCACCGGTCGGCGTACTCGGGAAGCACCCGGAACTTCGCGGTGATGAAAATCATCGGGTTCCCTTCGTCGTCACGGCACGAGAACCGCTCGACCGCGGACCCGGCCCGTGTCGAGGTCGTCCAGCGCGTCCTGAAACCTGTCGAGTGGGTAGGTGGCGGTGTGCAGCCGGACGTGTCCCTGGGCGGCCAGCACCATGAGTTCGCAGAGATCGGTGTACGACCCGACGAGGTTGCCGATGAAGTTGATCTCCGAGGCGATGATGTCAATGGTGGGCACGTCGAGGTTCTCGCCGTAGCCGACCACGTGGTAGTCGCCGGCCCTCCGCAGCATGCGCACCCCGTCGGCGGTCGCTCCGCCCTCGCCGACGAAGTCCACGACGACCTCGGCGCCGTGCCCGCCCGTGAGATCGAGGACGTGCTCCACCTGCGAGCCGTCCGCGACGACACCGTGGTCGGCCCCGACCTCGCGACCGAGGCCGACCGCGTCCTCGTTGCGGTCCACCACGATCAGCTCGGCGGCCGTGAGCGCCTTCAGCACCTGGATACCGATGTGCCCGAGCCCGCCCGCCCCGATCACGACGCAGCGGTGGCCCGGCCGCAGCGTGCGCGCGGCCTTGGCCGCCGCGTGGTAGGCGGTCAACCCGGCGTCGGCCAACGCCGCGACGTCCGCGGGCCGCAAGGCCGGATCGAGGGTCACCACGCTGCGCGCCGAGGTCTTCACGTACTCGGCGTATCCGCCAGCCGTGTCGATGCCCGGGAACAACGACTGCTCACAGTGGACATCGTCACCGGCGCGGCAGGCCCGGCACAGACCGCACGTGACCAGCGGGTGCAGGATCACCGGGTCGCCCTCTGCGACGTTGGTGACCGCGCTGCCCACCGCGTGCACCCAGCCCGCGTTCTCGTGGCCGATCGTGTATGGCAGCGTCACGCCGGACTTCCGGGCCCACTGGCCCTCGAGGATGTGCAGATCGGTTCGGCACACACCGGCCCCACCGAGCTTCACCACCACGTCGTACGGCGAGGTGATCTTCGGTTCCGGTACGTCGGTCAGTCGTGGCGGCTCGCCGTATCCGACGACCTGGACAGCCTTCATGGGAGTGTCTCCTTCACTGAGGGTCGAACTCTGCGGCCCGTGGCGTCTGCTCCCTCTCCGCGCCCGGGTAACGCGTGCGGAGCAGGCCACGGCAGAAGTGCGCGTTTCCGTCGATCGAGATGCGCACGGAACGCGCGTACCGCAGCCGCACGGGCAACTCGTGTTTCGGATAGGACTGCCCGGTGTCATCGACGAGGACACGCGCTGTCGGTGCGACACCGAGTCCCAGTGCCTTCCGACGACGGAGCAGGCTGTCACGCGCTCGTCCTTCGGGAAGGTCACCGAGGGCCACGCCGTGCAGGTCGTTCTCGGTGAGTCTCGGGTCACCCCGCAGCAGTTCCGTGAGCGCGCGCTCCATGGCTGCCGTGTGGGCCTTCCGGCGAAACGTCAGGCGCAGTTCCTCCAGCCCCTCGCTGGCCTCCGGACCGAAGGTCCCGAGGTAGCCCGCGTCGGCGGCCAGGCCGCGGTTGATGCGGTCGGAGTCGTGGTGGTCGTCGAGGAAGACCACGGCCCGCCGCACGGAGTCCAGTCGCTGGAGGGCGTCCTTCGCATCGGCCGCCATGAGGTAGGCGAAGTTCGGGGAACAGAACGACGTCGGCAACCTCAGGTGCACGATGACCACACCGTCCTCCGTCGCCTCCACGGAACGGACGAACCCGAGATCGGTGACGGGTTCGTCGAGCTCGGGGTCGTAGACCTCGTCCAGCGCCGAGCGCGCGGCGCGTTCGAGAGTGACCGCCTTCATGTCAGGCCGCCACGGGCGCGGGCAGGCGGAGCTCGACGGGCACGTCGAGGTCGTACATGGCAGCCGCGTTCAACCCGAGGATCTTCTTCTTCTGCTCCACCGTGATCGGTGGGTACTCCGTCATGTCCTCCGGAATCTGGAAGTCGACGAACCGCTCGATCAGCCACTTCGGCGTCCAGAGGGCGTAGTCGCTGGAGAACTGGATCCGGTCCTCGTCCAACCAGTAGAGCAACTCGCCGATGATCTGCGCGAAGTAGCGGGGGCGTGTGTGGATGAACGGGATCACCACGGCGAGGCCGGCGTGCACGTTCGGTTCCTGCGTCGCGATCCAGCAGAAGTCCTCCAGGCGCGGCAGGCCGCAGTGCTCGACCACGAAGTTCAGGTCGGGGAAGTCCGTGGCCGCCTTGTCCACGTCGGCGACGTCGAAGGCGTCCCGGTCGAGCGGCCGGATGGTGGGTCCCTTGTGGATGTGGATGTTCCTGATGCCCAGTTCCCGGCAGAGTTCCAGATAGCGGTAGGTCCAGGGGTCGTCCATCTTGTACCCGCGCGAGTCACCCTGCCATTCGGCGGTGTAGAGCTTGACGCCCTTGAGCCCGAAGCGCTCGGCGTCGCGCCGCAGCGCGTCGAGGCCGGCCTGCTCGAACCGCGGGTCGAAGAAGTGATTGTAGGTCAGTTTGTCCGGGTACCGCTGGGTGAGCGCGAACGCCTCCTCCGTCTGTCCGAACCCGGTGCGGTAGAACTCGCCGAGATGGGCGGGCTGGAAGATGGCATGGTCGACGTGGCCGTCCTCGAACAGGTCCTTCATCAGCCGCTCGCCGCCGTAGTACAGGAACTCGTCGTCGTACGACCACCGCTCCGACTCCGGACTCAGGTTCCGGTGGTAGTCGTAGAAGCAGTCGATGAACTGCTTGCCGTGAATGTTGCGCTGGTTCTCGGGACGGGCGTCCCAAAGTGCGATGTGCGCGTCGACGATGAAGTAGCGCTCGCCGTCCTTGGTGTACATGGCACCTCCGCGTGCTGGCGACCGTGAGCTGGTGAGAACGCACGCTAGGAGAAGCCGGAGTGATCGGGGAGTTCTCGGGCGTCTCACTTTGAGACACGCGGAAACCGCCGCGTTCGCGGTGCAGGGGTTACCGTGAGGCGAATCGACGCGACGAGGCGTCTTCGTGGAGGTCGCGATGGGAACATACGCCGGTCCACTGCCCACGGACACGCGCACTCGCAGGAGTGTGGTGCTACCACCGCGACTGCGGGCGTCGTGGCACCGCAGCGCCCGCTACGGACTGTCGGTGGACGAGCTGCACCCGGTCTTCACGGGATCGGTCGACACCGGATCGCTGCTCTACGAGTGCGGTGACGAGGTGCTGCGCGGACTCCAGACCACCCTGGCCAACGAACCGGTCAGCCTTATGATCACCGACAGTGACGGGCTGGTCCTGAGCAGGTTGTCCCACGACAAGTCCATCCTCCGATCGCTCGACGACGTGAACCTCGCTCCGGGGTTCTACTTCGCCGAGCGCAATGCCGGCACCAACGGGCTGGGGCTGGCACTGGCTGATCGCGCGCCGTCGCTCGTGCGGGCGGACGAGCACTACTGCACGGCGCTGCATGGCTATACCTGCGCTGCCGCCCCGATTCTCGATCCCGTACGCGGCGACGTGGCGGGTTCCGTGAATCTCACGACGTGGTCCGACTCGTCCTCCGAACTGCTTCTGGCGCTGGCACAGGCGGCGGCGGGCAACACCTCGGCGCTCATGCTCGCGCGCGGTATGGGCCGCCAATCGAGGCCCGCACCGAGGGGCGAGGTGTTCCGGGTCTACGCCGATTCACGACAGGTGCGCCCGGCGTACGCGGAGCTGTCCGTGCCATGGAGGCGGGCGGTGGCCGAGGCCCGCGGCGCGTTCGAACGCGGTGGTGTGGTGGCGGTGGTGGGTGAGCCCGGCTCGGGCAAGACGGCCCTGGTCTCCCTCGCCCGGCGCGAGTTGCGTCGGGAACGCCTGCTGAGCGCACGGCCACCCGCTCCGGACAACGTCGAGCCGTGGCTGGCGCTGTGGGCGCCCGAGCTCGGCAAGGACAGCACCTGTGTGATCGTCTCGGGGGTCGACGTCCTGCCGGCGTGGGCGGCGACGGAACTCGCGCAGTTGTTCGGCGAGGTCCGCACGACCGACGGGAGGCTCCAGCCGTTCGTCGTGACCGCCGCGCACCACGAGGCGATCCCCGACGACCTGCGGCCGTTGGTCGACATGGTCGTGGAGGCGCCACCGCTCCGGGACCGGCCGGACGACGTGCTGCCGCTGGCCCGTCATTTCGCGCGGCGCGACTGGGGGAGGGAGACCGACTTCACGCCCGCCGCGGCGCGGGCGCTGAGCACCTACGAGTGGCCAGGCAACGTGCGGCAGTTGCGGCAGGTGATGCGCCGGGCAGCGGCCAGGGCCACCTGCATCGACGTGCGTCATCTGCCCGCCGAGGTGTTCGCGAGTCCCTCACGCCCGTTGAGCCGCCTGCAGGCGCTGGAGCGCGACGAGATCGTGCGGTGCCTGACCGAACCGGGCACCACCGTGGCACGGGCGGCCGCGCGGTTGGGGATCAGCCGCGCGACGATCTACCGCAAGATCGCCCAGTACGACATCAAGGTGCCCCAGCGTCCGTAGGACCGCACCTCGCGGGTACGGGCCTGGAGACGGCGTCCTGCGCCCGGGCGGGTGGCCCGGCCTGCGGACCGGTGAGGTGGCCGCGTCGGCCACACCCACGGGGGTGAACTCCCACGGCCTCGCGCGGCGACGTGGTGCTCACCCCACCGGTCCGTGCCCGTGTGGGGAGTCGGATGGCGCCGAGACGGTTTTCGGCGGCGGCAAGTCCGGCCGCGCATCACAGGGGCGGTCGCACACCCCGCGCGGTGAGGGAACGCCCGACCTGGTCATCACCAACGTCGTCGTGCTCGACCACCGGGGGATCGTCAAGGTGACGTCGGCGTCCGCGACGGCCGCTTCGTCGCGGTCGCCAAGTCCGGTAATCCCGGCATCATGTCCGGTGTCCACCCCGGCCTGGTGGTCGGTCCGTCGACCGAACTCCTCAGCGACACGGGGATGATCATGACGCCCGGTGCCGTCGACACGCATGTGCACATGGTGTCCCCGGCCATGTGCCGGGTGGCGCTCGAGGCGGGCATCACCACGCTCGTCGACGGGGGGCCGGCCCCACCAGCGGTTCACAGGCCACGCTCGCCACACCGGGAGCGTGGTGGCTGGAACGGATGTTCGAGGCTTTCGACCCGTGGCCGGTCAACGTGGCGTTCCTCGGCCGAGGCACCACCGTGTCACGGGAGGCACTGCTCGAACAGGTCCGGGCCGAGGCGGCGGGGTTCAAGTGCCACGAGGACCGGGGTGCCATTCCCGCGGTGATCGACGCCGCCCTCACCGTGGCCGACGACTCCGGTGTGCAGGTCGCGGTGCACAGCGACACGCCCAACGAGGCAGGCTTCGTCGAGGATCTCATCCGGACCGCTGGTGGCCGGACCTTCCACAGCTACCACACCGAAGGCGCCGGCGGCGGCCACACCCCGGACATCATCCGTATCGCGGGTGAGCGCAACGTCCTGCCCTCATCGACCACACCCATCCGGCCGTTCACGGTCAACACGGTCGACGAGCAGCTGGACATGGTCCTCGTCGCCCACCACCTCAACCCGAAGGTGCCGACCGAGCTGGCCTTCGCCGAGAGTCGCGTGCGGACGACGACGATCGCCGCCGAGCAGCACGCGAGCACCGAGGTGCGTCTCTTTGCGTCGGGAACACGCTCCAACCCCGGCAGCCTGCCGCTCCACCGCGATGCGGGCACACGCACTGCTCGCCACGGAACTCCTTCACCCGCCCGGCAAACCGGGGCGCAGTGCGGTCACCACGCTACGTTCCCAACCTCCGCTGACGCTGCGGCACACTCTGGCCAAGGAATCGACCCGTGGACCACGGGCCCTCACGGCGAGCAGCCCCGGATGACGACCGTCGTCCACGTGGCCGAGGACGCCACCCTCGTCCGGCTGGCCGATCCCTCATCGCCGCCCGCGACTGCCATCACCTCAATGACGTCCGCGGACGTCCGCGTCGACCTCGATCCGGGTGCGCGCCTGCTTCTACGCGAGGAACTGCTCCTCGGCAGGTACGGTGAGCAGCCGGGCACCGTGCGCCAACGGACCCGCGTGCGCTTCGGTGGCCGCCCGCTGTACCACCAGGACCCGCACATCGGTCCCGCGGCGCCCGCCTGGAACAGTCCCTCGGTCGCCGGCGACCACACCGCCCTCGGCTCCGTCCTCCTCGTCGATCCCGCCTTCGACGAGCGGCGACTCCGTACCCGGATCCAGCCAGCCGGTGCCGCCGCGCTCCCGTTGGCGGGACCCGCCGTCGTGCTCACCGTGCTCGCCCATGACGCCCTCTCGCTACGGCGGCAGCTCACCTGTGGACTGTCCGAAAACGCCACACCAGCCGTGCCACATCCGGCTCCGGGCAAGGAGAATTACCATGCCTGAGAGCAACACGACCAAGAACGAACCTGTCCGAGCGCTGCGGCTGGGCGTGGCGGGACCGGTCGGCACGGGCAAGAGTTCGCTGATCGCCACCCTGTGCCGCGACCTCGCCGACGAGTTCCGCCTGGGAGTCCTCACCGACGACATCTACACCGACGAGGACGCCCGCTTCCTCCGTTCCGCGGGAGTCTTGCCCGCAGAACGGATCCGAGCGATCGAGATCGGAGCCTGCCCCCACACCGCCATCCGCGACGACGTCAGCACGAACCTGCTGGCCGTGGAGGACCTGGAACACGACTTCGCGCCGCTCGACATCGTGCTGGTGGAAAGCGGCGGCGACAACCTCACCGCGACGTTCTGCCCGGCTCTGGTCGACGCGCAGATCTTCGTTCTCGACGTGGCGGGGGCGACGTCGCCCGCAAGGGCGGCCCCGGCATCACCCGTGCGGACCTACTCGTCATCAACAAGATCGACCTGGCACCGTACGTCGAGGTCGGCGTGGGACGGATGGTGGCCGACGCCGTCCGCTGCCAGAGCGGGCGCGCCGGTACTTCCCCTGTCCCGGGAACGCCGGAACACGGTGGAGGATCTCTGCACCCGGGTCCGCGCTCTGCACTCCGCGTTCCGGAGTGGACAGCACGCTCCGATCGACCCCGGCCCCATGGCCCCCACACCCACGTCCACACCACGGCCGACGGTGCCGGAAGCCACAGCCACTGACGGCAACACGCAGGCCACCGGCAGGACCGAGAGGAGTCACCGCGCGCATGTCGTCACCAGTTCACAGGTAGTCCGTACAGCGACAGCGGCCCCGGGAGGGGCGGAAGGAACATTCGGTGACGGAGAAGTCGTCCGGTGACTCGGTGCGCAACATCTCCGCCCAGCTCGGCGCCCTCGTACGTGACGAAGTGCAGGCGGCACTGGAGTAACCGCGGATGAAGACGCGGCAGGCGAGCGTGGCGGTGCTCTCCCGGCGCCCGCTGGGGTGCTCGGCCCTCTACGTCGGAGGCGCGTGTGGCGTTGTCCTCATGGCTTTCCCGTACCATGCCGCCCTGGTCGGCCTCGGCGCCACCGGTGCCCGAACAGGCTCTCGCTGGCGTGGAAGGCGAAATGCGTGCCATCACAGAAGCAGCCCGTCACCGCCCCGAATACGGTTCGACCGCCGCGAACGCCAGGGTCTTCCCGCCGACCGCCATGGCCGCGGACGACCGATCCTCCCCGTTCCTCCTGCCAACCAGCCGACAAACCTCCAACCGATTACCACAAACGGCCCTGTACGAACAGGAGTCCACACACTAGCGTCCCTCAGAGCCCACACTATTCAACACAACTGGACAGGAGCAAACAATGCCCTGGTCAGCAGTACGCAGCGTTGCGGCGGTGGGAGCCATTGCCGCGGTCGTCGGCACCTCGGCGACCGTTCCCGCCACCGCAGACGACAGCACGTGGAGTGTGACCGGCCCCGGTTCGGACCTGACCGCCGTGGTCAGCCTGTCCGACGGAGCCCCCTCGCTGGAGGTCACGCGCGGGGGCCGGACCGTGCTCCCCGCCTCCGGTATCGGTGTCCTGACCGAGGACACCGACCTCACCGACGACCTGACGTTCACGGGACGCTCCGACCGCACCGTGGTCGAACGCTACCGGACGACCACCGGCAAGGAACGGAAACGGCACACCGTCATGCGGGAGACGACGCTGTCGTTCACCGCCGAGGACGGCACACCGCTCGACCTCGTGGTGCGGGTGGCGCCCGACGGCGTCGCCTACCGCTACCACCTGCCCTCCCCCGACGGCACGGCGATCGTGCGCGAGGCGTCGTCGTGGACACTGCCCACCGACGCTCCCGCCTGGATGCTCGACTACAGCTCGTGGTACGAGGAGCCACGGTTCGAGGCCACGGCCGGCTCGGTGCCGAGCGGCGACTTCGGCTACCCCGCGCTGTTCTCCACCGCCGGTTCCTACGTCCTGCTCACCGAGTCGGGGCTCTCCTCGGACTATCCCGGCAGCATGCTCACGCACGAACAGGGCAGCGGCCGGTACCAGGTCGGCCTGGTGGAGCGGCCGCCCGCCTCCAGCGGTCCGCTGTCCACACCGTGGCGCGTCGCCGTGGTGGGTGACCTCGACACCGTCACGGAGTCCACTCTGGTCGACGATCTCGCCCCCGACTCGCGTGTCGCCGACACGTCGTGGATCGAGCCGGGCACGGTGGCGTGGTCGTGGCTGCCCGAGCACGACAGCCCGCGCGACCCGGAACGGCAGCGCGACTACATCGACTACGCCGCCGAGCACGGCTGGTCCTACGTTCTGATCGACGAGGGCTGGGACGCCTCGTGGGTTCCGGAGGTCACCCGGTACGCCCGCGCGAAGGGCGTGGACGTGCTCCTGTGGTTCCGGTGGTGGGAGGTCGACACTGCCGAGGAGATGGACCACTGGTTCGGACTGCTGAACGACTGGGGCGTCAAGGGCGTCAAGATCGACTTCATGAACACCGGCGAGGGCCACGGCGAAGGGGTGTCACGGCACGACTGGTACGAACGCGTGCTCGCCGCCACCGCCGAACACCGCCTGCTGGTCAACTTCCACGGCTCGACGCTGCCGAAGGGCATGCAGCGCACCTGGCCGCACCTGATGACCTACGAGGCCGTGCGCGGAGCCGAGTACTACTCCTTCAGCGGCGACCACCAGGTGACGCCTGAGCACAACACCACGCTGCCGTTCACCCGCAACGTCGTGGGTTCGATGGACTACACCCCCGTCACGCTGTCCCAGGACAGTCGCTTCACCTCCGACGGTCACGAGATCGCCCTGCCCGTGGTGTTCGAGAGCGGGCTGCTGCATCTGGCCGACCGGCCGGAGGTGTTCCCCCGGTATCCGGACGCGGAGCGTTTCCTCGACCAGGTACCGGCGGTCTGGGACGAGACGGAACTGCTCTCCGGCGAGCCCGGTTCCGAGGTGGTCCTCGCGCGGCGCCAGGGCGACCGCTGGTTCGTCGGTGGCATCGCGGCGGGTGACGCGCGCACGCTCTCGGCGTCGCTGGACTTCCTGGGCCGCGGTGACTGGCGCGTCGACCTCTTCCGGGACGGCGAGGACGGCACGGGCGTGGTGCGCGAGTCGCACGTGCTCGACCGCCACGACGAACTCACCGTGCCCGTCGCCGACAACGGGGGCTTCGCCGCGATCGTCTGCCGCGCCGACCGCCACCGGGATTCGTGCGAGCGGCCGGTGCCGACGGTACCGGACACGACGCTGGACCTCTCCGCCGAGTCGGCGACCGTGCCGGCCGGCGGAAGCGTCCGGATCAGCGCCCAGTTCACCCTCGACGAGGGCGAGCGCGTGCACGACGTGTCGTTGCGCCCCTCGGTGCCGGAGGACTGGCACGTCGAGGGAGAGGTGGTGCGGGCTCGCTCGCTGCGCGCCGGCGAAACGCTGTCGGGCACCTGGACTCTCGTCGCGCCGCAGGACGGCCCGCGGGGCCGCGTGGACCTGCCGCTGGTCGCGCAGTACCGGTTGCCGGGCGGGTCCGGGCACGGAGAGCCGGTGCACGTCGAGCGGGCGGTCGACGTACTCGTGCCGCCGGACGTGCCGCGTGGCGAGGTGTTCGTCAGCGACCTGCCGTTCCTGTCGAGTGGCAACGGCTGGGGTCCCGTGGAGCGCGACGCGTCCGTCGGTGAGCAGGAGGAAGGCGATGGTGCCGAGCTGACCATCGGCGGCACGACGTACGCCAAGGGGCTCGGCGTGCACGCGCCGTCGTCGGTGGAGCTCTACCTCGGTGGCGCCTGCACGAGACTCACCGCCGAGGTCGGGGTGGACGACGAGGTGGGCGATCAGGGTTCCGTGTCGTTCGAGGTGCGGGGTGACGACGAACAGCTCGCCGTCACCCCGACGCTGCGCGGCGCGGACGGGGCTCACCTGCTCGACGTCCCGGTGGACGGGGTGCGACTGCTGACGCTGTCCGTCCACGACGGCGGTGACGGAGTCAACCACGACCACGCCGACTGGGGTGGCGCGCGGCTGGTCTGCACAGCCTGAGGAACCGGGGTGCCGGGCCACGTACCCGGCACTCCGTCTCATCCCTTGGACGCCGAGCTCAGTCGAGACCCGGTTCACCCGACAGGACTCCCGCACGGGCCGCCGCGACGCCGAGCTGGAACCGGGTCTCGACCCCGAACCGCTCGTAGAGCCCGGTGATGTACCGGCGGAGCGTGCGGGTCGAGATGTCCAGCCTGCGCGCGATCGCCTCGTCCGACCGGCCAGTGCTCAGTTCCACGAGCACCAGTAGTTCGATCTCGCGCCAGACGTCCTCGTCGTAGTCGTACTCCGACACCGGCAGCGCCCGGTCCCACGTGTCCTCGAAGAGCTGCTCGAAGAAGCCGACGATGTTCGGTTCGCGGGCGATGACACCACCGTCGTGCCGGGAGCGCAGCAGCAGCACCGCGACCCGGTCGTCGATGAGAATGACCCGGCTGGGAACCGACACCGTCGTCCGGAACTGGCCACCGATCTCCTGGATGCGCCTGAGATAGCTCAGCCCCTCCCGCTGCCTCCGCGCCGTGTGCGGGTAGATGGAACGGATCTCGAGCCCACGGTCGTACAAGGCGCGGTCCGTCGAGAAGTCCACGCCCGCGACGCCGTCCGAAGCGACCGTGGGGTGCATGGCCCGCACGCTGTGCCGGGCGGTCGCGAGCAGCTCGGTGAGCTTGGTCTGCGTTTCCCATGCGTCGGTGAGTTTCTCGATGCCGACCGTCGACCGGTGGTCGAGTGTGTCGCTCATCATCGCGGTCTGCAACTCGTCGAGGACGCTGTTCAACGACGTGGTCTGCCTGCTCAGCTTCGCGTACTCGGCGCGCAGTTTCGACAGGAAACCGAGGAAGGCGAGGTTGGGCGCGACCGCACGCCACCGCCGGGGCTGGGTGGACAGCGGCTGCACCAGTTTGGACCCGGCCAGCTCGTCGAGGACCCGAGCCACCGTGTGCTCGTCCAGCCCCGTGGCGGTGCAGCAGTCGGACAACGACGCGGAGCCCTGAAGAAGGGACAGGTAGACCGCTATTTCCACGTCGGTGAAGCGGCACGCCACGTCGGGATCGTCGTCCGGGCCGTGCTCGTCACTCATGAAACTCCCGCGGGTCTCGCCTGAACGCTTCTCGACACCGCTTCGACGTGGCCACGGGCTGCTCGGTTCCCCTGCGTGGGGGCCGGTGTTCGACCGGCCCCCACGCCGAACAACCACACACTGATCGCCCGGACATTCCCCTGATCCTCCTATTAGGACTGACATGGGAAGCGTGGTTCGGCCCCGCGACAGCCTTCCCGAGTCCATGCCGAGCGCCCGTACGGCCGCAGGAGGTGTTCCGTTCAGCCGTCCGGCGTTACGACGTTCGTCGTAGTTTCACGCATGTGGACAGAAGAGCGGCGACGAGCCGGACAGAGGTGACCACCGGATGACTCGTGTGCGACACAACGCTCCGGATATGAGAATCGTTCATGAATTAGGCCTTTCGGAGGAGCCCGAAAGTCGGCTGTGTCCCATTCCTGACAGGCTGTGACCTTTTCCGGCCAGCACCAGCGCTGGCATGGCGATCACGCCGTGCGGTTTCCTGGTGCCGCCACCGACCGGCCCCCTCAGGACAGGGATTGCAGAGGCATGGAACTCACAGCCGTCACGCGACCCGCCCGCACGGGCCAACGGTCTGTGCTGCCGTGCCCGCTCTCCCCTCGCCACCGATGCGCCCGAAGAGGGCACGGTCCGAGCACGCCGAGGCCCGGCCGAGAAGTCTGTGTACCCGACGAGAGTTTGGAGTATGGAATGGACGAGCGACAGTTCCGCGCGTTCGTGTCGATCGCCGAGGCCGGACGAATGGACGTCGCGGCCGAGGCGCTGGGCTACTCGCAGCCTGCGATCAGCTACCAGATCAAGTGTCTGGAAACCAGTCTCCGCGCGAAGCTGTTCACTCGGGACTCCACCGGAGCAAGACTGACCACACAGGGGCAGATGTTGCTGCCCGCCGCGCGCGCGGTGGTCACGCTGTTCGACAGCATCAAGCAGACGTTCAACGCTCCCGGCCCCCCGGAGTCGGCCGCCAGGACGGTGACCACGCGCAACCGTGTTCCGGCCGCCCGGGGCACCGCACGCGCCGCGGCGGTCAGCCGCCCCCGCCGCCCCGTCGAGCAATAGACGCCGCACCCCGTCGGCGCTCCCGCACGGCGGCCGGGCAGCGGGGACACCCCGTCACCCCTACCGACTCGACCGAGCACATCGTTTCCCTACCGTTACGGTGACACTCACCCGGCCGCCGCCCAACCGCAATTCGAACACTTCAATGCCCTACTACAGGTGTCGTGGCCCCCGGTCGGGTCACCGTAGATAACGTTCCTCCTGCACCAGGAGGGTGAGCGCGTCCCCGGCCCGGTCGAGGAGCTCGTCGAAGGCATCCGTCCCACCCGCGACGCCCGCCTCGAACGCCGACAGCGTCGGCCACCACAACTGCCGCACCCCACGGAAGGGCGGCTCGTCACCGTGGACGAGCCGGGACGGCCGGTTACGTACGTGGCGCAGCGCGCCGATGCGACGGCCGAGGTCGACGTCCGGCTCCCCGGCCCAGTCGGGGCTGCCCCCGGTGCGCACGAACTGCACGAGCTTCACCGACACCGGGCGGTCGAGGTGAAGCCACAGAGCGTCGGCGTGATCGGCGCCGTCCTGCTCGCTCGCCCTCGGGACGAGCACCTCCTCCTCCGTCGCCATCCACACCAGCCGGGAGGAGTCGACGAAGACCGGCTCGTCGGGTTCCACGTGCCGCTCGTAGTAGGGCTCCTCCCCGAAGTGCATCGCGTCGTGGACGGTGTCGAACACCGCCTCGGTGATGCCGTCGAACTCCGACTGTGCCGGGCCGAGGCGGTCGGTGTGAAGGCGATGACTCAGCGCATAGTGCCGTAACGTGGGCACCCGGCTCTCCACGGTGGCGTGCGGGTGCCGCCAGTGGTCGTGGAACTCCCGTGGCGCCATGCCGCGCTTGCGGGGCACCAGAACGAAAAAGTGGATCATCGGACCACCCCACGAGGCGTGCGTGCTCTGCCTCCAGGGTAGGAGCCGGCGGCCCTGCGCACGCGCCGGTCGGGCGGCTACCGGGTGAACGGATGCTGAGCGGCGAGTTCCTCCGGCGCGGACAGCCGCCACGCCTCGTACAGCAGTTCCTCCAACTCGTCGGCGTCGATCCGGGGCAACCGCACGACCACCCAGCCGAACCCGCCCATGGTGAACTGCACCTCGAAGACCTCCGGCCGCTCGGCCACCAGCGCGGCCTGCTCCAACAGCGTCTGTTTCAGGCCGACCGTCTCGGTTCTCGGCCAGTGATAGCCGAACCGTGTTCCGTGCACGCTGAACGCCGTGTAGTCGCGCACGGAGTCCCTCCGGACGTCGACGAGTCCGTCGATGATCCGCTGCAGCGCAGTCGCTGACACACCCATGCCGGTCATCCTGCCGGATACCGCCGACATCATCGCGCCGCTCCACAGTGGCGGGTCCGTCCGGACCGCTGTCGCGGCCGGGGCCGATCCCCGCGACACGGCGCGCGAGACCGGCCCCTGTGGCTCACTCCTCGAAGTCCATTTCCTCCTCGTCGCCCTCGAAGACCTCCTCCATGACCTCGCCCAGCACCATGCCCCCGACGACACCGGCGGCCGCGCCCGCGATGACACCGCCCATTCCGGGGCCCCGGCGCTCGTGATGCTGGTGGTACTCATCGGGGTGGCCGTACTGGCCCGGGTGACCGTAAGGCCCGGGGTAGCCGCCGAACGCCGGGTTACCGGGGTGGCCGCCGAACGCCGGGTTACCGGGGTGGCCGCCGAACGCCGGATTGCCGTGGTGGCCGGAGGGGCCGCGCTCCGCTGCCTGTTCGAGCCACTGCCCGATCAGGCCGACCCAGTCCTGGTTCTCGGCATCGACGTGCGTGGTCGAGAACCGGCCGAACGTGTCGCCACCCTGCCGGAAGAGGCCGCCGCGCTTGTCCGCCTCCAGCACCACGTGGAGCTCGTGAGGCGTGGCGACGAAGGTGAGTTCCACCTGGTTCAGCCGTCCGGAGAACGCCGCGGGCGGGTAGAACTCCAGCTCCTGGAAGAACGGAAGCTGCTGCGGCACACCGTACAACCGGCCTGCCTCGACGTCGGCGCTGTGGAAGTGGAACCCCAGCCTCCCGAACGCGTCGAGCACCGCGTCCTGAGACGGCAGCGGGTGCACCTCGACGGGGTCGAGGTCGCCCTTGTCCGGAGCTCCGGCGATCACCAGTTCCGTGCGCACCCCCACGGTCATGCCGGGCAGCTGACCGCCGCCCACGGCGGTGATCGGCGCCTCCCACGGGATCATGAGCTGGAACGGCACGGTGACGAGCTGCTGTGCGGGCACACGCACGCCGTGCTGGACGACGACACGGTGGAACTCACCGGTTCCCGCGAACTCGTGGTCGCCGCTCTCCACCTCGACCCTGGTCACCAGCGACAGCGCGATCTCACCGATCTCCGCGTCGTTGCTGCCGCCCTGGATCCGCACCTGCCCGGTGACGGCCTGTCCGGGCACGGCGTGCGGGGTGTCCAGCACCGTGTCGACGGACGGGCCGCCGACGCCGAACGCGCTGAGCAACCGTTTGAACATGGACGGTGTCCTCCTTGGAGGTCGGGATACCTGCACTGTGTGACGAAAATGTGACACAGAGCATACCGACCGCGATTGGTCACCGCCCGTAATCATGACCATGGTCACGATCGCGTGCGTTATCGACGGCTTTGCCGGTTTCATACCGGATCGACCGGCACCGAGCTCTCGGGCGGCCTGCCGTGGGCGAGGCCTCGGGCCCGACGGGCCGTCGGGTCGTCAGCACACGCTGTCGGACGGCTTCGGCACACCGAGCCCGAACAGCGGGCGCAGCTTCAGGCCCACCCACGTGCCCGCGAGCGCGAACACCGCCCACAGCCACCCGTGGAGGCTTCCCGTGGAAATGCCGCCGAGGTAGGCACCGATGTTGCAGCCGCCCGCCAGCCGCGCGCCCACGCCCATGAGGATGCCGCCGAGCACGGCCGCCACCGCGGTGCGCCAGGGGATCGTGGTGTGCAGCTTCCAGGCTCCCGCCGCCGCGGCGGCGACGGCCGCGCCGAGGATGATGCCGATGTTGGTGAGGCTCGTCTTCTCGGTCAGCACCGGATTCGCCAGCAGTTCGGCGTAGCGGTCGGACTGCCAGAACTCCCACGTCTCGGGGTGCAGACCGACCAGCTGCAACAGCTTGGCTCCCCACAGGGCGAACGCCGTGGTGACACCCCAGATGCCTCCGGAGACCAGCATCACGGCGGCGGCCAGCACACCGAGCACGACGGCTCCGGCCAGCTTCGGCCACGAACCGCGCACGACGCGGGCGAGCCCCGTGGCCGACGGCACGGCACCGAGGGGCGGCGGGTTGCGCCGGGCCTGCACCAGTCGGCTCACCACCACGACGGCGACCAGCGCGGCCACCGTGGCCGCCCAGCTACCGAACCAGCCGAGGTGGTCGGACAGCAGCACCCCCGGCACCTCCGGCCAGCCGTCGAACGCGGGGAACGCCCACGTGTAGAACACCGACCCCACGACGAATCCGCCCAGTGTGAGCAGGATCGTCGACTGGCCCGACCCGACCGCGAACAGGGTTCCCGACGCGCACGCCCCTCCGAGTTGCATGCCGACGGCGAACAGCGCAGCGCCTACGAACAGGGGCAGGCCGATCGCTCCGGCCGACGGCGACGGCGTGGAGCCGAACAGCCCGGCACCGCTGGCCACCACCAGCGCGATGAGGGTGCTGGCGGTGCCCAGGAGCAGGGCATGGGCCCGCAGCCCCTCCCCGTTGCCCACGGAGATCAGCTGGCGCCAGGCCGAGGTGAACCCGAACCGCGAGTGGAACAACGCCACGCCGAGCCCGAGCCCGAGCCCGAGCAGCGCTGCGAACTTCCCGCCGTGGGCCGACCAGACGTACCAGCTCAGCCCCACGGCGAGCAGGCCCGCGACGAGGAGAGGACCACGCGTCACACGGCCGAGCCGCTCCGGCGGAGGTGCCGCGACGGAGGTCGGTGAGGAGAGCAGGGCGGTATGACGCACCCTGGTCGACGTGTGGTCAGTCGGTGTGGACACGGACACTCCCAGCGCGAAAAGCCTGCGATCGTACGTCCGCGAGGCTAGTTCGCGCTGAAACCGCGTCTCACGATATGGATTACGCCGAAGCCGGCGTGGGCGCGCCTCCGACCGCGCGATGCATCGCCTCCACCAGCGACGTGGGTTCGGTGACGACTGCGGCCGCATACGCGTCGGGCCGGACCAGCCACAGTTCCCCGTCGCGCGCGCCGAGTGTGTCGGCCACCACGCCGTCCCGGTCGAACTCGGACAGCGACAACACCCGCACCGGCCAGGGCGCCGACGACACGTCGGGCAGTTCGGCACCCCGGGCCGCGAGCACACAGAACCCGTCGCGGAGCAGCTCCCGCAGCCGCGTGGCGCCCGACGCGGACACCGGCACGTCGGGCACGAGGATGCCCGGGCCGGGCGACGGCACCCGCCCCCTCGGAGGGCGGCCCGCGAAGGGGCGGGTCACGTCCGGCGTGGTGAGCGGTGAGGCCACGTACCAGAACGGCTCGGAGAACCGGCCGGAGTCCACCCGTGCCCGCAGTGCGGGGTCGGTGGCCGCCCCCGCCAGCACCGACTCGCGCAGGGCCCGCTGCTCGTCGTCGTGAGGGACGAGGAAGTTCATCGTCGCGGTGGTGACATCGAGGTTCTCCACCGCAGCCGCGTGCCGCTCGGCGTGGTAGGTGTCGAGCAGACTCTCGTCGGCCCAGCCGCGCAGCACGTACGCGAGCTTCCAGGCGGCGTTCTCGGCGTCACCCACACCCGAGTTCAGGCCGCGCGCACCGAACGGGGACATCAGGTGCGCGCAGTCACCGGCCAGCAACACCCGGCCCACCCGCAGGCGGTCGGCCACCCGGGAGTGGAAGCGGTACACCGACTTCCACAGGATCTCGTAGTCGGCCTCGCCCACGATGGCCCGGACGCGGGCGTGGAGCGCGCCGCTGCGCTCCTCGGCGGCCAGGTCGTAGTCGCCTGGCACCTGCCAGTCGATCCGGAACGTCGAGCCGGGACAGGGATGGATGAGCACCTGGCGCCCCGGGTTCCAGGCGGGGTCGAACCAGAAGCGCCGCTCCCGCGCCCATCCGGGGAGGTCGGCGCGGATGTCGCAGATGAGGAAGCGGTCGTCGAACGAGTGTCCCCCGAACCGCACGCCCAGCGACCGCCGCAGGTCCTCGCAGTGCGCGCCCGTGCAGGCGACCGCGTAGTCGGCGACGACGTGCGAACCGGTGTCGGTGACGAGCCGGACCGTGTCGGTGTCCTGCTCGATCCGGGTGACGCGGTGCCCCCACCGCACGTCGATGAGCGGTTGCCCGGCGATTCGCTCGTCCAGGATCTCCTCGACCCGGGACTGCGAGATGTTCACGAACGGCGGGAACACCGACGTGCCCGTGTCGGCGAGGGTGAGGGAGAACAACTCGGCGTCCCTGTGGAACGTCCGCGCGGTCGACCACGTGACGCCTTCGTCGGCGATGCGGCGGCCCGCGCCCACGGACTCCCACACGTCGAGGACGTCGCGCTGCTGGCAGATCGCCTTGGAACCCACCGTGTCGCGGGCCGGGCGACCGTCCAGTAGCACCACGGGCACGCCCCAGCGCGCGAGCAGCAGCGCCGTCGTCTGCCCCACCGGCCCGTTACCGATCACCGCCACGCTGCGGTCTCGCACGGTCATCGCCTCCGTCGGCTCAGTCCTGCAACAGGTCCCAGACCTCGCGGTCGCGTTCGGCGGTCCAGATCACGGGCCGTTCGATGCCGGACAACTCGTCCCAGAGCCGTGACACGTCGAACGGCAGGCAGTGTTCGAAGATCGGCCACCGACCGTAGCGCGGGGCCAGTGCCTCACGCGTGCGCTCGAACGCCTCCTTCAGTGTCCCCCCGGCGTGGTGCACGGCGCCGACCTCACGGATCATGACTCGCAGGAAGTCGCGGGTCTGCTCGATGGCGGCGTCCACGGCGTCCCTGCCCCGGCTCACCGCGCCGCGGCCCCCCACGAGCGCGTCGGCACCGAACGCCTTCACGCGGTCCAGTGTCACCGACGCCCAGTCGTGGTGGTAGGCGTCTCCCGTGTACAGCGCGGCCTCGGCCTCCACGAGGTCGCCCGCGAACAGGACGCGATGCTCCGGCAGCCAGGCCACGATGTCGCCCTCGGTGTGCCCGCGACCGCAGTACTGCAGGACGAGATCACCGCGATCGCCACCGAGGTCGATGGTGAGCCGGTCGGAGAACGTCAGGGTCGGCCACGTCAGCCCCGGCACCGAGTCCGCGGCCTTGGCCAGCCTGGGCATCCGCGCGAACTCGCTCTCCCAGTCCTCGCGCCCGCGCTCGGCCACGAGCGCGCGGGTGTTCTCGTGTGCCACGACCACCTCGGCGTCGAACGCCGACGCGCCGAGCACGCGCACCGCGTGGTAGTGCGACAACACCAGGTAGCGCACGGGTTTGTCGGTGTGCTCCCGGAGCCGGGCGAGCCAGTCGCGCGCGGCCACCGGCGTGGCCATCGCCTCGAAGCAGACGAGGAAGTCCTCACCCTCGATCGCGCCGACGTTGGGGTCGCCCTCCGCGGTGAGCGCGTAGACGCCGTCGGCGAGCACCTCCAGCGTCTGTTCCTTGTCGTCCAGATCCGCCGACGAGGCGAACGCCTTCCGGCCCACGACGCCACCTCCGATGGTTAACGTCTTAACTATCTCCGCGCCAGAGACTAGAGCCTGACACGGCGGAGCGGAAGACGTCGCCCGAATCGAATGCCGTTCTCCCGTCCTCCGGAACACCGCTCCAGAGGACTACCCGGCCCAACACACGGCACCGCTTCACCTGTCGTGACGCCGGCCCGAACCGTGGTCTTCGGGGGCTGACGAAAGGTGAGGTGTGTGCTTAGTATCTGCGAACCCACCGCGTCCCCCCGAACAACGGAGTTCCCATGGCCGCACCGTCGTCGGCAGCCGCACGGCCGAAACTGTCGAGCGAGGAACGCAAGGTCCTGCTCAGCACCCTCGCAGGCACGTCGATCGAGTGGTACGACTTCTTCATCTACGCCCAGGCCGCGAGCCTGGTGCTCGCGCCCCTGTTCTTCGCCCCGGTCGGCGAGACGTCCCCCGGTCTCGCCACGATCATCTCGCTGGCCACCATCGGCATCAGCTTCCTGTTCCGTCCGCTCGGCGCCATCGTCGCGGGGCGCTACGGAGACAAGTTGGGCCGCAAGAAGATGCTGGTTTTCACCCTGGTGACGATGGGTGGCGCGACCGCCCTCATCGGACTGCTGCCCACGTACACCGACATCGGTCTCGCCGCGCCGATCGCACTGATGTCGCTGCGCATCGTCCAGGGGTTCTCGGCGGGTGGCGAGTGGGGCGGTGCCGCGCTGATGTCGGTGGAACACGCGCCGCTGAACCGGCGTGGACTGTTCGGCGCTTACCCGCAGATCGGTGTCCCCATCGGACTGATCCTCGCCACGGGTGTGCTGTGGTTGATGACGACCATGACCACATCCGAGCAGTTCGAGGCCTGGGGATGGCGGGTGCCTTTCCTGCTGTCCGTGCTGCTGGTGGGGCTCGGCTACGTCATCCGGCGCTCGGTGGAAGAAAGCCCCGTGTTCAAGGAGATGCTGGAGCGCAGGAAGGAGTCGTCGGCACCGCTGCGGGACCTCTTCCGCCGCAACGCCAGGGAAGTACTGCTGACCGCGCTGGTGTTCGTGGCCAACAACGCCGCGGGCTACCTCGTCATCGCGTACTTCATCTCCTACGGCACGGCCGAGCTCGGGCTGCCACGACCGTCGGTGCTGCTCGCCACCGTGTTCGCGTCGTTCGGCTGGCTGGTGTTCACCCTCTACGGCGGCGCGCTGTCCGACCGCATCGGCCGCGTGAGGACGTTCCAGGTCGGTTACGCGTTCGTTTTCGTGTGGATGGTGCCGATGTTCCTGCTCATCGACATCGGCAACATCGTGGTGTTCGCGCTCGCCATCTTCGTGTTGACGTTCGGACTCGGGTTGTCGTACGGCCCCATGTCGGCGATGTACGCGGAGCTGTTCCCGGTGTCGGTGCGGTACTCGGGCGTGTCGATCGGGTACGCCCTCGGCGCGATCCTCGGCGGTGCGTTCGCGCCGACGATCGCCGAACTGCTCATGCAGAGCACCGGGTGGTCGGGCTCGGTGGGGCTGTACATCATGGTGCTGTGCGTGGTGTCCTTCGCGGGAGTCACGGCGATCAAGGAACCGAAGGGAGCCGACCTGGGCCTCCCCCGCCGCCCCTGACAGCGTGTCCGCAGCTCCCGTACGCGTGTCCGCAGCGTGCGACGCGGACACGCTGGTTTGCGGGGGTGTCGGGGCGGGCAGTTACCCGCCATGGACACCGCGCTCATCCTCGACGTGGACGGCACACTCGTCGACACGACGTATCACCACGCCATCGCCTGGTACCGCGCGTTCGCCGAGGTGGGCGTGACGGTGCCGGTGTGGCGCATCCACCGGGCCATCGGTATGGGAGGTGACAAGCTCGTCTCAGCGGTCGCGGGCGAGGAGGTCGAGGCAGCCCACGGTGATCGGGTACGGGAACTCTGGAAGGCCGAGGCCGACCGCCTGATGCCCGAGGTCCGCACGTTCGACGGTGCGGTGGAACTGCTCGACGCCGCCGCCGAGCAGGACCTGCCGGTCGTGCTGGCCAGTTCCGGCAAGCCGGACCACGTCGACCACTATCTCGACCTGCTGGACGGCAGACGCCGTGCGGTGGCATGGACGAGTTCGGCGGACGTGTCGGAGACCAAGCCCGCACCGAACCTCCTCGACGCCGCCTGGGAGCAGGCGGGGACGGAACGCGCTCTCGCTGTCGGGGACTCCGTGTGGGACTGCGACGCGGCAGGCGGGATGGGCATACCGGCCGTCGCCGTCCGCACCGGAGGGTTCGGTGTCGAGGAACTGACCAGCCACGGGGCCCGCGCCGTGTACGACGACCTGCACCAGCTGCGCCAGGACCTCCCCCGTCTGGTGGGGCTGGCCACCGCACCGTCACCCTCCGGGCGTGACACCCGCCGGAGCGGGTGAAGAACTCGGCCCGTCGAAGGCCTGCTGTGCTCGCGCCGGTATCGGGACGCCTGCGAGGGGGCCCATCCGCCACAAGACCGGTCATCCGACAGATGTCCGACCGTATCCGCCGCTCGTAACGTCCGGAAACATGGATCTCGACCGGACGAAGAAACCCGGCCTGCCCGCCCGGCCCCACGCCGGCACCCTGCCCGTCGACGAACGGGACGACGCCGCGTTGCGCGCGCTCGTGCGGGACATCGAGACGGGGTTCAACGACAAACGGCCCGACGTCCTCGACGGCGCGTTCACCGACGACGCCGTCGTCGTGGTGCCGGACGGCACGCTCATCCGGGGTTGGGAAGCGCTGTACGCCTACCACACGCGGCGACTGTCGTCGGTGGTGCGCGACTGGCGGATGCACGTCAGCGTACTCGGCCTGGCGCGCCTCGATCAGGACACAGCAGTCGTCCACATAAGACAGGACATGAGGACGCCCGAAGGGTCGTTCGCCAACCACGGGACGCTGGTGGCCGTCCGCAGGGATAGCCGGTGGTGGATCGGCGCGTTGCACAACACCAACGTCGAGGCGTGAGAGGAGCGACCATGGTCATGGTGGTGTTCGGCGCCCGGGGCAACGTCGGCCGGTCGGTCGCCGCCGGTCTGCACGCGGCGGGGCACCGGATCCGGGCGACCACGCGCGGTCCGGGCACGGCGGGCTTCCCGCCCGGCTGGGACGTCGTGGGCGCCGACCTGAGCCGTCCCGACACGCTGGCACCGGTCCTGGCGGGTGCCGACGGCGTGTTCCTCTACGCCGTTCCGGACGGCGCGCAGGGGTTCGTCGAGGCCGCCGAGAGGGCGGGAGTACGTCGCGTGGTGTTGCTGTCGTCCGAGGCCGTCACCCACGACGGCGCCCAGGACTCCCCTGTCGCGCGACAACACCGCGTCGTCGAAGTGGCCCTGGAGAACTCCGCGCTCGACTGGACGTTTCTCCGTGCGGGCCTGTTCGCGGCCAACGCCCGGTGGTGCTGGCAGCGATCGATCCGCCGGGAGGACG
Organism: Saccharomonospora cyanea NA-134; assembly: GCF_000244975.1. Taxonomy (NCBI): domain Bacteria; kingdom Bacillati; phylum Actinomycetota; class Actinomycetes; order Pseudonocardiales; family Pseudonocardiaceae; genus Saccharomonospora; species Saccharomonospora cyanea. Next base: position 2,416,903 of record NZ_CM001440.1, on the reverse strand, counting down.
CCGTGCGCCTGCCCTATCCCGACGCGCACACGGCCCCCGTCCACGAGCAGGACCTCGCCACGCTCGCGGTCGCCGCGCTGACCCGGCCGGGACACGAACGCCGCACCTACCGGGTGCACGGGCCGGAATCACTCCCACTGACCGAGCAGCTGCGCCACCTCGCTGAAGCGCGGGGACGCGCGATCACGGTCGAACGGGTGACGCCCGAGCAGGCGAGAGCGGAGCTGGCCACCACCATGCCGCCGGTGGCGGTGGAGGCCACGATGGCGCTCTGGGCCGCCCAGGACGGCGTTCCCGCCGAGGCTTCCACCATTGTCGAGGAGGTCACGGGACGGCCGGGACGGACGTTCGCCGAGTGGGCCCGCGACCACGCCGCCGACTTCCTGTGACAGCGGGCTCCGGGACCGGTGTGCCGACCCGACGAGGACCGACGGGCCGGCACACGAGGGAGTTCCGCCTCAGTCCGAGCTGGAGCCGGTGTCCCAGCCGTAGTCCGGCAGCCCGAAGAAGTCGTCACCGTCGAGTCGGTCGACCTCTCCGGAGGCCATCGCCGCGAGCAGCGACTCGACACCGGTCCGCACCGTCTGCACGAGCATGCCCTTCTGCTTCTGGCCCAGGTCGTCCTGCTGTCCACGTACCTCGAACAGCACGGTGGCCGACCCGTTCAGCGCGAAGGCCGACCGGCCCTGCCCCGCGTACTCCCGCTCCTCGGGGTGGAGGTAGCGGCCGACCGCGGCCAGTGGCGACTGCGGCCCGTACGCGTCCTGGAGGCCTCGGGCCACCGCGAGGGCGTAACGTCGGGACTTGTCCTGGTCGAGCAACGGCCACTGCTCCCGGTAGGCCGCGCCGTCCTCGACACCCAGGGGCGGGTAGTCGAGGGCGACCGAGATGAGTTTGCCGTCCTGGGGGCCACCGGTGAGGCGTCCGCACGGGCCCATGTGGTGCAGGTCCACGACGGCGTCCACCGTGCCGAACTCCTCGCGCAGGGCGACGTAGACGTCCCGGATCGCTCGGGACTCCGGAGCCAGGAAGAAACCGGCGTCCACCTGCCTGCCCGGCAGGTCCGCCGCACTCGGCCGGTAGTCGAGGTCGGGGTTGAAGTCCCGGTTGAGGTCGAAGCCGGGCAGCGCGATGCCGTCACCGGTGAGGCTGTGGTACCAGGCCCGGGGTGCGTCCGCGAGCTGCGGGTACCGCGCCACGACCTCGTCCCACGACAGGACGTTGATCCTGCGGTTGAGCTCACCGCCGTCCGGGTTGACCATGGGCAGCGCGACCAGGGTCACCTCGGAGAGCAGGCGTTCGGTCGCCGGGTCGGAACTCGTGCCGAGATCCCGCAGGATGCCGAGCAGCGCCTCGGTCCCCGTGCGTTCGTTGCCGTGGATGGCGCTCTGCACCATCAGCACCTTCTCGCCCGTGCCCACTCTCGCGGACCAGAGCTCACGGCCGAGTGTGCTCGTTCCGATCTGCTCGACCTCGACTCGTCCCGCCGACGTCTGCTCGATGGTGTGGAGTGCGCGTCCGAGCTCGGTGTGGTCGGTCCATCCGCTCCACTGTGGATCGTCATGGACCTTGCACGCACCGTTTCCGGGGCCCTCCGGTTGCGCCGCCGACGCGGATACGGCGGCGAGTCCGGTCAGCGCGATCGAGCCGGCCGCCGCGAGCGCCAGCGGTGCCCTCCAACGCGCCGGGTGACGTCTGTGTCCGCTCGGGACCGCGGGGGATTTCCGGGATCGGTGTCGCGACTGGCTCAAGCCGTCCTCCTGAATGCACGATGCTGTGGGTCGGGTTCGTCTCTGTCGAGTAGCAGCCAATAGCGGCGAGGACTCCCGCCACAAGAGCCGATCGGGCGGTGATCGTGTTGCTCCGGGTAGAAGCGACAGAGGGCGCCGCGAACCTTGTCATCCGCTACGGACCGGTCGACACGCAGCGGCCCCGCCCGCTCCACGCATCGGATGAGTCGGCTGGGATTGTCCGATAGCGGCCACACACATCCAGGTCGCACCATTGACTGTGATCCACGTCTCTCCGTAGGTTGACGTAGAGATCCGATGTATGTGCGCCACAACGCTGGTGGAGGCCGACAATGACGTCGAAAGTCACCCGGACGGTAGCCGTTCTCGGCAGCGTGGTCGCGGCATCGGCCGCCCTGACGGCCCCACCGTCATCCGCCGCGCGGGCACAGCAGCTCGAAACCTCCGGCGACTACCTCCCCACCCCGGATTCGTTGTCACGACACGAGGCGCCGGAGTGGTTCCACGATGCCAAACTGGGCTTCTTCATCCACTGGGGACCGTACTCGGTACCCGCCTACGCACCGGACGGTGGAGGCGCGCGTCAGGGCTCCGACCGGTACGCCGAGTGGTACTGGTACGAGATGAACCATCCGGGCAGCCCCACCCACGAGCGCCACGCGGAGCGCTACGGCACCGACTACCCGTACGACCGGTTCATCGAGGAGTGGAACCCACACCGCTTCGACCCCGAGGAATGGTTGGACCTCTTCGTCGCAGGCGGGGCCAAGTACTTCGTGTTCACGTCGAAACACCACGACGGTGTCGCCCTGTGGGACACCGACACCACCGACCGCGACACCGTCGCGCTGGGCCCGAACCGCGACTTCGTGTCCGAGTTGTTCACCGCCGCGGAGGACTACCCGCTCAAGAAGGGGCTCTACTACTCGCTGGCGGAGTGGTACCACCCCGCCGGAGGCTGGGTGCCGCCGCGCGGCCACAGCCTGGAGGAGGGACCCGTGAACCCGTACACGGGCGAGCCGATCCCCTACTCCGGCTACACCCCCGTCGACGACGACGTCCACGACCACCAGTACCCGCAGATGCTCGAACTGGTCGACCGGTTCGACCCCGACATCATGTGGTGCGACATCGGTGAGCACGTGCCCCACAACAGCAACGAGTTCATGGCCCACTACTTCAACCAGGCCGAGAACCGGCCGACGCCCAAGGAGGTCACGGTCAACGACCGGTGCGGCAACGGTGTCGCCGACTTCACGACACCCGAGTACCGCACCCAACGCGGCATCGTGACGGACAAGTGGGAGGCGACACGGGGCATCGGGCACTCCTTCGGATACAACGAGCGGGAGGACGTCGAGGACTACCTCACGTCCGAGGAGCTGATCCACAGTTTCGTCGACACCGTCAGCAAGAACGGCAACCTGCTGCTCAACATCGGCCCCAGGGCCGACGGTTCGATCCCCGAGGTCCAGGCCGACCGCGTCCGCGCCCTCGGCGACTGGCTCGCCGTCAACGGCGAGGCCATCTACGGCAGCACCCACTGGTCCCACTACGACGACCGGCACAGCGCCGTTCCGGTGCGCTACACCGCGCAGGACGACGCGCTCTACGCCACCGCGCTCGCCTGGCCAGGCGAGGAACTGACGCTCTCCGGTGACCTGCCGCTGGCTCCGTCCAGCCGCATCACGCTCCTCGGCTCGGACGGTGAGCCGCTGCCGTGGACGCGGAACGACGGCCGCGTCACGGTCACCATGCCGGACGAGGGAGCCGACGCCACCCGCAGCGACCACGCGTACACGTTCAAGATCGTGACGCCCGGACTGTCGCAGCCCCTGCACACGGCGATCGACGTGCCGTCGCAGCCGGAGGATGGTGAGCCCGTGCGGGCCCGGATCTCGCTGACGAACCCGGGGCCACGCACCTCGCCGTCGGCACGAGTCCGGTTGGCCGTCCCCGAGGGCTGGAACGTGGAGCCGAGGTCGCACACGGTGGCGCCGCTGCGCCCCGGACGGTCGCACGGCCTCACGTTCACCGTGACGCCACCGTCCGACGCCGTGCCCGCCGTCTACCGGCTCGTCGCCGACATCGCCGTGGGCGGGGTGCGTTACCAGCCCGCCGATTCCATCGTGCTGACCGACCTCGTGAAGGTGGTGGAGCCTGAGAAACTCTCGACGGTGGCCATCGCGGAGCCCGGTGCGCAGGCGTACGTGGATCGCGACTGGCGGATCACGGACCTGCCCGCGGAACTGTCCGGTGGCGTCCTGGTCGCGGGCGCCAACGACGACAAGCAGGTGATGCCCGGTCCCATGTCGATCGTCGACGGGCGGGCGAGGATCGTGGGCGGCGACGTCACACTGGCGCGGACGGGCCACGAGTGGACCGACTACAGCTACGAAGTCACCGTACGCCCCACCACCCGCGGCGCGGGCTGGGTGTTCCGGAGCCCGGACCGCCGCAACGGGTACATGTGGCAGCTGTACCCGGGTTCGGGGCTGACTCCGCACCTGCTGCGCGACGGGTCGTACACCAAGCTGGCCGACACGATCCCGCTCGACGTGGTCGCGGGCCGGGACTACCGCGTGCGCATGGAGTTGGAAGGCTCCACGATCCGGACGTTCGTGGACGGTGTCCTCGTCGACGAGCGGACCGACGACACGTTCCCGGCCGGGACCGTCGGTTTCCGCGAGGCAGGCAACGAGGTGGGCGAGTTCGACGACGTGTCGGTGCGGGACGCCTCCGGCACGGTCCTGCTCACCGACACGTTCGACGACGGAGTGGGTCAGTGGGCCAACGACGCCTTCGCCGACTACCTCGTGCTGGATCTCGCCCGGCCCGCGACGGTGTACGTGGCCTTCGACGAGCGGGGTGCGCCCGAGGCCGGGGCGTGGTGGCCGTCGTGGCTGCGGGACTTCACCAGAACCGATCTGGTCGTCCGCACGAACGACCCGTCGGGGACCGGGCTGGTCGTACTGGCGGCCGAGTTCCCGGCGGGACGGGTCGTGCTCGGACCCAACTCCGCGACGTCTGGGCAGTCGAGCAGCTACCTCACCGTCGTGACCGAACGCTGACGGCCTGTTGCTTTCGGGCAGCGCCTGCGTTCGACCTGGGCACGGTGCAGTCCCGGACGGCCCACGTACTCCGGACCGTCAAGGCGGTGACCCTCAACGGCCAGTCGGAGCGTCACCGTCACCTGGCCAGGAGCGACGAGCCCCACTCTGACGCGTCCACCGCTCCCGACGCGGCTGGACGGGCCCGTGCACGCAGCCACCTCCGCTGGCCGGTCGTCGGACCGTCCGCCCTCGGATCGACGATCGCCCACCCCGATCGCGCCGCTCTGAGCGTCGCCCTGCGGTGCAGGGCGTTCTGCCCTCTTCGTTCTTCCGGACCTATGCGCTGTTCCAGCCTGTCCGCACCGCGCCCCGAGCAGGTCCAGGCAATCCGAGTCGTCAGGCCGCGGGGAGCCCGATGTCGACCAGCCACTGGATTCCGAAACGGTCGATGCACATGCCGAACTCGTCGCCCCACATCTGCTTCTCGAGTGGCACGAGTACGGTCGCGCCCTCGGCGAGCTTCGCCCAGTAGCCGCGCAACGCCTCGACGTCGTCACCGCTCACGCTCACACCGATGTTGTTGCCCGGCTTGTGTTCCTGGTCGGAGGGGACGTCGGCGCCCATGAGGGTGAATCCGCTGTCGGTCTCCAGCACGCTGTGCATGATCTTGTCGGCGTCCGGGGAGTCCTCCGCCGCCCCGTACTGCCCGAAGGTGTCCAGGGTCAGGTTCCCTCCGAAGACGCTCCGGTAGAACTCCATCGCCTCCCGGGTGTTGCCGGGGAAGCTGAGGTAGGGGTTGAGCCGAGAGAACATCACGCGCTCCTTGCCGTGCGGAATGCGGTGCCTGGTTCCAGGCTAGTTCCGGGCACCGGCGACCGCAGGGATCACGCGCCCTCCGGATTCGTCCGTCGGGTGGCGGCGATGACCTTGCCGAGCATGCCGTGGAGTTCCTCGAGTTCTGAGACCTCCATGCCGAGCCGTTCGACGACCTGATAGGGGATCTTCTCCGCTTCGGCGCGTAGCGCCTTGCCTGCATCGGTGAGGTCGACGGCCAGGGAGCGCTCGTCGGTGGGATCGCGGTCGCGCGTGACGTAGCCCAGTGCCTCCAGTCGCTTGAGCAACGGCGACAGCGTCGCCGGTTCGGCACGCAGGAGCTCGCTGAGCGACTTCATGGAGCGGGGTGTGTGCTCCCACAGCGCCAGTAGCACCAGGTACTGCGGGTGGGTCAGCCCGTGCGGCTTCAGCAAGGGCCGGTACAGCCCGATGACGCTGCGGGAGGCGACGGAGAGCGCGAAGCACACCTGCCGGTCGAGCGCCAGCGGGTCCTCTCCCAGGTCGATCTGCATCACATCATCCTAACTAGTTAGTGCACTAAATGTTAGGGTGCTGACATGGCAGGCAAGGTGCTCCGCCCTGGTCCGCACCGCTGGTTGTGGTACGCACTTGGTGGACGACTCCCCGAGGCACACCGGGAATGGGTGCTGCACGACGTCACCAGCAAGACCTGGCTCTGGCGGCACGGTCTGCGGACGACGTTCCTCATCGGCCCGCTGAGCGCGGTGTGGCTGCTGCTGCCCGGCCCGCTCGGCCTGCGGCTGAGTCTCGTCCTGCTGGCCCTGCTCGTGGGCTACTTCTACTCGTTCGCCTTCGCGGAGGAGAACGCCGAGCACCGCCTGACCAAGCACGGCTACGACTACGGCACGGGCAAACGCATCCGCGCCGCCGCCAAGGCAGAGGCCGAGGCCGACGTCCGAGAGCGGTACCTCGCCCGCTACCGGCAGCCGGAGTGAGCCGACGGGCACCCATGGCGGGACGGACCCGCAGCCGACACCGCGCACGGTTCCCGATGCGCCACGACACGAACGTCTCCTCCTGAGGGACTCGCCGCCGAAGCAGCGGAATCGATAGTCCACTCAGGACCATCATGCGAGGACCGGCTCCACGAGGATCAGCACCGGCCCGATGAATACGGTGACGACGCGGAGAAGCGTTTCCGCCACGAAACGTCACATCACATTCCCGTTTACCGGAGAAAGGGAACACATCCCTTCTGTGACGACCGCCATTGCGATCACCAGCGGATTCCGCCGACGATTGCGGCGCCCGGGCCGTTCCCATGCGCTGACCTCGGAGGATTCCCGTGTCGTATCCGCGTGCCCTCTCCAGGTGATCGAATGTCGTTGAACGAGGAGGAGCTGAACACTCTCAAGCAGCTGGAACGGGAATTACGGACCGACGATCCTCGACTGGATCGTTCCCTGCGCCGCATGATGTCACCCGAGGACACCGCGTCGATGTACCTGGTGCTGGGAGTCCTCGGCGGCTTCGCGCTCGGGCTGGCCCTGCTCGTGGCGGGCTGGGTGCTGCTCGGGCTCACGGTCGCGGTCGTCGGTACCCTGTGGCCGCTCCGGTGGGCGTCCCAACGATATTTCCACCCCGTGTGCCGCCACCTCGTACCGAACACCGAGGAGCCCTGCCCTCGCTGCGGCATGAGGTGAGGTCCGGAGGGATGCCCGCTCGAACCGGCACGGCTCAGACGTACCGGGGCCGCCCGGCGACGTAACCGAAGACGAGCTGCGTGACCACCACGACGAGCAGGAACACGAACGGCACGGTCCAGCCGTCGGTGACGTCGTGCAGCAGACCGAACAGGAACGGCCCCGCGGCGGCCAGCAGGTAGCCGAAGCCCTGCGCCATTCCGGACAGGGCGGCCGTGTCGGCGCTGTCCCTGGCTCGCAGCGCGATGGTGGTGAGAGCCAGTGCGAACACGCTCATGCCGAGGCCCAGCAGCACCGACCAGAGCAGAGGTGAGGCCGACGGCGCGAGCATCAGCCCGAGAATGCCCGCGATGCCCAGCAGGCCGAGCCCCACGCTCCACCCGCTCAGGCTCCCCCAGCGACCGGCGATGGCCGGGACGACCAGACTCACGGGCAGCCCCAGCAACGACACGAGGCCGAGCAGCAGGCCCGCGTCGCCCCGGCTGACACCCGCGTCCATGAGGACCTGGGGCAACCAGCCCATGACGATGTAGGCCAGGCACGCTTGCCCGCCGAAGAACGCGGTGACGACCCAGGCCAGTGGCACCCGCAGCAATGACCTCCGGTCGGCCCCGGAACCCTCCGGGGTGTCCTGCCTGTCCCGCAGTACCGAGGACCCCGTTGTCGCGACCAGCCACGCCACCAGACCCGCCGCTGCCAACACCGCCCAGCTCGCCAGCGCGCCCCGCCACCCGCCGAAGACCGGCTCCAGCGGGGGCGTCACCGAAGAACCCAGCGCAGCACCCCCCTGTAGCGCGGCGGTGTAGACGCCGGTCATCAGTCCGATCCTCACGGCGAACGACGCCTTGATCACCACGGGGATCAGGACGTTGGCCAGTGCGATGCCGGTGCAGGCCACCAGCGTTCCACCGAGCACCACGAACGGACCGCCGAGTACCCGCAGTACGAGCCCCGCGGTCAACGCCAGCATCGCCGCCGTGACGGCGGCCCGCAGGCCGATCCGCCGGGCCAGGAGCGGTGCGGCGAGGCCGCCCACGGCGAAACACAGCCCGGGCAGCGTGGTCAGGATTCCGGCCCAGGTCTCGGAGGAACCGAGGCCGTCACGCATCCTGTCGAGCACCGAACCCACCGAGGTGACGGCGGGTCGCCGGTTGAGCGCCGCCAGCACCACGGCGACGGCCAGCAGACCACCGGCGAGCGTGAAACCCGTCCGGCCGCCCGACGAGTCCGCCGCGACTGTGGACCCGACCGGTTCGATCACATCCACCCGCGCGGACGCCTCAGGCTTGATCGACATGTCCAGAACCGTAGCCAAGTCCGGAAGACAAATGAAGAAGAATTTCACCGTTTCACTGTCCACATGACACACTGCGGCAGGTGAAACGGGACCGGCGGAAACGGATACGAAAATCTGACTTTCTGGCCCCCGGGCAACGGTTCGGCGGCGATCCGAGAATCCACGCCGAACGCTGCGCGGCGTGGACTGCGACGTGGACCGTCACACGAAGGCTTCCGGGTGGCGCTCACGGAACTCGTGGTCAGCGCACGTCTGGAGCATGTCCTCCTCTCCGCTTCCGGGAAGGCCGGCGCTGTGAAAGCGATACCGGAAACCGTTGAACCCCGGATTCTGACGCCGATCGCGTTCGCTCGGCCATGAAGGTGACGCATCTTGGGAACGCGAGCGGAAGTATGACTCTCCCGCTCGCCCAACACCGCTCTCGGCGCCATTCCGTCGCGCGAAAGGGGCGGCGGCATTACCTCACCGCCGCCCCGGAAACGAATTCGACCTCAGACCTGGTTTCCCGCTTCGGCGACCAGTATTTCCACAGCCTCGTCGTTACGCTGTGTCTCCGGTTCGATCCGCTCGTCGGGCGGGTAGAATCCGTCGAGCCCTCCCCCGCCCGCCGGGTACATCTCGAACGTCAGGCTCAGGATGTCGTGCTCGGCCCACATCCAGTCATTGATCGACCCGTCCGTGATGTACAGGTCGCTGGACTGCTGCGGGGTGTAGCCGTTGCTCGCGGCGAGCCGCTCACCGACCTCCTGGAAACGGCGGGCCTCCTCGGGCGTCATGGTGTCGTTCGCGTCGTCGTAGGTGTAGCCGTACGGCCACAGGACCAACTCGGAATAGCTGTGGAAGTCCAGGTGGGCCTTGATCTGCTGTGTCCCACCGACCACACGGGACTCGACGAACGACGCGACGGCCCGTGTCTCCGGCGCGGAGAAGGCCGAAGGACCGCGGTAGGTCTCGCTGTACGGCGACCCACTCGAACCGCCGCAGCAACCCCACTGGTAGCCCCAGTTTCGGTTCAGGTCGGTCCCGTTGCCCTGCCGGTTCTTCCGCCAGCCCTTGTAGCGTCCGTTCTCGATGTCGTACTCCGCGCCGTCCGGATTGACCGTCGGGATCACGTAGATCTCGCGCGTGTCCACCAGCTCCGTGACCGTGGGATCGCTGCCGTACTCGTCGGTGAAGCGTTCGACGATGCGCAGGCACATCTCGGTGGTCAGGTGTTCCCTGGCGTGCTGGTTGCAGGTGAAGAGGACCTCGGGCTCGTCCTCGTCCTGGCCCGCGTTGTCGCTGATCTTCACGAGGTGCAGCGAACGCCCCTCGTACGAGGAGCCCACGTCCGACAGCGACACGATCTCGCCGTGTTCGTCCGCCGTGTTCCGGAGGACCTCGGTGAGTTCACCGTAGGTATGGTATCCCTCGTCCCCTGCGGGGAACTCGTCGGCCGACGCGACCACGTCCGGGCTGCGCTCGGCGAGTAGTTCCTCGACGTCAGCGATTTGTTCGAGAGCGATCCCCCGCTCTCGCAACGCCTGTGCCTGTGCGGGGTTCGCGGCGAACGTCATCACCCCGTCGTGCGTGCCCCAGACGTCGACGCCCGAGCGCGCGATCTCCGTCCGTTGCGCGCTGTCCGTACCCCGCACCTCGTACAGACCGCGATCGCTGTCGTCCTGCGCTGCGCCCGCCGGCGCAACCGATACGGCCAACAAGAACAGTCCCGCTGCTGCGGCCAATCCCCGACTCAGTGTTCCCATGTTGTGAGGCTGTCCGAGCCTGAGGACGGCGACAACCCGCCGAAAGTCGGAACCGACGACGGCGGGTTTCGCCCTGTGAGGCGCCGGTTCGAGAACGCCGGATGAGTCCTTTCAGGACTTCTTCGGGTGTCACCCCACCAGCGCACGCCAGGTGACGGCACCGGCGAGGCCGTCCACGACCAGCCGGTTGACGCTCTGGAAGTTGCGCACGGCGGTGTTGGTGACGGAACCGAAGTCGCCGTCGACGACCAGGCCGGCACTCCGCTTGTTCAGCGCGGTCTGCAGAGCTCGCACGTGGTTGCCGTTCGCGCCCTGCCGGAGGGAGTAGATGATCTTCGGCCAGGTCTTCGGCCCGACCTGCCCGTCGGCGACGAGCCCGTTCCCGCTCTGGAAGTTCTTCACCGCGCCGGTACTGGTCGGTCCGAGCCAGCCGTCGATCTGGAGACCGTATCCCCGCTGGTTGAGCAGGTACTGGATCGCCCTGACGCGCTGTCCCCGGGCGTCCGGGTCGATACTCGACCACCCGCCCCCGAGGTCCACGCCCCGCGCGGCCATGAAGGAGACCGGGTTGACCACCGCGCCCAGACCGCCGCTGTGGGTCTCGAAGTGCAGGTGTGGACCGGTGACGTTGCCGGTGGCCCCCATGTCACCGATGCGCTGCCCGGCCGAGACCCGCTGGTTGAGCGAAACCCGGTACGCGTTGAGGTGACCGTAGTAGGTGTACTGCCCGTTGCCGTGGGAGATGACGATGGCGTTGCCCGTACGGGCGGGCAGTCCCCCACCCCAACCGCGCCGGATCACCGTGCCACCCGCCGCGGCGTACACCGCCGTCCCGGTGGAGTTGGTGATGTCCTGCCCCGCGTGCGATCCACCGCCTCGCGGCGCCCCGAAGTGGCCGCCGTTCGGGAAGTAACCGAGCGCCGGATTGCACCACGCCCCGTTCCTGAGCGTGGCCGCCTGGGCCGCGGGCAGCCCGAGCCCCAGCAGGCCGAGCCCCAACCCCAGCCCGGTTCCGGCGAGCAGCGTCCGCCGGGACACTCCCCGACCGCGCGGGTCTGAGTCGTTCACGCCGGCGCTGCCGCCGCAGGATTCACACATGTCGGTCCCTCCCCGATTCGTGTGTCAGACCGCCTTCGACGGAGTCCGAAGTGTACGAAGCGGATCGGAACGGAGGCGAAGGATGACAGAAGTTTTGCCGATACCCTTGACCGTGCGCCGGTTTCACGAACAATGTGCACAAACGGGAGTCGGTCGCCTCGACCGTCGTCCCGCAGCGGCACCGGCTACGGGCGGGCCGGACGCTTCTCCGCTCACGGGGCGCGGCGTACCCGCACGACGCTGTCCTCCCTGCGCCCCGGGCGGCCGTCGGGGTCGGCCACGTCCGTCTCGACGACTTCGGCCACCTCCACGGTCCACTCGTCAGGAGGCAGGCGGAGCGCCTCGACGATCTCTCCGACGGTCGGGAACCGGTGCTCGAACGGCGGCGACTCGACCCACGAGGGCCATCCGGCGTGGCTGCCGATGAGCAGAACACCGCCGGGCGCCACCGCGTCCGCTGCTCGGCGCAGGATGCCCTCCCGCTCGCCCTCCTCGGCGACGGGTGAGTGGAGGAACTGCGCGGAGACCAGGTCGAACGATCCCTCGGGCATCGACCGCACGAGGTTGTGACGCTGCCAGATGATGCGGTCGCCGACCCCGGCGTCGGCCGCGTGAGCGGCAGCCCGGCGCAGCGCCGTGTCCGACACGTCCACGGCGGTCACCCGCCATCCCTGCCTCGCCAGCCAGATGGCGTCACCGCCCTCGCCGCAGCCGAGGTCCAGGGCTCTCCCGGGAGTCCAGGACGCCACCTCCCGCACGAGCAGTGGGTTGGGCCTGCCGCTCCACACGGTGTCCTTCTCCTCGTAGAAGTCTTCCCAGAACCGTTCGGCGGACCGCGTCTCACCGTGGGGACCGTGACTGTGCTCGTGCCTCGTCGTCATGCCCTCACGGTGCACCGCCAGGACGCGCGCTTTCCAGTTTTGTTGCCGCTCCGGCAAATTCCGCGCGGAACGTCAGTCCCGCGCGGGTGGAGTGTCCACCGGAACGTCGAGCAGTCGCAGGAACGCCGTGGCGGCGGGCCTGGGGTCGGAGCGGCTCCAGACCAGGTACTCGACCCGTTGCGGGGCGTCGCTCACGGGCACCGTGGCCACCCCGGTGAGTTGGGGCACGAACTCCGAAGGGAGCATCGCCACACCGAGTCCCTGCTGCACGAGCCGCACCATGATGTCCACCGCACCGACCTCCAGAGCGACCTCGCGGTCGGTCCCAGCGGCCTCGAAGGCCAGGTCGGATTGGGTGCGGCCCGCCGAGCCGGCCGGAAAGTCCACGAAGACCTCCGACGCCAGCCTGCGCAGTCCCACCTCGGCTTCGCCGGCGAGCGGATGGTCGGGCGCGACCACGGCGACGTGCCGGTCCCGCGTCAGTTCGTGCACCCGCACACCGCGCGGTTCGGCGGTGGCGGGCAGGCCGAGGAACGCGAGGTCGAGGTCGCCCTGCTTCACCTGCTCGACGAGGTTCGGGCTGCTTCCCAGGCGCAGCTGGACGCGCACCTGTGGATACCGGGTGTGGAACTCCTTGAGCGCGGCGGGCAGGTCGACGGCCGCGACAGTGGGGATCACGCCGAGCGTGAGCCGCCCTCGCACCTCACCGAGCGCGGCGGCGACGTCGGCGACGGCACGCTCGGCGGCCTCGAGGCACCGCCTCGCCGCCGGGAGGAACGCCTCCCCCGCGGCCGTCAGCCGGACGCGGCGACTGGTCCGGTCGAACAGCCTGCCGCCGAGTTCGCGTTCCAACCGGGCGATCTGGTGGCTCAGTGCCGACTGGACCACCAGGCAGCGCTCGGCCGCCCTGGTGAAGCTCTTCGTCTCGGCCACGGCGACGACGTAGCGCAGTTGCTGCAACTCCATACATTCATGATCGAGCACGATCAATCGCATGACAAACATGCATTGGACTCATTGATCGAATCCCCGAACACTGAGGTCATGGCAGTCCTCTCCCCGCCTCAAGCGATCACCGGCCACGCGGGCCGTACGGCGATCACGGCGCTCGCCCCCGCCGTGTGGGGCACGACCTACGTGGTCACCACCGAACTCCTGCCGCCGGGACACCCCCTCTTCGCCTCTCTCCTGCGCGCGCTGCCCGCGGGGCTCATCGCGCTCGCGCTCACCCGGACACTGCCTCACGGCGTGTGGTGGGGCCGGGCGGCGATCCTGGGCGTACTCAACATGGGCCTGTTCTTCCCCCTGCTCTTCGTCGCCGCCGAACGGCTTCCCGGTGGCATCGCCGCGACACTGTCCGCGAGCCAGCCGGTCATCGTCGTGGCGCTGGCCGTACTGTTGCTCCGCGAACGGCCGTCGGCGTGGCGTACCGCGTGGGCGGTCGCCGGTGTCGTCGGCGTGGGGCTGGTGGTGCTGCGGCCCGGCTCGGCGGCGTTCGACCTCGTGGGGGTTCTCGCGGCGCTGGGCAGTGCGGCCAGCATGGCGCTCGGTGTGACCCTGACCAAACGCTGGGGGCGGCCGAAGAACGTGGGCCCCACCGCGTACGCCTCGTGGTTGCTCACCGCCGGTGGCCTCTTCCTGCTGCCGGTCACCCTCGTCCTCGAGGGAGCGCCGCCCGCCGTCGACGGCCCCGCCGTACTCGGCTACCTCTGGCTGGGCCTGGTCGGCGGCCTGCTCGCCTACATCCTGTGGTTCCGGGGGATCGCCGAGCTGCCGGTGACCTCCGTCGCCCTGCTCGGCCCGCTCTCCCCGATCGTCGCCGCACTGCTCGGCGTGCTGGTGCTCGGACAGACCCTGGGGCCGATCCAGCTCGTGGGCTTCGCCCTCACCATCGTGGCCGTCACCGCCGGGCAGTGGTCACCACGCAACCGCCGCACCCCGGTCCGGGAAACCCCGAAGGAAAGGAACAACCAGTGAAACTCGTCGTTCTCGGCGCCACCGGCATGGCAGGCTCCCGAGTGGTCACCGAAGCGCTCGCCCGTGGCCACGAGGTCGTCGCCGTGTCCCGCAGCGGCGCGTCCGACACATCCGGGGTGACGTCCGTCCAGGGCGACGTCACCGACGTCGACCGCATGAAGTCGCTGTTCGCCGGCTCCGACGCGGTCGTGAGCGCCACCCGCCCACGGCGCGGCGAGGAGCACACGGTGCCCGCGACGACGACGGCGTTGCTCGACGCCGCGGCGGCCGCCCGCACCCGGGTCGTCGTGGTGGGCGGCGCAGGGCCGCTCCGCAGCCCCGGCCGCCCCGGACTGCTCGTCCTCGACGACCCTCGTTATGTCGAGGACGCGTGGCGAGACGCGGCCGTCGCGAGCGTCGAACAGTTCCGTGTTTGCCAGGCACACTCCGCCGACTGCGTCTACCTCAGCCCCGCGGCCGTCCTGGAGCCCGGCGTGCGCACCGGTCGCTACCGGCGCGGCGGGACCACGCTCGTCGCCGATCCGGACGGCACGTCCCGCATCTCCGCCGAGGACATGGCGGTGGCCGTTCTGGACGAGGTCGAGAAACCCGGCGGGCAGCCGCACGTCGCCGTCGGGTACTGAGTCCGGCGGCCCCGCGCCTCCGGGGTGGGCCGCACCGCGGGTCCCGAACGACGAACGCGGAGCGGCTCCCGTGCCGGTGACGGACATTTCGGACCACCCTGTTCACGGAGGGAGAACAGATCACCCACCGGGCGGGAAACACGTCGCTCCCGCCATCCTGTCACGCTAAGGGCTGTCCCGTAACTGCTGGTGGCGGGTGAGATGATCTTGCCGTGTCTGGTGTGATCACAGCGTCTGAGCCCTCCTGGATAGCCCCGTTCACCGGGCTGAGCCCGCGCCAGTTCGGCAAGCTGATCACCGCTCTGCGGCGTGAGGGTGCGGACCCGGTGCGCAAGGGGCGGCCCTGGAGCCTGCCACTGGAGGACCGCGTGCTGCTGGTTGCCACCTACTGGCGGACGAACCTGACCTTGCGTCAACTGGCCCCGCTGTTCGGGGTGTCCAAGTCGGCCGCCGACCGCATCATCGACCACCTCGGGCCCGCGCTTGCGCTCCAGCAGCGCAAGCGGTTCCGTACCGACACCGTGCTGATCGTGGACGGTACCCTGGTCCCCACCCGAGACCACACCATCGCCGAGCAGTCCAAGAACTACCGATACTCCACCAACCACCAGGTCGTCATCGACGCCGACACCCGACTCGTCATCGCGGTCGGCCGACCCGTCGCCGGCAACCGCAACGACTGCAAGGCGTGGGAGTCCTCCGGCGCGAAAGACTCCGTCGGTAAGACCACGGTCATCGCCGATGGCGGCTACCGGGGCACCGGCCTGGTCATCCCGCACCGCCGCGAGAAGGGCCAGGCCGAACTTCCGGCATGGAAGAAGGAACACAATGCCTCTCACCGCAAAGTCCGTGCCCGCGTCGAGCACGTCTTCGCCCGGATGAAGGGCTGGAAGATCCTGCGCGACTGCCGACTCAAAGGCGACGGCGTTCACCACGCCATGCTCGGCATCGCCCGCCTCCACAACCTCACCCTCACCGGATGACACAGAAACCAGCAGGCACCCAGCACGTCAGCGACCATTTACGGGACAACCCTTAGGCTGGCCGTTCGGGGAAGCCATCACCGCGACAACGTCGTCCGTTCGGCGTCTCCACCGATCCCGTCGCGAACCTACCTGGGACAAGGCTGCCATTTTCATGATCGACAGAGCTCGCACCGAACCGGTGTCCGACCGTGATTCCACCACCCCCCGGAGCGGCCCGTTGATCGCGGTGTTGGTCGCTTCGGCGTTCGTCATGATCCTCAACGAGACGATCCTGAGCGTCGCGCTGCGCGACCTCACCGTCGAACTGGGGGTCACCACCACGACGGTTCAGTGGTTGACCAGCGGGTTCCTGCTGACGATGGCGGTCGTCATCCCGACGACCGGCTTCCTGCTCGAACGCTTCACCCCTCGGCACATCTTCCTCGCCTCCCTGAGCCTGTTCAGCACCGGCACTCTGCTCAGCGCGCTCGCCCCGGGCTTCGGCGTCCTGCTGGCGGGCCGGGTCGTGCAGGCCTGCGGCACCGCCGTGATGGTGCCGCTTCTGATGACCTCGGTGATGCGCCTCGTGCCGCCCCAGCGGCGGGGAGCGATGATGGGCACGATCACCATCGTCATCGCCGTCGCACCCGCGGTGGGTCCCACCATCGGTGGTGCCCTGCTGTCCTCTCTGGGCTGGCGCTGGATGTTCTGGCTCGTGCTCCCGCTGGCGCTGTCCGCGCTGGCCTTGGGTGCGAAGTGGTTCCGGCTCGACGGTCACACGCGGAAGGTGCCGCTCGACATGGGGTCGGTACTGCTGTCCGCGCTCGGGTTCGGTGGTCTTCTCTACGGCCTGGCGTCGATCGGTGAATCGGGCGGTCAAGGTCATGCGTTGCCGCCGTGGCTGCCCGTCGTGGTCGGCGTCGCCGCACTCGCCGTGTTCACCTACCGGCAGGTCCGCCTGCAACGCGACGACCGCGCGCTGCTCGACCTGCGGCCGTTCACGTACCGCAGTTTCGTGTTGGGCGTGACGTTGACCGGCCTGGTGTTCATCTGCCTGCTGGGAGTGGGCTCGATCATGCTGCCGCTCTACCTGCAGACGGTGCTGAACACCAGCACGTTCGTCAGTGGGCTGGCGGTACTGCCCGGCGGTCTGGTCCTCGGGCTCCTGGGCCGCCCGGTGGGCGCGTTGTTCGACCGGCTGGGTTCCCGGCCGCTGGTCATCCCGGGCGCCCTGGCGATGGCCGGTTCGCTCTGGCTCTTCACCACGCTCGGCCCCGGTTCGCCGTTGGAGGCGGTCATCGCCATCCACGTCCTGCTCATGACAGGTCTCGCCTTCATGATGACCCCGCTCATGACGGAGTCCCTCGGCGTGCTGCCCGAGCACCTGCACTCGCACGGCAGCGCGATCCTGTCCACGCTCCAGCAGGTCGCGGGCGCGCTGGGCACCGCCGTGTTCGTCACCGTCGCCGCTCTCGGCAGCGCCGAGGACGCCGTCAGCCCCGACGCCGACGGCCTGCGCCTCGCCTTCGTCACCGCGGGCTGCATCGGGGTGGCCGCTCTGGTCGCGGCGCTGTTCACCCCCCGTCGCAAGACGGCTGAGGACCCGACCGGTTCGGACGAGCACGGCGAACCGGTGAACACCGCCGCGGCGACAGCCCACGACACCCGATGACGAGGGTCGCGCGCTGACCGAGTGTGCCGGGTCGCCGTGGGCGTAGCGTGGCGGTGTGCGCCGCGAACCACGCCGCCGCTGGGCGGGGCGAGCGCTCGCTCCGCTCGCGGGCGCGGTCCTGGCTTGCTCCCTCCCCGGCGCGGGCCTGTGGTGGCTGGCATGGACCGGTCTCGTACCGCTGCTCGTGCTGCTCGCGCGCGCCCACTCCTACCGCGACGCGGCCTGGCTGAGCTGGGCCGCCGCCGTGGGGTTCTTCCTCACCGCCCACCACTGGCTCGTTCCGCACCTGGGCATGTTCACGGTTCCCGCGCTGGCGGCCGTCGGACTCCTCTGGGTTCCGTTCGGCCTCGGCGCGTACCGGGTGTTGCGGCCCCCGCTGTCCTGGGCGAGAGCCGCGCTCGGCCTGTCGTTCCTGCCCTGCCTGTGGGTGACGCTGGAAGCCCTGCGCTCCTGGAAACACCTCGGCGGCTCGTGGACCCCGTTGGGGCTGGGGCAGTGGCGGACACCGCACGTGCTGGACGTGGCAGCGCTCGGCGGTGTGTGGTTGCTCAGTGCACTGGTGGTCGCGGTGAACGTCGGCGTCGCGGTCGTCGTCCTCCCCGGCGCCCATGGCCGGGCGCGGCTGCTCGGCGGTTCCGCTGCGCTGCTGTTCGTCGTCGCCGGCACGGTCCACGGTGCCCTCCACACGGCTTCCCCGGCGACCGGGCACGTACGTGTCGCCGGGGTGCAACCCGGCCTGGTCTCGGACAGCCTCGCCGAACACCTCCGGCTCACCGATCAACTCACCCGCACCACGGCGGACGTGGTGGTGTGGGGCCAGAGCAGCGTCGCGCTCGATCCGTCACGGCGACCGGACGTGGCGATCGGGTTGCGCCGGGCCGCCGAATCCGCGGGCGGGCATCTCCTCGTGAACGTCGACGCGCAGGGCCCAGACGGGCGCATCACGAAGTCCACCCACCACTACCGTCCCGACGGCGTCGCAGGCACCTACCGTAAGCAGCGGCTGGCGCCGTTCGGGGAATACGTGCCCCTGCGCCCGCTGCTCGGCCCACTCCTGGGGCACACCGACGCCGCACGGGTGGACCGGGCGCCCGGCGACACACCGACCCTGCTGCGGGTGGGGGACGTCCGGCTCGGCCCGCTGATCTCGTACGAGTCCACGTTCCCCGACCTCCGGCGCACGCTCACCGCCCGGGGGGCGGACGTGACGGTGGTGCAGGGCTCCCTCACCACGTTCCACGACACCTGGGCTCAGCGGCAACAGGCGAGTGCCGAGGCCGTCCGGGCCGTCGAGTCCGGACGCTCGACCGTCCTCGTCAACTCCAGCGGAACGTCCGCGGCCTTCGACGCGGACGGCCGTCTGCTGGCCTGGGTGCCGCCGACCCACCGTGGCACCTTCACCGTCAGCGTGCCTCTGCACGAGGGCCTCACCCCCTACGTCCGGTGGGGAGACTGGTTCCCGGTCCTCGCCACCGCTGTGACCGGGGTGACGGCGGCGCTGCTGTTCGTCGCGCGTCGCCCGCGCGACATCCCGGCGTGTCCGCAGGTTGTGAACGCGTGTTCGCAGTTGCCGTACGCCCCCTCCGCCTCCGGTGCTCCTCCCCGGCCCCGCCACCCGCACGGCGGCGGGGCGTAACCTTGATCAACCGGGGCCGCGTCGGGCCCTGTCGTGACAGGAACTGGGGAGGGGAGCCCGATGGCGACCTGGGGTGATCTGGTGGCCTACATCCGGGAGAGCTACGACGTGGTCCGCGACGAGCCGGACGAGATCCGCGTCCGGATCTCCTACGAGGATCGGCGGGCCCAGGTGGTGATCATCGCGAGGGAGGTTCTCGACCGCAGGGAGGAATGGGTACAGATCGCGACGCCGTTCGCCCGCGTCGACCAGGTCGACCTCCAGGAGGTGCTGACCGAGATCGGCGACACCATCGTGGTCGGCGGAGCGGTGCTCATGGGTGAGCATCTCGTGCTGCGGCATTCGCTTCCTCTGGTCAACCTCGACATCAACGAGTTCGTCGACCCGCTCGAACTCGTCACCGGCTCCGCCGAACTCCTGGAGGAGCAGTTCACCGGACGCGACGACTACTGACCCACCAGGCCGGGCGTCCCGGACCCGAGCTGTAGGGGCAGGTCTTACGAAGCGGCTGCAACAGTCGTGGCTGTGCCGGCCACTCAGGGTCGGAAACCGTAGTACCGACCTGAGTGGAGAGTTCGTTGGCCCTCGTCGACGAGACCGCCGCCGGCACCCGCGCGGCCGTGACCGACCAACCCCGACGATGGCGGCCCGGTAGGGGGACGTGGAACCTGGCTGTGGTGGGTGGGTGTGTGGCGTTGTTCGCGCTGCTCGCCTGGAACAGCCGGTGGATCGCCGACGACGGTCTCATCGTGCTGCGCACGGTACGGCACCTGCTGGAAGGCCACGGCCCCGTCTTCAACGTCGGTGAGCGCGTCGAGGTGAACACAAGTCCACTCTGGACATATCTGCTCGCGCTGGTGGGTATGTCGGGCCTGCGCCTGGAATGGCTCTCGCTCGCGGTCGGTGGGTTGTGCGCTGTCGCCGGGCTCGGTCTGGCGCTCGACGGCACCCGCCGGCTGCACGGCACCACGGTGGTGCTCGCCCCCGCCGGTGTCCTCGCAGTCCTCGCGATGTCGCCGTTTCGCGAGTTCGCCACGTCCGGCCTGGAAACCGGCCTGGCCTTCTGCTGGCTCGGCGCGGTGTGGTGGCTGCTCGTCCGCCTCGCCCGCGATGACGGTGGGCGCCACTGGCCCACGGCTCTGGTGATCGGGCTCGGCCCTCTCGTCCGCCCCGAGTTCGCCCTCTTCACCGCCGCCGGGTTCGTCGCGCTGCTCGTCGTCACCCGCGCCCGCCGCGGCCCTGCACTCCGTCTGGCGCTGGTGGCCGGGGCACTGCCCGTGGCCTACCAGGTGTTCCGCATGGGCTACTACGGCCTGCTGACACCGAACACCGCCCTCGCCAAGGAAGCGTCCACACCGCGGATCGACCGGGGCTGGCGGTACCTCACGGACACCGTCGACACCTACCTCCTGCTCGTTCCGCTACTCGCGCTGGCAGTCGCTCTGGTGGTGACCGTGCGCCGGCGCACGGTGGCCGGGCTCGGGGTGGCCGTGCTCGCTCCCGTGCTGGTGCTGACGCTGTACGTGGTGTGGATCGGCGGCGACTTCATGCACGCCCGCATGCTCCTCCCCGCGATCTTCTGCCTGCTGCTGCCCGTACTCGTCCTCCCCGCCACACCCCGCGCACTGCTTCCCCTCGGCGTGGTCGGTGCCTGGACGGTAGCGGCGGGCTGGTGGCTCCACGTCCCCTACAGCCCACAGGAACCGGCGGGTATCGGCATCAGCGACGAACGAGCCTTCTGGGCCTACTCCACCCGTCAGGAGCATCCCGTGCTCGCCGAGCACTTCGCCGAGGTGCCGATGATGAGCGCCCCGCTCGACACGCTGCACGCCCAGGATGGACCCGTGATCGTCGCTCACGGCGAAACCGGATGGCAGGCCCATCCCACGACCCTTTCCCACAGCACCGTGGTCACCTGCTGCATCGGTGCCGTGGGCATGCTCACCGACTCGGACGTCCGCGTGCACGACTCCCTGGCACTCGCCAATCCCCTCGCCTCACATGCCGAACCCCGCCCCCAGGGCATGGCCGGACACGACAAACACCTCCCACCGGCATGGGATCTCGCCGACGCCGGAACGCCGGGCGCGGGGCTGGCCGACGCCCGCGCCGCCCTCGCGTGCCCGGAGGTGCGGGACGTCCTCGCCTCGGTGCGCGAGCCGATGAGCCTGGAACGGTTCTGGGACAACCTCACCGGCGCGTTCCACCGCACTGGTCTCCGTTACGACCCGGACCCGGCAGTCGCGAAGACCTGTGGTGCCGCCGTGGGCTGACGGCGCCCGCGTCCACACCACGGCGGCACCGACGCCCGGCTACGCTTCCGGCCGTGGACTTGTTCAGCGCACCGACCCTGCTCATCGAGCATCCCGGCGGGTTCCGCAACGCCCTCTGGCGCACGACGTACGACGTGTCGGTCTACGACGAGCACGACCGCTCGCTGGCCACGGTCGGCGAGCGGTCCGCACCACGAGCGCTCTCCCTGGTACGGGCGACCGGGTTCTCCGGGCACACGTCGTTCGACCTGAAGGTCGAGCTGCCCGACGGCCGGGAGGTGCTGGGCATCCGGAAGGGCTTCTCGGTGCGCCACACGCGGGTGGAGGTCACCGACGGCTCGGGAACGCTCCTGGGCTCGATGCTGAAGCGGGGCTCGGACATCGCCCTCACCGACAGCACCGGCGCTTCACTCGGCAGTCTCGGCGAGTTCGCACCGCTGCGGGTCGGGGCACTGGCCAAACGGGACGGCCGCAAGGTCCGGCGGGACGTGCTCCGCCTGCATCCGGACCTCGGCTCACCCGCACGGCAGCTCGCCATCGCGGCGGCGCTGGCCTGGGACATCGTGCACAACCGGGGCACCACGAAACCCTCTGGGTCCGCGTGGCCCGCGGGCTGAACGCGAGGACTCACCAACCCCGGCGCATGATGGACCCGCCCTCCTCGTCGTCGCCCCGGGCGGCCTCGATGATCGAGTCCGGGTCCTGGCCCTCCCGTAGTTCCTGGTGGGCCCGGGCGAGGTCGGGCAGCGAGGCCGCCATGGCCGCCTGGACACCTTCGTCGTCGAGCGCGCGACCGGACGTGATGTCGGACCAGGACAGCTCGCCCTCCTTGATGCGCGAAACCAGCTCCTTGAGCTCGCGCGGGGCGCGGGCACTCTCCGCGTGCCGTTCGATGGCGGCGAGATCCCGCTCGGAGAGGCCGGGCGAGCGCGACTGCACGCGGCTCGCCTCGGAGGCTGCCAGGTCGACGCCGGCGAGCTTGGCGTCCACGTCGGCGACCAGCTCGTCGAGCCGGGCCTTGTCGTAGAAGGTCATCGCGCACCTCCGGTGCCACCGGTGCCGGGACTCGGCGACGGTGATGGAGCGGGAGAGGGGGAAGGCGAAGGGGAGGTTCCTGTGCCGGTGGGTGTGGAGTACCGGCCTGTCGCGGAGTTGACGGCACCACCCAGCTTGTAGCCGTTGTACGCCGCGCCCAGAGCACCCGACTTGGCCGCGCTGAGCCCGTTGTCGTAGGTCTCCCGGCCCTGCTGGTAGGAGTCCAGCACGTCGAGCGCGTCGTTGACGTCCCGGATGTCCTTGATCTTCATCAGTGCCGTGCCCATGGCCACGATGCCGTCCACCATGCCCTGCACGCCCTCGATCAGCGTCTGGATCGAGATGATGATCTTGCGGATGGCGTCGACGATCTGGATCGCGTCGTAGACCATCCACACCGCCTTGCCCCAGCCCACCACCGGGATCCACGCGGTCATCGCGGCTTCCATGAGCTTGGTGACGAGCTTGTCGAGCAGCGACAGAGCGATGCTCGTCGCCGTGCGGCACGTGTTCGCCATGCTCTTGAACCTGTCGCCGATGATGCGGGCGACCTGTGAGTCGGCCTCGATGGCCAGCGCCCACATGGAGTCCATCCGGCGGGCGAAACTCGACGCCCCGTCGCCCTGCCAGTGCTCACCGAGCTGGTCGACGCCCGCGTCGAGGTTGCGTCGGACCGAGTCGAGCGCCTTGGACACCTGGTCCCACGCGTGCGCGTTGGCGTCGATCTTCTCGAAGTCCCCGAGCAGCGGGTTGATCAAGGCTTCGACCAGGTTCTCCCCGGTCACCTTCTCGTAGATCCAGTTGACCCCCTGGATCTTCCAGCCCGCCTTCTCGATGAGTTCCTTCGTGCTCTGCCTGCCCGGACGGTCCTCCGGTGCCGTGGCCAACGCGGCTGCCGGGTCCTCGACGTCGGCGTAGGCGGTCACTGGGCGCCTCCCACGACCGGAGCACCGGGCACCGCGTTCAGGCCCTGCTCGATGAGGCCGAGATTGTCGCCGTTGGCCTTGTCCCTCTTCCGGTAGGCCTCGGCGGCCTTCTGGAGGCCCGACGCGTCGTTGGTCAACGTCCTGTTTCCGAAGTCGAGGGTGCGACCGTAGAGGTCCGCGACCGTGGTCACCACGGGGACCAGCAGAGACAGCAGTCCGGTGAACCCGGAGGTGTCGCCGCCCTTGGAAACCGCGTGCTCCTTGATCGTCAGGAAGTGTTCCGCGTTCCGTGTCATCAGTTCGGCATAGCCGTCGAGCTCGTCGGGCTCGACCTTGAATCCTTCTGCCACGGGGCCCTCCTCCGCACCGTTGGGTGACCGTTGGACGCAGGAGGCCCGCCGCGGGTTCCGGGTGCCCGCGACGAAAGCGTGTCGTCAGGAAACCACCATGGCCGGAGCGCACCCGCGGGTCTCGATGTGCACCCCGTCGACCAGCCGCCCGCCGGACGTCGCCACGGCGGACAGACAGAAGCGCACCCACATGTTGAGCTGCACCTCCTTCGCCAGGCGCAGGCGCGAGTACAGCATGTGCACGAGGCGGGTGCTGGGCCGGGCCCAGAGTTCGATCTCGAAGACCAGCTCCTCGCCGTCCCCCCTGGCCTGGAACTGCACCTGCCCGGCTTCCAGGTGACCGCGCAGGGTCATCAGCCGCAGGGACGTGGCGTCACGGTGTGTCACCCGGACCGGACCGTTCCACGGCCCCGGCATCTCCACCACCAGCTCGTCGCCGACATCGAGCCCCCGGTTCTCGACCCCGTCGGCGTGAATGTCGACCACCTCGGTGGGCACGAAGTGTTTGAAGTCGCAGACGACGCGGTCGACGAGCTGGTCGGCGTCGAGCTCGGCATCCGCGATGCGTGCCTGGAAGCGGCGGTGGAACAGGGGCCCGTAGCCGTCCGACGCGAGTTGCGCGCGGCCGTCCACCGCACCGGACGGCACCGGCGGAGGACTGTCCCGCTCGTCGCCCTGACACTCGTTCCGGTAGAGGGGCGTGGTCTCCCAGAGGTAACGCCACGTGACGAGCGCCGTACCCAGCAGCCACCGTGCGACCACGGCGCCCATTCGACGAGGTCGCTGCATCGGTGTCCTCCAGGTCTCCGGACTCCCAGAATCGGGTACAGACTCGAATACCCGCACACCACACGCTGACACGAGTCGACAGGGGAGACGCACATGGTGGTTGGACTACTGCATCGAGTAGGGCTGCGCAGCGACCACTTCCACCTGGCCTCGCTGGTCACGATCACGCTCTGCGTGGGCCTGTGGGTGCGTGCCAAGACGGTGGACCAGGCTCAGCGGGGCAACGCCGAGCGGCGGGCGCTCTTCGTGGGGCTGTGGCCGCCGACGATGTGGTTGATCGGCGACTCGTTGAAGGACTACGAGTGAATCCGGCGCGTGACTGGGTCTTCGGGCGCCTGGACACCACGCGGGCGTGGGCCGACCTCGCCGACGCGGGCATCAACTACTCGGTGACCGAGGTCCGCCGCCCGACGTGGAACATCGACACGCACCGAAAGGAACTGCCCTCGGAGCGGCCGGGTGAGCCGGAACCGGAGGGGTCCTGGGCACTGGCCTGCCGGCTGGTGCACGACTACGAGTTCTCGCCGCCGGAGATCGTCCGGGCGCTCTACGATCCGGCGACCCCACTGCTGGGCCGCGACATGCTGCTGGAGGCCCGGTTCCACATGATGCACTTCTACTGCGGCGTCCGGATCACCGAGGTGGTCGACGAGACCCGCGACAACGGCGACCGGGTCTGGGGCTGGGCGTACGAGACGCTGGACGGCCATCTGGAGCGGGGCAAGGTCACCTACGAGGTGGTGAAGCACCAGCACTCGGGTGCGGTCGAGTTCGTGGCGTCCAGCTACTCACAGGGTGCTCCGACGCTGGACCGCATCACGTTCCTGGGGTGGCGCGTCTTCGGCCGCCGCACGCAGCTGCGCTTCTACCGCCGCTGCGGGGAACGGCTGCGCGCCTTCGTCGAGGCGGGGTTGCGCGGCGAGCGGGTGCCCGCCGGGCCTCCGCTGCGGGCCGGTCGCCTCGTTTGCGCGCCGACGGACGCCGCCGCCCACCGCTGGGACGCCCTGGCGCTGCACCGCGTCGCGCCGGGCTGAGGGCGGGCGACTCAGCCCCTCGGGGTGGCCGGGGCCCAGTTCCTCGACGCCTTCCGGGCTTCGTCCACCGTGCCCACCCGGCGGGCGTTCGCCCGCTTCTGGCGTGGTCCGGTTTGCGCCCGCTTCCACCATCGCCTGACGGACAACCATGTGGCTGTAGACGGACTCGGCGACACTGCGATGGACCGCGCTTGTACCCCTGAGAGCGTGTTCCGCGAACCCTTCTCCGCCGTGAGCGGGGGTCGGTGTGGTGGATCGCAAGGCGGAGGAGGGAGGCGTGCTGGAGGTGCGTCCCCCTACTGTGACCGCAAGCAGCGTGCCACAGTAGGGGACCCAACGCGGTAAGGCGCCGCACCGAGTCCCGCGCAGCAGGTAACCGAGGGTTTTGAGAACAAGCTCTTATCCCCTCGAAAGGAATCCAACGACGCTCGAAAGATGCGAGCCTGATACCTGTAGAGGGCTAGGCCCGGCCGTCAATAGGGTTCCGCCCGAGAACTCTTCCACAGACAGTCCGGGCCCTTCAGCTGCCGCTGGCTTTCGAGCCTCCGAAACATACGTCATCCAGCCACCCACCGGACGCCCTGGATTTCCCTCCTGAGCCACACGCATTGAGTAGTTCGCAAACGTTGCCCACTGCGGATTCCACGCCTCAACTACCGAGCAAAAAAAGACCTCGCAACCCCTGGGTCATACAATTCAGCAGCGGCTCCCACCGGTTCAGGAAGCTCCAGCGTGAAGTAGTTCTTGACAGAACTCGTCGCCGGGCTCGCACCGCATGTGGTGCTGAACGAGACCGGGACAGGGTTCTTGTTCCACAGCGACACACTGAACCCGAGCTCGCTGATGACCCGGCCATCAACATCCGTACGATCACGACCACCTACGAGCATGGCCTCCAAAACATCCACACTGGTCGCCACGGGGTTGCCGGAGGCGGCGGACTTGCTCCTGCCCTTACGGAACCACGTCGCCAAGGCTGGGTGCACCACCCCCAGCTGACTCAGACAAAGAGCCAGCCGCCGGGCGCACTCATTGGCCGACTCGACTCGGGGCCCCCAATAGGCACCTACGTAGAACATGTCCGCAGCCTCCACGACCTCCACCCTCCTCCTCGCGGAACGGGGCGTCGCCCTCGTCGCCATCAAGGAACTCCTCGGTCACACCCACATCGGCGTCACCACCGGCGTCCACGTACGACTCCCTCCAGCGCCGAGTCCACTGACGCCCTCGGCCCGGCCGACGAACCCCCACACCTTGACTACCCACCGGCCGTAGCCGTCGTCCGCTGACGTTGCTACCAAACGCCAGAGAAGCCCCGCCGAGGAACCTCTTCGGCGGGGCTTCTATTTCAGGGAGGCGTAACTCACGGAGCGAACTCTCAGGTTGCGCCCCTCTATGCTCGATCAAACCATGATGTCGAACCCCAGTGCGCTCGAATATCTGCTCGCCCATCCCTTGGCTGACGCCAGAACGTCCATAGACCTTCCGGTTGAAAGCCGAAGCGAGCCTTGTTCCAGGCACCCCTGAATCCAGGGCTCCAGACCAGGGGAACCAATGTCACGCGCCAGCACCAGGGCCTGCACGAGGCGAGCCGGATAGTTGGCTACAGGAAGCCAGGCATAGAGTTCACCTCGCTGCACATCTTCGTAAGAAGAAAGCAGCAAACACAGTTCGGTGCGATTAGCTACGAACTGAGTCGCTCGCCCCAACCCTTCCCGAAGAAACACCTCCAGCGATCTGTCGACCGTCTGCGGCCATGGCACTTCGTTACTTGAGCTGCGAATCGGAACGGACATGCTCCCGTACTTCTCCAGGGCCGGGCCAAACTTGGCGTCACCCACGTTCAAGTGCCAGGCCAGCGTCCCCGCAGCCTCTTTGGAGATCCACCCCAGGTATGCCAGCCCATGAGCCTCCCAGCGCACATCTCCCCTTCGCGACATGTCAGCCCCGGCAGGGACAGCACCGAGCTCCATAGCCGCACGCAACACGGCCGGGGCAGTCAGCGGCTTAGCCACCCAACATCACCACTTCGTCCATCTGCTTTCCTATCCGATGCCGACATTTCACGCGACCGATAGTCAACTCCGACAGTGGACTTTCGGAAAACTCCGAAGAAAATCGGATCCAACCCTTCCGAAGCGGATTTTACCTGAGGGTCGAAACAGTTCAATCCAAATCCGTTTGAAACCTGCGCCACATAGGCAGACGTCACATCTGCTCCATTCCACGCAAGCGCAATGTAAACGCATGGCCCACTTGCCCACCGGAAAGTGGCGTTGCAACCCAGGGCGTATCGTCTCCGGTATCCCTATCAGGCCAGCGCTCAGTGAGGGCGGCCAGAAAGTCAGCGACGACACTTACCACCGGAAACAGCTCATCGCCATCGAGATAATCGTCGTACAGGCGGTTATGCACCCCAGCTGCTTCACGATCACTGGACGGCACATCCCCTTGCCAAACCGCAAGGTCGTAGCTCGCTTTCCATTCACCTCGTCTCGCATGCAGTAGAGCTTGGCGCTTGCCAATACTCCTTTCCTGACCTTTCCACCATGCCTTCGCCCCGCCATAAAGGCAACTCTGCCAATCGCCGCCGCGCCGTAGATCGCCGTTTAGGTGCGGTCGGCCACCTCCGGCGCCCGGCGGCTACGCCCACGTATGACTCCGACTCCAGCGTGACGCCAGCGAAGCCCTGGAGCACGCCCTCAGTGGCCAGGACGGCCGTGACGCCCCGCCTGCGGCAGCCGCTGTCTGCTGACGCTGCCGTCAGCATTGCCCTCAAGGCACCACGAGTCCCTCTCCAAGAGCTACAAGAAGAATGGCCTCGTCATTTCACTTCGACACCCGAAAGGAATGGAATTGGCCTTCAGGCCAACCAAGGGATGGCGTTACTCAACTGTCGAGAACCATCCGCTGCGCGGCTCAAGCAAACGCCCCAGAGAGACCAAATTCCTGCACTCGGCAACGATTTCGTCCAAGCTTTCCAAGGGTTCCTCGTCGAGGCTCACCGAAAGCCTTCTAATCCTCCAGGCATCAAATATTTCCGTCCCTTCCTCCAGAAAGTCCATGTCAATCTCGGCGCCGCTGGACTCAATGAAAAGACATCCAAAACCGTGAACGTTGTATTCAATACCTTCCTGGATGAGCCCGGCTTTCTCCAGAGCTCGCGACCGATACAGGTAGAGGATGCTAGCCAGCCCCTGACCACCCGGGTGGAAGCGCTGAACAGCGCTGCGCACCCGGGAAAGGGCCTGCAAGTACGCCTCGACTTCCCTCAAAGGCTGGCTTGTCATCGACACCCCGGTCTCTTGTACTTATTCACTAGACGGTCCGTCCCCACCTCAGCCCAAGCAGTTGTAATGTCATCATTCCTCCAGGATACCTGGCACGAATGTCAGCATCCGAAAGTAAACGATACGGCACGTCAATCCTTACACGCTTCGCCGCGGCAACACGGTGGTGACCGTCCAAGACGTACAGATCATCACCGATCTTCGCCACGGATACCGGATCGCCCTGCCAGCCATTCTGCTTCATTCTGATACCACCGCGCACCCATGTTCACGTTGCCACTTGCCGGGTCGGTGTACTGGTGCTGGAAACCCGACGCCGGCTGCGTTCCCGCCTCGGCCTGCCGCTCCCCGAACGGACTGAACGACCGCGACCCCGCCAACACACCACCCTGACCACCCCCAACGGCAACCCACCCGGCGTGTAGGTGTACTCCCCCTGCCCATCCGAGGCGACCTTGATCCCCGACCCCACATAGGGTTCAAGTCCTCCGTGAAGCCCGGCGGAATCACACTCTGCACCGTGCCGTCCGCATCCCGCAGCACCACGGCGCCGTCGCTCAGCTCGGCGTTCAGTCCCTCCAACCACAGGGGAAAGTCCCAGGTAGTAGGAGCATCCGGTGACTTCAGAACGATGGCTTCCTTCACACCGACCGGTGTCACCTCGACCTTGAGACCGGCCTCGGGGCGAAGCTCCGTCGGCAGGCTTCGAGGTGTGTTTGCCGACCTCGACCGTCGCGGCGGTCGAGGTCGCTGACGCCAAATGGCTGCGGCCTGCTGCGGTGCCCCACTCCTGCTCGGGGATCTCGCCTTCGGCCAGGCCGACACCGTTGCCCCACGGCAACGCGACGATCAGCCCGGCCGTGACCACCGCGACCAACATCAACGTCAACGTGCGCAACGCAGCAGACACCGACCGGTGGCCATGGAACCCCCTGCACAACAGCGCGCGGATCAACCCCATGGCCACGTCTCATGCCACCGCGGTCACCCTGCGCCCGACAAACAAGCGGTGTCCGATACCGAAGTCCTGACTGGACTGGCGTGGTGAGGCCGCATCCGATCCCGTCGAGGCTTGCGATGACGTTCCGGCCGACAGGGCCGGAACGCGGTGATCGGCCGGGCCCGCGCGGCTGGTTCCCAGTCACCGCGTCCGAGGAACCGAATCCAGCGGCCGCCCCGTCACCCTCCCACTGCACACCGGTCCACTTCGGGGGAACGCTCACCTGGTGGGGGCGGACGCCTCGGCGTCGACACCGGTCGCCGGGGACCAGCGGCGCCCGTCAGCGGTGTCAGCGGCGCCCTCGGTGTCTTCGGTGTCTTCGGCCACCCAGCGCAGCAGGTCTCCCGGCTGGCATTCGAGTGCCTCGCAGAGCGCGGCGAGCGTCGAGAAGCGCACCGCCTTGGCACGGCCGTTCTTGAGCACGGCCAGGTTGGCGGGTGTGATCCCGACACGGTCGGCGAGCTCGCCCACGGACATCTTCCGCCTGGCCAGCATCACGTCGATGTCCACGGAGATCGGCATCAGATCACCCCTGCCAACTCGGCCCGCATCCGGCCCGCCTCGGCCTCGCGTGCGACGGCCTGGGCGAGCAGCATCCGGAGTACGAGCACGATGAGGGCAACGCCCAGTACCGCCACGACACCCCCGCACAACAACAAGATCATTCCTGGGGCGACGGCGTCACCCGGCACGTGGTGGTTCGCCGACGCGAGGACGGCCGTCAGCGCGAACAGCAGGAGAGCGGCCACCACGATCGCGCCGATGACGACGTGCACGTAGCGGAAGGCCCCGTGGGAGAACACGGTTCCGCGTCGCACCATCGACACCAGCCGCCACACGCAGACCAGGACGACCTGCACCGCGACCACGCCCAGAAGTACGAGCACGACCACCGGGACACGCAGGTACGACAGGCTCGGGGCGAGCTGCTCCAGATCGACTGCCAACAGCGGCACGAGCACTGTCTGCACGAACACCGATCCCGCGAGCAGTACCGCG
Source organism: Saccharomonospora cyanea NA-134 (assembly GCF_000244975.1). Lineage (NCBI taxonomy): Bacteria > Bacillati > Actinomycetota > Actinomycetes > Pseudonocardiales > Pseudonocardiaceae > Saccharomonospora > Saccharomonospora cyanea. The sequence goes on along the minus strand of NZ_CM001440.1, from coordinate 2,386,011 downwards.
AGTACGGCACGCAGCGCGGGCACCATCAGTTTTCCCATCGCCCCTCCATCGATCGAACAACGATGAGAATCTATCGAAAAACGATAGAACTCGGCAAGCGTTCCGGCGACACGGCACAGCCTTCAGCGCAGTATGGGATTCGATCGTTCGCGGGCCGCCGTCGGGCCGCAGTACCGGCGATCGGCGCGGCCCCGACGGACCCTCAGTCCAGCGGTTCCAGTTCGATACGGACCAGTTTCGTCACCTCGTCGTACAGTGCGGCGAGTTCGTCGTGGTCGGTGAATCCGGCGACGAACACGTTCACCGCGTAGACCTCCTGCTCGCCGCTCAAGACCTGTCCCGGCGACACCGTGGTGACGATGCTGATCACTTCAGGCAGCTCCCGCACGGCGTCGAGGCCGTGGATCGCCACCAACCGTCCACCACCAGGCGGGTAGACGATCAGCTCGCCCAGCGGCACGGGAATCCGGTTCCCGGCAGGCGCCGGGCGCGGCAGGCCGGCTGCCGCCGCCACGAACTCGGCGAACATGTCGACGCCGGTGTGCAGCTTGATCAGTTCCGCGGTCGCGCCTCCCACGGGACGGCCGGCGTTGATCTCCACGATCGTCGGCCCGGCGACCTCGTCGTCGATGACCTCGACGTGTGCGACGGTGTTGTCCAGGTCCAGCGCGAGTACCGAACGCACGACGACGTCGGTGATCGCCTCGGCGCGCTCGCCGGACAGCGTCAGCGGTGGGCAGGCCATCGCCAGCTCGAAGGCGCGCTCGTCGATGAGCGGTTTGTCCACGATGGCCACAGGCTCGGCGACGCCGTCGGAAACCACCACGTCGACCATGTACTCCGGTCCACGCAGTAGACCCTCGACGAGGAAGACCCGTCGTGGGTCGAGCGAGCCGCCCGCGCGGTCGGCCACCGGCCGGTGATAACGCGCGTCTGGTGCTTCCGGCAGGCGTCGCGCCAGCAGCGCGCATGCCTGCGCGAGCTCGTCGGTCGACCGTACGGTCCGCACCAGGGTGCTCGCCGCGCCGTTGACCGGTTTCACCACTGCGGGCAGCCCGACCGACTCCGCTACCGCGGTGGCTTCCGAGGTCTCGGAGACGAGCGCGTGCCGAGGACCGGGCAGGCCGGCCTCAGCCAGGAGCTGCCGCACCGCGAACTTGTTGTGGGCCAGGCGAAGCACGTCGGCCGGGCACCGGCCCACGCCGAGCAGTTCCGCGGCGCGGGCGGCCGTGGCGATGATGTCCTCCGCCGCGGTGAGCACGCCCGCGGGCCTCGCCCCGCCCGTGGCCGCGCGGATCCGTCCGGCCACCTCCTCGGCATCGCGGATGTCGGCGATCACACACACGTCGTCGGCCAACCCGGCCAGGTCGGCGTGCTCGTGTTCGGCCACGGCGGGTGTGACCACCGCTGCGCGCAGACCGAGCGTGTGCGCGGCGTCGACCACGCTCGAAAGCCAGTGCGCGGGGGTCTCCCGGAGCACGAACACCGTTCTCCCCGCCTCGTTCACGAGGTCTCCTCCAGTTCGAACCGGACCTTCTTCGCCGCCTCGTCGTACAGGGTGGCCAGGTCGTCGTGGTCGGTGAACCCGGCGACCACGAGGTTCACGCCGTACACCTCCTGGTCGTCGTTGACCAGTTCGCCGGGGGTGAGGGTGGTGACGACGTCGATGACCTCGGGAAGTTCCGCGACCTCGTCGACACCGTGGACGGCCACGAGCCGTCCACTCTCTCGCGGGTAGAGGATCAGCATGCCGAGCTGGATGGGCAGCGACGGCGCCTCCCGCTTCGGGGGTGGCGTGCCGAGAGCGAGCGAGGTCGCCTCGGCGAACACGTCGACGCCCGTGCGCAGTTTCGCCAGCAGCGGCATGATCGACCCGGCCGGGCGGCCCGCGTTGATCTCCACGATCGTCGGCCCGGCGACCTCGTCGTCGATCACCTCGACGTGCGCGACGGTGTTGTCCAGGCCGAGTGCCCGGATCGCCTCGCACACCGCGTCGGTCACCACCTTCGCGCGCTCGGTGGTCAGCCCGAGCGGCGGGCAGGACAGTGCCAGCTCGAACTTGTGTTCGTCGATCAGCGGTTTGTCCAGCAGTTCGACCGGTTCCACCTCACCGTCGCGCACCAGCACGTCGATCGCGTACTCCGGCCCGCGCAGCAAGCCCTCCACCAAAAAGACACGGGTGGGGTCGAGCTCCGGTTCCCCGGCGCGGCCGGAGACCGAGCGGTGGTAGCGCGGGTCGGTCGACTCCGGCAGCCGGGTCGCCAGCAGCCGGTAGGCGTCGGCGAGTTCGGTCACCGTGGTCACGGTGCGCACGAGGTTGCTGCCCGCGCCGTTGACGGGTTTGACGATCGCCGGTAGCCCCACGTGATCGGCGACGGCGGTGGCCTCCTCCGCGTCGCCGATCAGCGCGAACCGTGGGCCGGGCAGCCCGGCCTCGGTCAGCACCCGGCGTACGGCGTGTTTGTTGCGGGCGACGGTGAACACCTCGGCGGAGCACCGAGCCACGCCCAGCGCTTCCGCTGCCTGGGCGACCACGGCGACGAGTCCGTCCGAGCCGGTCATCATCCCGGCGGGCCGCGCCCCACCGGTCGTCTCGTGCACGGCGACGAGGAGTGTGCCGAGATCATGGACGTCGTCGACCGCGACGACTCCGTCGACCACCTCGGACAGCGCGGCCGCCTCCTCCTCCGGCATGGGAGGTGCGAGCAGCACCGCCCGCAACCCGGCCGCGTGGACGGCGGCCGCGGCCTCACCGACCCAGTGCCCGCGTGACTCCCGCACCAGCAGTGCCGTGCGTGACCAGTCGGCCGTGCTCCGACTCATCGGTTCGTCCCTCCTGCCAGTGCGGGTGTGCGTTCGCTGTCGTCGGTGTCGTCGGTGTCGTCGCGTCCCGGTTTCCCGGTGTCCTGACTCGCCTTCCGCTCCCGTTCCTGTGCACCGACGAGGTCGTCGGGCAGCGAGTCGGGGACCTCGGTGTCGAAGCGGCGCAGCAGCCGCAGTGACAGCCCACCGAAGTTGACCGCCAGCATGAGCAGTCCGAACACGACGTAGGCCAGGCCGGTACCGCGCCCCTCGCCTGTGCCGAGCAGCTGACCGACCGAGTCCGCGAGCGATCCGCCCGGCACCATCATCGGCTCGAACAGGCCGACGGCCAGCGGCGCGAGCAGCGCGAAACCGAGCGGCAGCGTCGACCAGGTGATGGTCTGGTTCAACGCGAACACGCGGCCGTGGAACCGCTGCGGCACCTTCACCTGCACGATCGTCGCGTAGATGCCCTGGGACATCGACATCGACATGGCCATCAGGAACACGCCGACCGCCACGACGACGAACACCGGCCGCAGCCCCATGATCAGGCATCCGGTGGCGATGCCCATGTTGCCCACGAGCACACCGATCATGCGCCGGTTCTTCGGGCCGCCCCACAGTGCCATCGCGATCCCGCCGCACACGGCGCCGAGCGCCTCGGCCAGCGCCACCTGGGCGACGTCGGTGACGGTGCCGAAGGACAGCACCAGCGGGGTCATGAGCACCATCGCGGGGGCGAGGAACACGTTGGCCAGCGCGAAGTAGGCCAGCATCGTGCGGAAGCCCTTGTGGTTCCACGAGTAGTGCAGCCCGTTGCGGATCGCGGTGAGCAGTGGTTCCCTCGGCCGCCAGCCCAGCAGGTCGGGGAACCGCACCAGCAGCAACCCGACGATCGCGAGCAGGTATCCCGCCATGTCGATGAGGAGGATGCCGTGCAGCTCGACCACGGCGAGCAGCCCTGCCGCGATCACCGGCATCAACAACTGCGCGAAACCGTTGCTGATCTGCGCCAGACCCATCGCGTGCCCGAGGTACTGCTTGGGTACCAGTTGCGCGATCGAGGACTGGTAGGCGATGCGCTGGAACGACCCCGCGATCGAGCCCAGCGGCACCATCAGGTAGATCAGCCACAGCGGATGGATCCCGTTGAGCAGGAACAACGCGAGTGCCAGCTGGACACCGCCCGCCGTGGCACTGGCGATGATCATGATGCGTCTGCGGTCCACCCGGTCCACCAGCGCACCCGCCACCGGCAGGATGACCACACCGCCCAGCAGCACCAACGCCCACAGCAACCCGAGGTTGGTCACCGATCCCGTCTGGGTGTAGAGCCAGATGGGCACGGCGAACGAGGTCAGCGCGGCCCCGGTGGTGGACACCAACTGGCCGATGGTGATGGTGACGAACCGGCCCATGCTCGGCCGCACCTTCGGTGTGTCGTCCACGGTGACCTCGTGGGCGTCGTGCAGCGCCCAACCCGCGTCCTCGCCGCGGGTGGCGACGTGGAGTTCGCTGGATTCGCCGACCTGCCCGGCACGCACGGCCGGATGGACCCGCGTGACGATCTCGGCGAGTTCGTCGGCGCGGTAGCGCAGGAAGAAGTGCCCGGCCTGGTCGAGTACCACCAGCGCGGTGGTGTCGGTGAGGAACTCCCACTCCCGGTAGCGTTCCTCGTAGTAGTCGGTGACCGGGTCCTCCGAGCCGACCACGGAGATCATCGGCGCCCGCAGTTTGGCCACGCGGCGGTCGAGCAGCTCGCTGAAGTACTCCTCGGCGGCCCGGCTGTCCTCCCGCATGTTGCTGATGATCCGGTCGGCCTGCTCGGGATCGAGGTCGTCGGTGTCGACGCCCATGCCCTTGAGCCAGTTGGAGTAGAAGCGATTGCTGCGCAGTTTCTCCAACCTGGTGCGCAGTGAGCCGACCACGCCCCTGATCCGGGCGAACGGGAAGATCGCTCCGATGTAGACGACTTCCAGCTCCCGGCCGCGTTCCTCCAGCCTGCGGGCCACCCCGACGGCGAGCGCGTTACCGACACCGCAGTGGCCGTAGACGGCCAGGGGGCCGTCGATGCGTTCGAGAATCTCGTCGGTCAGCCGTTCCACGAGTTCGTCGAACGGCATCGCCTCCTCGGACAGGCCGACGTCGTGGCCGGGGATGGCCACGGAGTACAGCGAGTACCCCTCGGGCAGCGCGTCGGCCAGCGGTTGGTAGACGATCGCGCTGCCACCGCCGTAGGGCACGCAGACATAGGTCAGCGTGCGTTCGCCCGCCGGGACGGGCTTGGTGAGTTCGTAGAGCAGCCTGCGGGGGCCGTCGTCGGTGCCGGCGTCACCGTCGACGAACTCGGCGAGGGTGCGGACGGTGCGGTTGCCGAACAGGTCCATGACGCCGACCTGACGAGCACCGTCACCGAACTCCTTGCCGATGCGGGCGACCACCTGGGTGGCGAGCATGGAGTGCCCGCCGAGATCGAAGAAGTCGTCGTCGACGCCGAGTTCGTCGACCCTGAGCACGTCCCGCCAGATGTCGGCGAGCCGTAGCTCGGTGGGTGTCGTGGGTACCACGAGTTCCTGGCTCGTGTCACGGCTCGCGACCGGCGCGGGCAGCGCCTTGCGGTCGAGTTTGCCGTTCGGGGTCAGCGGCAGTTCCTCCAGCGCGACGAACGCGGCGGGCACCATGTAGTCGGGCAGGGTGCGCTTGAGCGCGTCCCGCAGCGTCGCCGCGTCGCCCTGTCCCACGACGTAGGCGACGAGCCGCTGGTCACCCGGGGAGTCCTCCCTCACGAGCACCGCCGCGTCACGGACCCCGGGTCGGTCGCGCAAGGCGCTTTCGATCTCCCCGAGTTCGATGCGCAGACCGCGCAGCTTCACCTGGTGGTCGATACGGCCGAGGAAGTCGATCGTGCCGTCGGGGCGCCACCGCGCGAGGTCGCCGGTGCGGTACATGCGCTCGCCGTCGGGGTGGAAGGGGTCGTCGACGAACTTCTCGGCCGTGAGTTCGGGGCGTGCGTGGTAGCCGTGGGCGACGCCGACCCCGGCGATGTGCAGTTCGCCTGCGACTCCGATGGGGCACGGGTTGCCGTGCGGGTCGAGAACGTGGACGCGGACGTTCTGGATCGGAACCCCGATCGGCACCACGCTGACCTCGGCGAGCGCGTCGGCGGTGCAGTGCCAGGCGGTGACGTCGATCGCGGCCTCGGTGGGCCCGTACAGGTTGTGCAGTTCGCAGTGCGGCAGGCGGGCGGTGAAGTCCCGCGCCACCGCCAGCGGCAGCTCCTCCCCGCTGCACACCACCCTGCGTAGCGCCGTGCACGCCTCGACGCCGTCCCCGGCGAGGAACAGGGTCAGCATCGACGGTACGAAGTGGGCGGTGGTGATGCGTTGGGAGATCAGGAGGTCGCGCAGGTAGGTGACGTCCTTGTGGCCGCCGGGTTCGGCGAGCACCAACCGTGCGCCGGTGAGCAGTGGCCAGAAGAACTCCCACACCGACACGTCGAAGCTGGCCGGGGTCTTCTGCAGCACCACGTCGGTGCCGTCGAGCCGGTAGGCGCGCTGCATCCAGTCGAGCCGGTTGACCACGGCACGGTGCCGGTTGGGCACGCCCTTCGGCTTACCGGTGGAGCCCGAGGTGTAGATCATGTAGGCGATGTCGTCCGGCCCGGCCACGGGTTCGGGCGCGGTGCCGGGCAGCGCGGCGAGTCGCCGTACCTCGTCCTCCTCGTCCAGCACGAGCACGCTCGCCTCACTGGCCGGAAGCACGTCCCGGAGCTCGGCCTGCACCAGCACCACGGGCGAGGCGGAGTCGGACACCATGAACGCCAGCCGCTCGGCCGGGTACTCCGGGTCCAGCGGCACGTACGCTCCCCCGGCCTTGAGCACGCCGAGCAGCGCGACGACCAGTTCCACCGACCGCTGTGCACACACGCCCACGAGAGTGTTCGGCCCGACGCCGAGGTCCCGCAGGCGGTGGGCGAGTTGGTTGGCGCGCCGGTCGAGTTCGGCGTACGACAACGACTCGTCACGGAAGGTCAGGGCCACCGCGTCGGGGGTGCGAGCCACCTGCTCGGCCACCAACGCGGCCAGTGTGGTCTCCGGGACGTCGACCACCGGACCGGCCGCGCTGCGGAGCACCAGCTCCCGCTCCCGGTCACCGAGCAGGTCCAGTTCGGACACCGGGCGGTCGGCGTCGGTGACGATCGAGCGCAGCAGGGTCACGAGGTTGTCGGCCATCCGCGCCACGGTCGCCTCGGTGAACAGGGCCGTGTTGTACACGAACTTGCCGAGCAGCCCACCCGCGACCTCCACGGCGTGGAACTCGAAGTCGAACCGGGTGGCGGGCGCGTCACCGGGTTGCCAGCGGAACTCGACGTCCGAGGAACCCGCCTCCGCCAAGCGGCCCATCTGGTAGTTCTGCAACGCGAACAGCACCTGGAACACCGGTGAGCGGCTGACGTCACGGGAGACGTCGAGCGCGTTCACCAGCTTCTCGAACGGCACGTCGGCGTGGTCGAAGGCGTCCAGCACGATCCGCCGGGTACGGGTGAGCAGTTCGGTGAACCCCTCGTCCCCGGCGACCCGGGCCCGCAGTGGCAGCATGTTGACGAACATGCCGACCACGCCCTCCAGCTCGGGCAGGCTCCGTCCGGCCGCGCTGGAGCCGACGGCGAAGTCGTCCTGGCCGGAGTACCGCGACAGCAGTACCTCGTAAGCGGCGAGCAGGGTCATGAACAGCGTCGCACCGTGCCGCTCCCCCAGCGCCCGCACGTCGGCGAGCAGGTCGGCGTCGACACGGAACTCGTACGCGGCGCCGTCGAACGTCTGGGTCGCGGGCCGCGGCCGATCGGTGGGCAGCTCCAGCGGCTGCACACCCTCCAGCGCCCGGTGCCAGTGCTCCAGCTGCTTCTCCAGCGCCGCTCCGGTCAGGGTTTCGCGCTGCCAGCGCGCGAAGTCGCCGTAGCCCACGGTGAGTTCGGGGAGCGTGGCGGCGTTCCCGGCGCTGAGAGCGTGGTAGTGGGCGGCGAGGTCACGCAACAGCAGGTCCACCGACCAGCCGTCGCCCGCGATGTGGTGGGTGCACACGACGAGCAGGTGGTCGTCGGCGGCCAGGCGCACGAGTGTGGCCCGCAGCAGCGGACCGGCCGTCAGGTCGAACGGTTCGGTCGCCGCCACCTCGACCGCCCTCAACGCCTCGGTCTCGTCGGCGGCGTCGACCAGTGTCAACGGCACCGGGACGCTCGGCTCGATCCGCACGTGCGGGCGGCCCTCGTCGTCGGCGGGGAACCGCATCCGCAGCGCCTCGTGCCGTTCCGGCAGCGCCCGCAGGGCGGCGTGGAGCATGTCGGTGTCGAGGGGGCCGGTGAGCCGGATCGAGATCGGGATGGCGTAGGCGGCGGTCCCGGGAGCGAACTGCTCCATGAACCACACGCGCTCCTGCTGGTAGGACAGCGGGACGTCGGCGCCGTCGGGCCGACGCGGGATCGTCGGCGCCGCGGTGGCGCGGCGACGGAGCCGTTGTTCCAGCAGCGCGCGGCGCGCTGCCGCGCGGGCCGGGTCGTCGATGGTCGTCATGCGCGCTCGTTTCTCTGCTCTTCGGCCAGCAACCGCTGGACCTCCTCGTCACTGAGCTCGTCGAGAGCGGCGAGCATCCGCTGTTCCACCTCGGCGGCGAGTCCCGCCACCGTGGACAGCGAGAACAGCTCGCGCACCCCCAGTTCGACGGCGGTCTGCTGCGTCAGGCGCGCGAGCAGCCGCATCGCCGACAGCGAGTTGCCGCCGAGGGCGAAGAAGTCGTCGTGCGCCCCGACCCGGTCCACGCCGAGCACGTCGGTGAACAGCTCGGCCACCAGTTCCTCGGCCGCTGTGCGGGGCGCGACGAACGGTTGCCCGCCGCCACGCTCGGGTGCGGGCAGGGCGGCCCGGTCGAGCTTGCCGCTGGGAGCCACGGGCAGGGCGTCCAGCACGACGTAGCCGGTGGGCACCAGGTAGTCCGGCAGCGCCCTCCGCAGTGCCGAGCTCCACGCGGCCACACCGTCGGGGTCTGCGGCCGGGGGTCCGACGAGATAGCCGACAAGGTTGCCGTCGCGGACCGCCACGGCCGCCTCCCTCACGCCCGGCAGCGTGCGCAGGGCGGCTTCGACCTCACCGGGCTCGATGCGGTAGCCCCGCAGAGCGATCTGGTCGTCGCCACGGCCGAGGTAGTCGAGGGTTCCGTCGATCCGCCACCGCGCCAGGTCACCGGTGGCGTAGACCCGCCCTCCCGCCACCTCCAGCTCGGGGAAGCGTTCGACGGTCGACTCGGGGCGACCGAGATAACCGCGCGCGAGCTGAGGGCCCGCGACGTACAGCAGACCCACCACACCGGGCGGCACCGGACGCAGTCGCTCGTCGAGCACGTAGACGCGCACGTTCGGCATCGGCCTGCCGATGCTCACCGGTCCGGGAGGGAGGGGCTCACCCGGGGTGAACCGCGCCGCCACACACCCCACCGTCGCCTCGGTGGGACCGTACTCGTTGGTGATCGTCGTGTCCGGATACCGCTGTCGCCACGCGGCGACGGCGTCACCGGTCAGCGCCTCACCGCCGAGCACCAGGTCACCGGAGGGGAACTCCTCCTCGGACAGCAGCGCGAGATGGGTGGGAGTGGCCTTGACGAACGTCGGCCGCCCCGCCGCCGCGTCCACGATCGTCCCTCCCGCCAGCAGTGGGCCGAACAGCGTGGTCACGGTCAGGTCGAACGACGCGGACGTGTGCAGCAGGGCCCGGCCGGACAGGCTCGGGTACTGCCGGCACGCCCACGACAGGTAGGCGACCACGGCGCGGTGTTCGACCTGAACGCCCTTGGGCCGTCCTGTGGAACCGGACGTGTAGAGGACGTAGGCGAGGTCCCCGGCCTGTGCCGTCGGCGGAGGGTCGTGCTCCGGCAGCTCCGCCCACTGACCGGGGTCGTCGAGGGCGAGGACGGTGGGCCCGTCCTGGCCCGCCGGGCCGGACGCCGCCCAGGCGGGAGGCAGCTCGACGGTGCCGGAGGTGAGTACCGCACACACCGCCGCGTCGGCCGCGATCAGGGCCTTCCGCTCGGCGGGATGGTCGGGGTCGAGCGGCACGTAGGCCGCCCCGCTCTTGAGCACGCCCAGCAGCCCGACGAGCAGGTCCGCCGAGTTCGGGGCGCACACCCCGACCACCGTGCCCGGAGCCGCGCCGAGCCCGCGCAGTCGGTGTGCGACCCGGTTGGCCGCCGCGTTGAGCCCGGCGTACGTCAGCTTCCGTCCGCCGAAATCGACGGCGACAGCGTCCGGAGTGGACCGTGCCCGCTGCTCGACGAGCCCGTGCACGGTGGCGGTGTCCGGATACGGTTCGGTCGTGTCGTTCCACGTGTGCAGTACCCGCTCGCGTTCGGTCTCCGACAGCAACGGCAGGTCGGACAACGTCAGCCGCGGGTCGTCGAGCGCGGCTGACAGCACCCGCAGGTAGCGCTGGACCAGCGACTCGGCGGTCGCGCGGTCGAACAGGTCGGTGCGGTACAGCAGCCGTCCCCTGTCGCGGGTCAGGTCGACGGTGAGGTCGTCCTGTGCCGTGGCGTAGGGGATCGGTTCCAGCCCCGAGTCGGGGATGAAGTTGAACCCCAGCTGGTACAGCGGCTGCACTCCGGCGTCGCGTTCGGTGACCACGGTCTGGGCGACGAGCTGGAAGGGCACCTGCCCGTTGTCCATCGCGTCGAGCAGCGCCGTCCGTGCCCGGCCGACGAGGTCGGCGAACGTCGGGTCGCCGCCGCAGTCGACGCGGATCGCGAGCTGGTTGACGAACATGCCGACCAGCGGCGCCAGCTCGGGCAGGTCCCGTCCCGCCACCGGCACGCCGACGACCACCTCATCGGCACGGGAGATCCGTGACAGCAATGCGACGTATCCGGCGAACAACACCAGGAACGGGGTCGCCGAAAGACGGCCGCCGACGTCCGTGGCGCGTTCCAGCAGCCCCTCGGGCAGCACGAAGTCCACCTGGTCCCCGTCGAACGTGACCTTCGCGGGGCGGGGCCGGTCGGTGGGCACCGTGTGCACGGACGGCATCCCCGCCAGGTGGGCACGCCAGTAGTCGAGCTGCCGCGCCAGCGCACCCGCCTCGACCTGCCCGCGTTGCCACGCCGCGTAGTCCGGGTACTGGATGGCCGGCTCCGTCCACCGAGGTTCACGCCCCTGGTGGACGGCGTCACACGCCTCGTTGAGGTCCCGGGCGAACACCACCACCGACGTGGCGTCGAAGACGGCGTGGTGCACCACGAACGTGAGCACCCACTCGTCCTCGGCCAGCCGGCACAGCAGCGCCCGCCACAACGGCGCGGCGTCCGTCGGGATCGGCCGCCGCGCCACGGCCAACGCCAGCTCCGCCGTCCGCTGTTCCCGCTCGTCCTCCGGCAGCGCACGCAGGTCGTGCACCTCGGGCTCGATCGGGACGTCGGCCCGCACCACCTGCACCAGCGCATCGCCGTCGAGCACCAGGCACGCGCGCAGGATCTCGTGCCGGTCCACCACCAGGCCGAGTGCCCGCCGCCACTGCTCCGCGCTCAGCGGCTGGTCCTGGCGGATCTGGCACGGCAGGTTGTAGACCGCCGACGCCGGGTCGAGCTGGTTGGCCAGCCAGATCCGTTCCTGGCCGAAGGAAGCCGGAAATCTCCATTCCTTCGTGTTCTCACTCATGTCGCCGCTACCGCTTTACCTTGGGGATGGTGGTGGTCTGCTGCTCCGGCTGGGTCCGCTGCGTGGTCCGTTCCGGCGCGGGGTCGGCCTCGGCGGTGAGCTCCTCGATACGCGCGGCCAGCTCGGCCACGGTGGGTGCTTCGAACAGGGCTTTCATCGCCAGCCGCGCGCCGGTCGACTTACGCACCTGGGCGATCAGCTGGATGGCCACCAGCGAGTTGCCGCCGAGGGCGAAGAAGTCGTCGTGCAGCCCGATCCGCTCGACACCGAGGACCTCCGCCCACTGGCGGGCGATCTCGATCTCCAGCTCGGTGCGGGGCGCGACGTAGCCGTCGGCGTCCCCCTGGCCCGGCTCCTGGGTGGCGGGCGCGTCGGTCTGCCCGGCCTGCTCCAGTTCCTCGGTGGTCACGCGGCGGGCGAACAGGTCGCTCACCGGGCGCGTGTTGACGACCACCTGCGGTCCGAGTTCGGACGACAGGGCTCGCAGGAACGCCTCGGCGCCGTCCACCGGACGAATCCCGCCGGTGTCGGTGTCGCTGTCCGGTGTGGCCGGGCGGGAGCTCAGCCCGCTGTTCACGGCCGCCTGGTCGACACGCCGGAGCACGAAGTCGGCGATCTCCACCACGGTCCTGCCCGACTCGTCGCGCAACGTCACATCCGCCGCGATCACCTCGTCACCGGCCGAGTCGCGGTAGGTGAGGTGGCTGGTGAACGTGCTGGGCAGCGGGCCGTGCACGACGACGCGCCCGTAGCTCAACGGCAGGTAGGTGCCGCTGCCCCGGCCCCGGCCGAACGCCGTGGCCACGTCCAGCAGTGCCGGGTGCAGACCCCAGGCCCCGGCGTCGCCCGCCGCCGCCTCGGGGGCGCTGATCTCGGCCAGCTCCTCCCGCTCACCCAGGTAGTGCGTGCGCAACGCCGCCCAACGCGGCCCGAAGGTGACCATGCTGGTGCGACCCATGCCGAACGCGTTGTCGTCGTCGAGCACCCGGCAACGCGCCGTGATCCCCGCGACGTCCACCGTGTCCACCGTGTCCACCGTGTCCACTCCAGACTTGTGCGTGGCCGCGACCCAGCCCGCCGAGCCCTTCACGTGCACGGTGGTCACTCCCGCGATCCGGCTGGTGACCGTGAAGTCGGCCCCGTCGAACTCGACGCGGTACTCCGCCGAGGCGCCGTCCGGCACCGCGAACGGGTCGAGGAACACCACGTCGCGCAGCTCCACGACATGTCCCTGTCCCGGTGAGGGCAGCACCTCGGTCGCCGCGGCCCGCACGGTCTCCAGGTGCGCGGTCCCCGGCACCACCGGAACGCCGCCGATACGGTGTTCGTCCAGCACCCAGTGCGTGGCCGCCGACACCAGGCCGTGGCAACCGGACTCGGTGCGGGCGGTCAGGACCGGGTGCTCGACCACACCACTGGCCACCGAACCACCGGAGGTGCGGATGGCGGTCGGCGCGGCCACCTCGGCGGCCATGCCGACCTCGGCCCAGCCGCCCCAGTTGTGGGAGACGACGCGGCACCGCCACCCGTGGTCACCGCGCGCGTAGGCGTCGAGGAAGTTGTTCGCCGCGCAGTAGTCGACCTGGCCGAAGTCGCCGGACACGGCGGTGACCGACGAGCACAGGGCGACGAAGTCCAGCGGCAGGTCCGAAAACACCTCGGCCAGCGCCACGGTGCCCGCGAGTTTCGGGGCGAGCACGGCCTCGGCCACAGCCCGCTCCTTGACCTCCGCGACACCACCACCGGGCACACCCGCGGCGTGCACGATCCCGTCGAGCCCACCGAACTCCGCCTCGGCCAGAGCGCGGACCTCCCGCAGCCGACCGGTGTCGGCGACGTCGGCCGCGACCACCCGCACGACCGAGCCCGCCCTCTCCATACGGCGGATCGCCAGAATCGCCCGTCCGGTGCGGCTCGTACCGCCGTGCTCGGCGAGGTGGGCGTCCCACTCGTCACGCGGCGGCAGTCCGGTGCGGGTCACCAGGATCAGCCGGGCCCGCACACGGCTCGCGAGGTGCTCGGCGAGGGTGATGCCGATGCCGCCGGTGCCGCCGGTGATCAGGTAACGGCCGCCGTCCCGCAACGCGGGTGTGACGCCGTCGGTGCTCGGCACCTCCACCTGGGCGTAGTCGAGCATCCAGCGGCGGCCACCGCGCAGCGCGACCTCGGCCACCGCGTCGGCGGGTCGGAACAGCTCGGCGACCACACCGGCCCGGAGATCGGCCGGGTCGAGATCGATGCGGCGCACCACCGTGCCGGGGCTCTCCAGCGACACCACCCGCGCGATGCCGGCCAGCGTGGCGTGTTCGGGCCTCGTCAGGTCGGTACCGGTGACATCGGTGGTGCCCGTGGACAGGATGTCGAGCCGCGCCGACTCACCTCCCAGAGCCTGGATGAGCGCCAGCAGGCTGAAGAAGCCCCGCTCCTGGGCGGCCATCACCGGCTCGCCCGCCTCCGGCACCGCCCACGCGTGCACGAGCCGGTCCGGTCGGTCGTCCCCCAGCGCGGCCAGCAGCGCGTCGTAGTCGCCGCGCTCCCCCGGCCGGACGGTGAACCCACCCTCCGTGGCCGCGAACGCCTCACCGGGCCGCACTTCCACCACGCTCACCCCGGCCTCGCGCAGCAGTTCGGGCAGCACCTCGTCGTCGACGAACGCCAGGCAGCGCTCGAACGGCTCGCGCCGCAGATCCGGTTCGGCCTGCCGCCAGGTCGGCACCGCGAACCACTCGCTCAACGGCAGCGGCCCGCTCGGTCCCTCCGGTCGCCCGGTGACCGCCTGGGTGCCGGTGGTGTCCGGGTCGATCCAGTAGCGCCTGCGCTCGTAGGGGTAACCCGGTAGCGACACGCGGTGGCCACCGGACTGGAACGCCTCGGCGTCGAGGTCGACTCCAGCCGTCCACAGTGCACCGGCCGTTCCGTAGAGCGTTTCGACGTCGCCGAGCCTGTCGGTGCGGCCGGGCAGACTCGGTTGCGGCACCGGCATGCCCTTGGGCACCTGGCCGCGCGCGAGCCCCACCAGCTGGTGGCCGGGACCGCACTCGACCAGCGCCCACCGCTGCCCCGACTCGAACAGCGTGCGCACGCAGTCGCCGAACCGCACGGCCTGGCGCAGGTGCGCGGCCCAGTAACCGGGATCGGTGGCCTGGGCGTCGGTGATCCAGTCGCCGGTGAGGTTGGACAGGAACCGCACGGTGGGAGCCTGCCGGGGCACGGCCGCGACCGCTTCGGTGAACTCGTCGAGGATCGGCTCCATCATCGGCGAGTGGAACGCGTGCGAGGTCACCAGTTCACGGCTGTTCACGCCGGACCGCTTGAGCTCGCCCGCGAACGCGGCGACCGCGTCGGCGGGCCCGGCGACCACGCACGTGCCCGGGCCGTTCACCCCGGCGATCGACAGGGTCTCCGGCAGCCGGGCCACGACGGAAGCCTCGTCGAGCTGCACGGCCAGCATCGCGCCCGGCGGCATGGACTGCATCAGCTCGCCCCGCCGCACCACCAGGTGCAGGGCGTCGGCCAGGGAGAACACCCCGGCCACGGTCGCGGCCACGTATTCACCGATCGAGTGCCCGATCATGGCCGCCGGTCGCACACCCCAGCTGCCCCACAGCCGGGTGAGAGCGTATTCCAGCACGAACAGCGCGGGTTGGGTGTAGCGGGTCTCGCGCAGTGTCCGCTCGTGAGCGCGGTCGAACATCACCTCGCGAATGTCGGACAGGCCGCCACCGCTTGCCAGCAGCGCGGCGCACTCGTCGACAGCGGTGGCGAACACCGGTTCGCCGCGGTACAGCTCGGCGCCCATCCCGGCGTACTGGGCTCCTTGCCCGGAGAACAGGAACGCGACCTCGGTGCGCGTGTCGGTGACGACCCCGGTCGTCAGGCGGCGCGGGTCGCGCAGGCCGTCCACCGCGTCCTCCGGGTCGCGCGCCACCACCACGGCCCGGTGCGGGTACTCGGTGCGTCCCGCTCCCAGCGTGTAGGCCACGTCGGTCAGATCGAGGTCGACGTCGGCGGCGAGCCTTTCGGCCAGCGCTTCCACCGACGCCGTCAGTGCCGTCGCGGAGTTCGCCGACAGGCGCAACAGGTACGCTGACCTCGGCTCCCTCGTGTGGTACGTCGGCGGCGCTTCCTCCACGACCACGTGGGCGTTGGTACCGCCGACCCCGAACGAACTCACCCCGGCCCGGCGTGGCGTGTCCCCGGGCTCCCATTTGATCACCTCGGTGGCCGGGTAGAACGGGGTGCCGGGGAAGTCGATGGCGGGGTTGGGTCGCCGGTAGTTGATCGTCGGTGGGATCAGCCCGTGCTCCATCGCGAGGACCGTCTTGATCAGTGAGACGACACCGGCCGCCTGCGACAGGTGCCCGATGTTGGACTTGACCGACCCGATCGCACACCACCCGGTGTCGGCCACGCCCTCCGCGTACACGGTGGACAAGGCGGTGATCTCGATCGGGTCGCCCAGCGCGGTTCCGGTGCCGTGGCTCTCGACGTAGGTGATCGTGCGTGGGTCCACACCGGACATCGCGACGGCGTCGGCGATGGCGTCGATCTGACCGGACACGCTCGGCGCCGAGAAGCCGACCTTGGTGGCACCGTCGTTGTTGATGGCGTTGCCGCGGATCACGGCGCGGATGTGGTCGCCGTCGACGAGCGCGGCGGACAGGCGTTTGAGCAGCACGACCCCGGCACCGCTGCCCCACACGGTGCCGTTGGCTTCGGCGTCGAACGCGCGCACGTGCCCGTCCGGTGAGGTGAAGCCGTCCACTCCGAGGTAGCCGACTCCGTGTGGGATCTCCAGGTTCACCCCGCCCGCCAGCGCCATGTCGCACTCGCCGTTGCGCAGCGCCTCGCATGCCAGGTGTACCGCCACCAGCGACGTCGAGCACGCCGTGTAGACGGCGAGGCTCGGGCCGCGCAGGTTCAGCTTGTACGACACCGACGTGGTGAGGTAGCTGGGCTGGTTGCCGGTGGCGATACCGATGCCACCGTGCTGGGAGTCCATGATCCGCTGGTTCCGGAACAGGTTCTCGATCAGGTAGGACGTCTGCCCCGCGCCGCCGTACACGCCGATGGAGCCCGCGTACCGCGCCGGGTCGTAGCCCGCGTCCGTCAGCGCCGCGTGGCAGGACTCCAGGAAGACCCGGTGCTGCGGGTCGGTGATCTCGGCTTCCCTGCTGGTCATGCCGAAGAGCTCGGCATCGAAGTGGTCGAACTCCTCCACGACGGTGGTGGCGTTGACCCAGCTCGGGTCGTCGAGGTCCTCGGGCTTGGCACCGCGTGCCAGCAGTTCCTCACGGCCGGCGGGGGTGACCGATTCGACTCCGTCGACGAGGTTGCGCCAGAACTCGGTCAGGTCGGCCGCCCCCGGGACGCGGGCGGCCATGCCCACGACGGCGATCGGTTCGACGCCCGGCGCGTCGGTGTCGACGTCGGGCTCGGGGTTCGGCTGGGTCACGTCACTGCTCCTTCTCGGGGGTGCTTCTCGGGCGGCCTGCCCGTCGTGGTCTTCGGGACTGCAGGCGGTCGCGCCGAGCCGCCAGTCGTCCGGCCGTGCGCGCGGTCCGGTCAGCGCGGGCGGTTCCGTGCAGGTGGGCGGCCAGCGCCCGGATGTTGGGGTGGGTGAACAGGTCGACCAGCGGGATCGCGCGACCGAGCTGGGCGCAGACCCTGGCGTGGACCTCCGCCATCGCCATCGAGTGACCGCCGGCGTCGAAGAAGTTGTCGGTGGGACGGACGGAGGCCACCCCGAGGACGTCGCACCAGATCGCCGACAGCGTCCGTTCGGTGGCGGCGACCGCGGCCGGGTCGGCGGTGTCCGCCTCGCCCGCTCCCCCCTGCCGCACCGTAGGGCGGACGGCGCGGGCACCGGGTGCGAACTCCCGCACCGCCGGGCGCGGCAACTCCGGCGCGCCCTCGCCCACGGGACGCTCGGGCGCGGTCGCGAGCGCGGCCACCATCCCCAGGTAGTCCTCGGCCAGTCCCGCCATGCGGGCGGCGTCGAACAGGTCGGGGTTGTACAGCAGTTCGATGCCGTGCTCGGTGACGTAGACGGTGAGGTCGAACGGCGAGCCCGGTTTGTCCACCGGTATCCATTCGGCCCTCGTCCCCGACAGGTGCAGCCGTGGTTCGGCGAAGTTGAGGACGTTGAACATCACCTGCACCAGCGGCGCGCGCGAGGCGTCGCGGTCGACACCGAGCTCCGTGACCAGTCGTTCGATCGACGCGGCGGGGTGCGCGGTGGCGGACAGCAGTTCCTCGCCGCACCGCCGTGCCTGGGTGACGAAGCTCGCGGTCTCGTCCGTGTGCAGCCGAACCGGCAGGATGTCGACGAAGAATCCGGCCACCTCCTGGCAGGCCGCGAGCTGCCGGTCGGCGACGACGGTGGCGACCAGGTGGTCCGTCGAGCCGGTGAGCCGGTGCAGCAGGTGGCCGAACCCGGCGAGCAACACCCCGGCGACCGTGGTGCCCGCGGCGGTGGCCACCTCCCGCACGGCCTGTGCCGCACCGTCGGGGAACGGTCGGGACAGACTCGCGCCACGGTAGGTCTGCACGGCGGGACGCGGCCGGTCCCTCGGCAGCTCCAGGGTCGTCGGCGCATCCTTCAACCGGTCGGCCCACCATGCCAGGTCCACCGGTTCGCGCCGCCGGTCCCGTTCGGCCCGCCAGGTGGCGTAGTCGGCGAAGCCCACCTCGGTGCGGGACAGGGACCGGCCGGTGTAGGCGGCGGCGAGGTCGGCACACAGCAGATTCTGTGACCAACCGTCGAACACCGCGTGGTGCAGGGTGAGCCCGAGGACGTGTTCGTCGGCTCCGAGTCGGTACAGCGTGGCCCGCCACGGCGGTTCGCTGTCCAGTTTCACCGGCGTCGCGGCGTCGGCCGCGAGCCTGCGCCGCACGACGGCCGCCCGGTCGTCACTGTCACTGATGTCGCCGATGTCACCGCTGTCGCCGCGGTCGTCGAGCGAGACGACGGGCAAGGGGACGTCGGTCGCCGGAAGGCACTCGGCCCGCGGCACCCCACCGGTCGAGCGGATCCGCCACCGCAGCACGTCGTGGCGCTCCGACACCGCCCGCAACGCCGACCGCAACGCGGTGACGTCGAGGTTCCCGGTGATCCGGAAGGCGATCGCGATGTTGTACGGCGCGGCGTCCGGGGCGAGCTGGTCGAGAAACCACAGTCGTCGTTGCGACGGCGACAGCGTCGGCGGGTTGCCTGTGCTCAGGTCCGGCCCGGTGAGCGCGGGTGCCTCCGCGACCCGCCGAGTGAGGCCGGAAAGCGTTCGCCCGTTCAGGACGTCCTCGACGGTGACGTCGGTGGCGAGTTCGGCCCGCAGCGCGGCCACCAGACGCATCGCCGAGATCGAGTCGCCCCCGGCGAGGAGGAAGTCCCCGCCGGCGTCCGTGCCGAGCACGCGGCTCCACACGTCGGCCACGACCCGCTCGATCGACGAGTCCGTGTGAGCGACCGCGATGTCCTCACCGGTACCGTCGCCGCTCGGCAGAGCCTGCTCCGCCATGGCCCGCAGAGCACGGCGGTTCAGCTTCCCGGACGCCGCGTCGTACGGCAGGGTCGCCAGCCGCCGGATCACGGCGGGCCGCATGGCCCCGGTCAGCCGCCCTCCCGAGAGAGCGTGCAGGTCCTCGTCGGCCGGTGCGCTCTCCGGCGCCACGAACGCGACGAGCCGGGTGCCACCGGCTCCCGTGACCGCCTCGACGGCGGCGGCGTTCACGCCCGGCACGTCCGCGAGCGCGGCTTCCACCTCACCCAGCTCGATTCGCTGGCCTCGCACCTTGACCTGCCGGTCGGCCCGGCCGACGAATTCGATCAGTCCGTCACGCAGCCGCACCAGATCACCGGTGCGGTAGACCCGCTCACCGGAGAACCCGGCGCTCGGATCGGCGACGAACCGTTGCCGGGTCAGCTCCGGATTGCCGAGGTAGCCGTGCGCCACACCGGGGCCACCGATGAGCAACTCCCCCACCTCGCCCGGCGGCACGGGCGTGAGGTGGGAGTCCACCACGTACGCGCGGTGGTTCGGTGTCGGCCTGCCGATGGGCACCGGATCGACCGGTGTGTCACCGACCTCGTGGGTCAGCACGACGACGGTGGTCTCGGTGGGACCGTAGGCGTTGACGAATCGTCGTCCCGGAGCCCAGCGTGCCGCCAGCTCCGCGGGCACCGGCTCACCACCACAGGCGATGGTCCGCCAGCCGGGCACGGCGGCGGGGTCGAGCAGGGCCAACAGCGTCGGTGTGATGAAGCCGTGGTCGACCTCGTGTTCGGTCACGAACCGGCGTAGTCGTTCCGGGTCGGCCCGGTCGGCGGTTCCGAGCAACTGCACGGCCCCGCCCTGTGCCAACGGCACGAAGACGTCGATGGTGAACGCGTCGAAGTTCGGCGACGCGATCCCGAGTCCCCGTGTCGTGGGTCCGACCCCGAACACCTCGGCCCAGCCGGTGACGAACGCGACGATGTTGCGGTGTGTGGTGAGCACTCCCTTGGGGCGGCCCGTCGACCCGGAGGTGTAGAGCACGTGAGCGGTGTCGTCGGCCTTCGCCGGGCACTCGAACGGCTCGACGGCACCGTCACGCGGCAGGTCCACGGCGCGCACGCCCGGCACCGCGCCGAACTCCGCCACGGCGGCGTCTCCGATCACCAGCGACACACCCGCGTCGGTCAGGATCTCGGCCTGCCGGGTGGCCGGACCACCCGGTTCCAGGGGTACGTAACAGCCGCCTGCCAGCAACACACCGAGCACAGTGGACACCAGGGCGGGGGTGCGGTCGTTGCACACGCCTACGCGTGTCCGGCGTCCCACCCCGTGCTCGCGCAGCACACCCGCGACCCGCCAGGCGTCGGCCACGAGCTCGCGGTAGGTGAGCCGGACGTCCCACTGGCGCACGGCGAGCGCGTCCGGGTTCCTGTCGGCCTGCGCGAGGACCAGATCCGCCAGCGTGGTCTCCGGAAAGGACAGCGGTACCCCTTGGGCGGCCACCGTCGGTGTGGTCTCGTCCACCCACACTCCCCCTGTTCGTTCGGATCGGACTCGGACCTGCTTCACTCCCCTCGCACCGCGACGGCGGCGCGCAGATCGGCGCTCAGCGCGGCGACCAGCTCCTCACAGGACTCGCGCAGGAAGAAGTGACCGCCGTCGAGCACGGTCAGGTGGAACCCCGCGGCGGTGTGCGGCGCCCACGCGCGCACCTGGTCCAGCGGCACGGCGTGGTCGGTGCGCCCGGCGAAAGCCACCACGGGCACCTCGATCGGAGGCCCGGGTACGTACTCGTAGTCGTCGATCCGGGCGAAGTCCGCCCGCAACGCGGGCAGCACCAACTCCATCAGCTCCGGTTCGGCGAGCACTTCCGCCGGGATCCCGCCACCGTCGGCGACCTGACGGACGAGTTCGTCGTCAGGCAACCGGGACAACCCCAGAAACGGGCCCGGGGTGCGGACGTGCGGCGCCCGGCAGGCGCCGGCGTACAGCCGCACCGGCAGCCGTGCGCCGGTCCGGCGCAGCCACCGGATCACCTCGAATCCGACCAGCCCGCCGAGTGAATGCCCGTAGAGCGCGAACGGGCGGCTGTCGTCGTGGGCGGCGAACGCCTCGGCCAGTTCGGTGAGGTCGAACTCCGGGTCCTCACCGAACCGCCGTTCCCGGCCGGGCAGGGCGACCGCATGGACCTCGACGTCCGGCCCGACGAGATCGGGCCAGTCATGGAACACGCTCGCCCCGCCACCGGCATAGGGCAGGCAGTACAGCCGGACAGCGGCGTCCGGCCTGGGTCGACGAGTAAAGAACCAGCTATCCACGAGCACCCTTCACCGGTGGGTCGATCCAATGTCTGCGACGTTGAAACGCATAGGTCGGCAGCGGGATCCGGTGAGCGGAGCGGTCCTGCCAGTGCGCGGCCCAGTCCACCTCGTCGCCCGCCACCCAGCGGGCCGCCTCGTCCGACACCGGTCCCGCTTCCCCTGCGAGGTCGGTGTCCTCGTCGAGGAGCCGGTCGAGCGCGGTGATCGCGTCGGGCAACGTCTCCGCCACCACCGCGGCCCGGCAGCCGAAGGCCCGCCGCCCGACGGCGAGTGTGTAGGCCACGTCGGCGAGCGCGGGCGGCGGCGCGGTGCTGGTGAGATGATCGCGCAGGCGGGCCACGGCCTGCCGGAGCGCGGTGCGGTCCCGTGCCGACAGGGGCAGCACGTGTGGTCCCGGCGCTGTGACGGCGGGAACGGGCGGTGGGGCCTGCCGCACCACCACGTGCACGTTGGCGCCGCCGACGCCGACGGAGTTCACGCCCGCCACGCGCGGCTCGTCACCAGTCCAGTCGATCGGTTTGGTGGGCACCGAGAACGGGCCACCGTCGAGCCGGACTTCCGGATGCGGACTCGTGAAATGCAGGTTCGGCGGGATGACCCCGTACCGCACCGCGAGCACGGCCTTCATCAGCCCGGCGATGCCGGAGGCCGCGTCGAGGTGACCGATGTTGGTCTTCACCGACCCCAGCGCGCGTTCCCGTGCGGGCGCGGCTTCGGCGAAGACCCGGTTGAGGGCCTCGACCTCGATCGCGTCACCGAGCGGGGTGCCACTGCCGTGGGCCTCGACGAAACCGACCCGGTGCGGCTCCACCTGAGCGATCGCCAGCGCTTCGGAGATCGCCGCCGCCTGCCCCGCCGGGCTCGGCACCGCGTAGCCCGCGCGGTTCGCACCGTCGTTGGTCATCGCCCAGCCCGGCAACACCGCGTAGACGTGGTCGCCGTCGGCGAGCGCGTCGGCGAGCCTGCGCAACGCGACGACGCCGACCCCGGATCCGAACCCGGCGCCGTCAGCGGCCACGTCGAAGGCCCGGCACCGGCCGTCCGCCGATGTCATCGGGCCACGCCGCGACCGGGGCCAGGTGACGCTCACGCCCCCGGCGAGGGCGAGGTCGCACCGGTAGTCGGCGAGGTTCTGCGCGGCCGTGCACACCGCCGCGAGCGAACTGGAGCACGCGCTCTGCACCGCCAGCGTCGGGCCGGTGAGGCCCAGCCGATACGCCACCTGGCCCGGAAGGTGGTCGGTGAGCTGGCGGCCCAGCAGGTGCGCCTCCCAGTCGTCTTGATCCACGTGGCCGGTGACCTCGGGATTGCCGAACAGGTGGAACAGGAAGTACCGGTTCACCGAACTCGCCGCGAACACCCCGACCGGGCCCGCCTCGGTCGCCGGGTCCCGGCCCGCGTCCTCCAGTGCCTGCCAGGCGGCCTCCAGGAACAACCGGTGCTGCGGGTCGGTGAGGGCTGCTTCCTCTTCGGTGAACCCGAAGAACCCGGCGTCGAACTCCTCCAGTCCGTCGAGCCGCCCTCCCGCTCGCACGTAGTCGGGGTCGGCGCGCAGGGACGCGCCGATGCCGAGGGCGTCCAGTTCCCCGTCGCTGTAGTCGTGGATCGAGTCCACGCCCGCGCACAGGTTCCACCAGAACGACGCCACGTCCGGCGCTCCGGGGAACCGGCCTCCGAGGCCGACCACGGCGATCAGGTCACTGGGCGTCTCACCGTCGCCGCCGTCGTCGAAGGGCGGTGCCGCATGACGCTCTTCCGGAACGAACCTTCCGGCCATCACCTCGTCGAGATGGTCCGCCTGCGTGGTGACGGTGGGATGCGCGAACAGGTCCACCAGCGCCACGTCCACACCGAAGCGGGCCCGCAGCCGGACCTGCACCTCGCCGAGCAACAACGAGTGCCCGCCGACGTCGAAGAAACCTTCCGACAGGCCTACGCGGTCCCGGCCCAGCACGGCACACCAGATGTCGTGCACCTGCCGCTCGGTCTCGGTCATCGGTTCCGCCGCAGCGGCGACGTCGTCGGTGCCGCCGGTGTCGAAACGGGGATCGGGCAGGGCCCGCTCGTCCACCTTGCCCGTGACGGTGAGGGGGAACTCGGCCACGACGGTCACGGCGGCGGGCACGGCGTAGCCGGGCAGCCGCCGGGCCACGGCCGCGCGCAGGTCGGCCGGTTCCGGACGGTCGACACCGTCGGCCACGATCACGTATCCCAGGAGCACACCGTCGCGCGCGATGACCCGCGCTGACGACACTCCGGCAACCTCGGTCAGGCATGCCTCGACCTCGCCGGGTTCCACCCGGAAGCCACGCACCTTCACCTGGCGGTCGAGCCTGCCCAGGCAGACCAGCGTCCCGTCCTCCTCACGCCGCCCCAGGTCGCCGGTCCGGTACCGGCGGCGACCGTCCTCGGTCGTTCCGAACGCGGCGGTGTCACCGTCGAGGTAGCCGGTGAGCAGGTGGTGTCCGCGGACCTCGATCTCCCCGGTCTCGGGGTGCAGGTCGAGCGCGAAACCGGGCAGAGCTGCTCCGATGGGCAACGGCCCGCTCGCCCAGGGGTCGAGTTCGGCGACGGGTAGGTGGTACTGCGCCGCGAAAGTGACCTCGGTGGCGCCGTAGCCGTTGACGAAAACGCAGTCGGGCGCGAACCGGTCCGCGCCGCGCCGGACGTCGTCGTAGGTGGCTTGCTCGCCTCCGAGCAACACGGTCCGCACGGCCGGCAACCGGCCGTCTCCCAGGGTGTCGAGCAGGTACCGGTACACCGTCGGCGTCGAGTGGTAGACGGTGACGGCGTGCCTGGCGAGGGCGCGCACGGTGTGGTCGATCCCGTGGGTACGGACGTCCACCGGGACCACGGTGGCGCCGGTCAGCAGTGCCGGGAAGAGGTCGGGGATCGCGGCGTCGAAGGAGAACGACGCCAGCAGGCTCAGCCGGTCGGACTCGGTGATCGCGAGGCTTGCGATCTGGTTGTCCACCACGTGCGCCAGGTTGCGGTGGGTCTGCGCGATCGCTTTGGGCTTTCCCGTGGAGCCGGACGTGAACAACACGTACGCGAGCTCGTCGGCGGCCGTCCCGAGCCCCTCGGCGGGAAACGGAGCGGTGAGGTCGCCATCGGCGACCACCACGTGGCGGTCGCTGCCGTGTGCGAGGGCGGCGGCCACCGCCGCGTACTCCGGCGTGGTGAGCAGGACCTCCACGTCCGCCGCAGTGAGCTGGTGTTCGAGCCGGGCGGTCGGGAACTCCGGGTCGAGCGGCACGTAGACGCACCGGGCGGCCAGCGTCCCGAGGATGGCGGCGATCGAGTCGGTGCCGTGTCCGGTGACCAGACCCACCCGGGTACCGGACCGCGCTCCCGCGTCGGTCAGGAGCCGGGCCCGCCCACCAGCCAGTTCCGCCAATCGGGTGTAGGTGACCTCGCCGGTGTCGGTGGCGACCGCGGTACGCGTGGCGCAGCGGCCAACGGTGTCGGCGAACCGGCCGACAATCCCCCCGACCATCGTCAGCCGCGTCCCAGGGAACTCTGTGAGCAGGGCAAATCAGGTGGTGCGGTCACTCTCACTCGGACTCCCGGGGCGCACTCAGGGCGAAAAGTCACGCAAGACTACGTCCAGAGAATTGAAACCGGGACAGCCTCGGGAAAAATGAGTGCCAGTGACGGAGGGTCACTAGCCCGCAAGCCAGATCACCCATTGAGCCGAATGGCCCTACTATCCGTAACCAGTCACCACCCGAACACGATCCGTGTCCTTCCCGCGCCCCTCGACACCAACGGAACGTCCAGGCAGAGACGCGCTGGGGGCTGGCTCCCATGCGCTGAACCAGTTCCCGCTTCAGCACCACCACATCCGACGAGCACCGAGCCGGAACCGCTTGCCGTAGCGGCACTCGATTCGAGCGAATCGAGCAGATTCGTTGTGAATGTGCTTGATCCGGACTACTTTTGCGCACGATCACGCAGAATCCAGTGAAGGAGCGCGGATGCCGGGGCTTGCCAGGAGACACACCGTCAGAGTCGTCACCGCCGCCCTGCTGGCGATGGTTCCCACCGTGGTCCTGCCCGGTGGAGCGTCGATGGCCGAGGGAACCACGCTCCCGGCCGCCGCGGTGCCCGGCGCGGCGTGCGAAGGCCTCGCTCGTAGCCTGACCGCCCGGGCCACCGACGTGGAGAAGGTCGGTCAGCTGTTCGTTCCGTGGGTCGCACAGTCGACGGCGGACGGGCCGACGGAGCTGGAACGACGCCGGATCCAGGAGCGCGGCTACGGTGCGTTCAACTTCAACGGTGGGACGCTGCACGGACCGGAGCACGCGGCGCGCTACACCAACCAGTTGCAGGAGTGGGCGGCCGACACCCGGCTCGGCATCCCGGTACTGCCGACGATGGACATGGAGATCGGCGCCGCGCACAGGTTCTCCGTCATGGGGCCCGGCCGCGGCGTGGCCACCCCGCTGCCCTACCCGATGGGACTCGGCGCCACCCGGGACATCGCGGCGGGTACGACGAGCGCGCGGATCACGGCCCATGAGGCCCGCGCCGTGGGGTTCGCGATGAACATCGCGCCGGTCGCCGACGTGAACACCAATCCGGAGAACCCGGTGATCGGAGTCAGGTCGTTCAGCGAGGACACCGGTCTGGTGTCGGAGATGATCGCCGCGCAGGTGAAGGCGTACCAGGCGAACGGCGTGATCGCGATGCCCAAGCATTTCCCCGGCCACGGTGACACCAGCCTGGATTCGCACACCCACCTGCCCACGGTGTCGTACGACCGCGAAACTCTGGAGCGAGTGCACCTGGCGCCGTTCAAGGCCGCCATCGACGCGGGCGCCGACTCGATCATGACCGCGCACGTCGTGGTCGAGGCCGTCGATCCCGAGCTGCCCGCGACCCTTTCCAAGAAGGTGCTGACCGGGTTGCTCCGCGAGGAGATGGGTTTCGACGGACTGATCGTCACCGATTCCATGTCGATGGCCGCGATCCGCGAGCGATGGGGCATGGGCGGCGCAGCGGTGATGGCGTTCCAGGCCGGCGCGGACATGATCATGGCCAGTGACGACGAGTCGTACGACGCCATCCTCGCCGCGGTGCGGTCGGGTGAGATCACCCGGAAACGACTGGACCAGTCGGTGCGGCGCGTCATCGAGTTGAAGTGCGAGTACGGGTTGTTCCGCGACCGGTACGTCGACCCCGCACGGGCCGCCGCGGCTTTCGGCACGCCCGAAAGCCTGGACGCGGCCGAACACATCAGTCGCGAGTCGGTGACCCTGGTCGCCAATGACGGCACCCTGCCCTTGTCTACCGACGGATCACAGCGAATCGTCGTCACCGGCGTCACCCACGGCGGAACCGCTGATCAGCTTCCGAACCTGGTGTCCGAGACCGAGGCCCGAACCGGGGCGACAGTCGCCGACCACGGCTGGCGGTTCGGCAGTCAACCGAGCGAGGCGAAGATCGACGAGGTCGTGCGGGCAGCGGAAGCCGCTGACGTCGTCATCGTCGGAACGTTCTCCAAGGCCACGCCACCGGCCCAGCAGGTCGAACTCGTGGAGGCGCTGGCAGCCACGGACACACCCGTCGTCGTGCTCTCGCTCGGACTCCCGTACGAGCTCACCGACTACGGCGACGTGGACGGGGCGGTCGCGACCTATGCCGTCGACCTGTGGGGCTCCCCCTCACGGAGCGCGGTGCTGGCAGGCCTGGACGTCGTGTTCGGCGCCCAACCCGGTGGGAGACTGCCGGTGACCCTCGGCGAGCACTACCCGTTCGGGCACGGGCTCACCTACTGAAAGCCGGTCGCCTTCGGTATCACCGCGGTCCGGTGGTCACAGTGGACACCGACAGAGCGTTGTCCAGCGCCCGATCCGTGGCCGACGCGGTGGAAACACCTCACCACGTCGGTCACGGACGGCAGAGGTCTACTGGTCGAGTACCAGCCTCGCGCAGCCCTACTCCTCGCGGGACACAGATCATTCACCGTCTCGTTCGCGTCCTGCTCGACCGGCGTCGGAATCGAGCGGCTACCCCGTCACCGCCGAGCCGTCGCCCGTGCGGCCGGATCTTCGGGGCGACGCTCCACCTGCACTTGCGGTCCGAAGCGGACGCCGTGGAACTCGTGCGTGCCCGCGTACCGGGACCGCGCCCGCTTACGTGGTTCCGACGCGCCCACCGCCTTGGAGTTCACGGCGACGGAACAGGCGCTCACGAGACGGCGGTCGCCACCGGTAGCGGCTGTTGGAAATGCTCGACCCGCCACAGCTGGGGCAAGCCGTCGCACGGCCGGGCCGGTGGGCTGACCGGCAGGGCGTGGTCGTCGAACTCCCGGTGCGGGTGACGGCGGACCACCACCCGCACCGGGACGGACTCAGTTCTGCCGGGAGAGGTCGTTGTCCTTGGTCTCCTCGACGAAGTGCAGCGCCGCGAGACTCAGCAGGCACATCGCGACGAGGAACAGCATCACGTACGTGACGGACCCCCCGGCGGCCGCCGCCAGAGACGCCACGATCACCGGCGTGAACCCGGCACCGAGCAGGCTGCCGATCTGGTATCCGAGAGACGCCCCGGTGTAGCGGGACCTGGTTCCGAACTGCTCGGACACGAAGGCGGCCATCGGCCCGAACGTCAGTGACTGGCACAGCGACAACGCCAGCAGGAACCCGACGATCACCAACACCGTGTTCCCCGATCCCATCAGCAGGAACACCGGGTACGTCAACGCGATCATGCCGACCAGACCGGCGAAGATGACCTTTCTCCTACCGAGGCGGTCGGACAGCGACGCGGCACCCAGAATGGCGAAGATCGCGAAGAACTGGCTGATCGCGAACGCTTGGAGCCCCGCGGACTCGCTGATCCCGTGACTGACGGCATAGTTGACGCCGAAGGTCGAGAACAACGCCTGGATCACGAAACCCGCGGTGACGACCAGTCCGGCCAGCAGCAGGTTCCTCGGCCTCCGCAGGATCGCCAGCAGCGGTATCGGCTCCCTCTCCGTCCGCTGCTCGTCCTGCACCCGCATCGCCTCCTCGAACAGCGGGCTTTCCGACACCCGCTTGCGGACGAACAGGCCCACGACCAGCAGCACCGCCGAGAACAGGAAGGGGATCCGCCAGCCCCAGGACAGGAACTGCTCCTCGGGCAGTGACGCGGCCAGCGACAACGCCACGGTGCCCAGCAGCGCACCGGTCGGCCCACCTGCGTTGGCGAACGAGGACGCGAAACCGCGGTGCCGTCCCTTGACGTGCTCCAGTGCCATCAGTGCCGAGCCTCCCCACTCGCCACCGATGGCGATCCCCTGGATCGCCCGTAACACGACCAGCATCACCGCTCCCCACGTCGGAATGGCGGGTACCAGTCCGATCAGGAACGACACCATCCCCATGATCACCATGGAGAGGATCAGCATCTTCTTGCGGCCCACCCGGTCCCCGAAGTGACCGAACAGGATCCCGCCGAGAGGACGGGAGACATAGCCGGTGGCGAAGGTCGCGTAGGACGCGATCAACGCGACGGTCGGGCTGAGGTCGTTGAAGAACACCGGCCCGAAGACCACAGAGGATGCTGTGGCGTAGAGGATGAAGTCGTAGAACTCGATGGTGCTGCCGAGATAACCCGACAGCACCACGCGCCGAGCTTCCTTGCTCCGAGCGGCATCGCTCGTGGCGCCTTCCTCAGCGATGAGGGTCATGGACGGTTCCTAAGGGGAGGAGTGACGGTCAGAATGGATAGCCGGCTACGTCCCGGCGCGCAGTGATCCAGCGCGTCTCGGTGAACGCCTCGATGTTGTGGGTCGCACCACCGAAACGCATGCCGTTACCGGAGGCCCCGAAACCGCCGAACGGGATGTTCGCCTCGTCGCCGACGGTCTGGTCGTTGATGTGCGCGATACCGGTGGGGATCGCCTCGGCGAGTTCGAGGCCCCTGCCGATGTCACGGGTGAAGATGCCCAGGGACAGGCCGTACTCCGACTCCGACGCCAGTGCCACCGCTTCGTCCTCGGTGGCGAACGGGACGACGGGTGCGACGGGGCCGAACACCTCGTCCGCGTAGGCGGGAGCGGTGGTGGGCACGTCGGCGAGCACTGTCGGCCGGTAGAACAGGCCCTCGTACGTGCCGCCCGCGGCCAGGCGCGCACCCGCCTCGACCGACGCCGTGACCATACCGTGGATCTTGTCGAGCTGACCCTGGTCGATGATCGGGCCGAGAGCCACCTTCCCGCTCATGGGGTCGCCCACGGGCAGTGCCTCGGCCTTCGCGGCGAGCTTCGCGACGTACTCCTCGTACACCGACTCGTGCACCAGGTGGCGGCCCGTGGTCATGCAGATCTGGCCCTGGTGCAGGAACGACCCGGCGGCACCGGCCGACACGGTGGCATCGAGGTCGGCGTCGTCGAGCACGACGATCGCGGAGTTACCACCGAGTTCCAGGTGCACCTTCTTCAGGTTCCGAGAGGCGCTGGCACCGACGGTGCGCCCGGCCCCGGTGGAGCCGGTGAACGAGATGACCGGCACGCGCGGGTCCTCCACCAACGCCGCGCCGACGTCGGCGCCGCCGGGCAGCACCGACAGCACACCCGCGGGTAGCCCGGCCTCCTCGAAGACGCGGGCCAGCGTCACCCCGCCCGACACGGCGGTGCGGGGGTCGGGCTTGAGCACGACGGCGTTGCCGAGGGCCAGCGCCGGTGCGACCGAACGGATGGCCAGTACCAACGGGAAGTTGAACGGTGAGATCACACCGACCACCCCGACCGGAACCTGCTTGGAGAAACTCATCCTCGGGGCCTCGCTGGGCAGTACCTGGCCGAGCGGGTGGGCGGGCAGCGCGGCGGACTGGTAGCACTCCTGTGCCGCGATGTGCGTTTCCAGCTGTGCCTTCGGCCGCAGCGACCCGGCCTCCCGCACGATCCACGTCTCGATCTCGTCGGCGTGCCGTTCCCACAGCTCACCGGCACGCCGGAGGACGGCCGCCCGTTCGGTGTGCGGCAGCGCGGCCCAGGCGCGCTGGGCTTCGGTGGCGCGGGACAGCGCGGCATCGAGGTCGCCGGTGTCGGCGATGCCGACACTGCCCAGGGTGGCGCCGGTGGCCGGTTCGGTGATCTTCGCTTCGCCTGCCGATCCGGTCACCCACTCGCCCGAGTAGATCTTGCCCTGCCAGGCGGCGTTGTCGAGAAAACTCATCACGGGACTCCTTTGTCGATCGCTCGTGCTGACACCGCCGGTACGGCGGCGACAACCGCGTTACCGAGATCGTGCCGAGTCAACTGGGGACCGTCCGCGGGGGTCGTCCGCGGAGCAGCCCGACAGCCCGCTCGGCCGTGGCGATCACGGTGGGATGGATGTTGGCGCTGACGACCTTAGGCATGATCGACGCGTCGACGACGCGAAAGTTGTCGAGGCCACGGACCCGGCACTGCGGGTCCACCACCGCACCGGGATCGTCCTCAGCGCCCATGCGTGCGGTCGAGTAGGCGTGCACCCCGTCCTTGACCTGAGCGAACACGGCGTCACGGCCCCGAGGTGCGGTGGCGAACACCCACCCCGTGCCGGGATCGACGACGTCGTGGGTGCCGGCGCTTCGCACCGTGCGGCCGTCGACGAGCATCGCGGGTGCGGCTGCTGCCGGGGCTTCGTCGCGGGTCGGCACCGCGCTGTCGGGTGAAACCATCACCAACTCCTTTGTCAATGAGGTTGCGGGAGCGCTCGGGTCAGCGTTCGGTTCGCGTGATCGCGCCTCCATCGAGCAGGACGCTCGCGCCCGGGACGTTCCAGTCCTCCAGCACCGTCCGTGGGTCGGTGTCGCCGGGCCCGGGGGGTGGGTCCGGAACCCCGGTGGGCGTGCGGCTGAACCGGGGCGCGGGTGCTGGTTCCGGGTGCCCGTCGCGGTCGAGGAAGGTGCCGCGGGCCACCAGGTGTTCGGCGTGCGGGGCCTCGGTCATCGACAGCACCGGCGCCACGCAGGCGTCGGTGCCCTCGAATCGTGCGGCCCACTCGTCGCGGGTACGCGTGGCGAACACGGCCGCGAACCGTTTCCGCAACCGCGGCCAGCCCGCGCGGTCCCACTGCCCGGGCAGGTCGGCGCCCGTGAGGCCGAGACCGTCGAGCAGTTGCGCGTAGAACGGCGGCTCCAGCGCGGCGACGGCGACGTGCTTGCCGTCCGCGGTCTCGTACACGTCGACGAACGGGGCGCCGCTGTCGATGAGGTTGGTGCCGCGCTCGTCGTTCCACGCCCCACCCGCCAGCAGCGAGTACGGGTTGGCCATGAGGTGCGCGACGCCGTCGACGATCGCGGCGTCGACCACCTGGCCGCGACCGGAGCGCTGCGCCTCCCACAACGCCGCGAGGATGCCCGACACCAGGTACAGGGCGCCGCCGCCGAAGTCGCCGACGAGGCTCAACGGCAGTTGCGGTGGGCCACCCGCGCGGCCGATCGCGTGCAGGGATCCGGTGATGGCCTGGTAGGTGGGGTCGTGCCCGGCACGCTGCGCCCACGGCCCGTCCTGGCCCCAGCCGGTCATGCGGCCG
Source organism: Saccharomonospora cyanea NA-134 (assembly GCF_000244975.1). Lineage (NCBI taxonomy): Bacteria > Bacillati > Actinomycetota > Actinomycetes > Pseudonocardiales > Pseudonocardiaceae > Saccharomonospora > Saccharomonospora cyanea. Next base: position 2,354,186 of record NZ_CM001440.1, on the reverse strand, counting down.
TAGACCAGGGCCGGGTTCCGGGCCCAGCAGTCGGCGGGGCCGAGACCGAGCCGTTCGGCCACCCCGGGCCGGTAACCCTCGACGAGCACGTCGGCGTGTTCGGCCAGTGCCAGCACCACCTCGGCGCCGTCCGGATGCTTGAGGTCGACGTCGAGCGTCCGTTTGCCACGCTGCAGGGTGTCCCGTCGCGGGTCGATCGGCATGGTGAACCCGGCGTTCGGGCGCTGGACACGCACGACGTCCGCGCCGAGGTCGGCGAGGAACATGGCCGCGAACGGCGCGGGGCCGAGCCCTGCGAGTTCCACCACCCTGAGGCCGGTGAGCGGTCCGGCTGCGTGGCTGCCCATCACCGCACCGTGCGGGGTTGCTTGCCGGGGGTGATGTTGGCGGCGATGAACTCCTCGTTCAGTTCGATGCCGAATCCGGGGCCCTCGTTGGGATAGAGCTTGCCGTCGGAGAAGATCGGCGGGTTCTTCGCGATGTCGTTCTCGATCGGCTGTTTCTCGTTCTCCCACTGGCCGTGGATGATGAGTGGGCCGAGGTTCTCGTGGACGAACTGCGACGCCCAGTTGTTCGCGATCATGAGGTGGGCGGACGGGCTGGCCTCCAGGCCGGAGCCGATCATGCAGCCGCTCATCACGGGCAGATCGGCCAGCCTGGCCATGGTCAGCCACCGCTGCGCCTTCAGCAGACCGCCGGCCTTCTGCATCTTGATGAACAGGCCGTCGGCGGCGCGACGATCGATGATCTCCTTGATGTCGTGCAGTTCCTGCGCCGACTCGTCGGCGAAGACGGGGGTGTCGATCCGGGCGCGCAGGCGGGCCATGCCCTCGATGTCCCAGTGGGGCACCGGCTGCTCGATGCAGTACATGCCGTAGGCGTCGAGCCTGCGCATCGTGCGCAACGCCTGCTCGTAGGTCCAGAACCCGTTGGCGTCCACCACGATGCGGGCGTCGTCGCCGAGCGCCGCCCGCACCTCGCGGACGTTGTCGACGTCGTGGTCGGTGTTGCCGTCGGACTTGAGCTTGATCAGAGCGAAGCCCTGCTCGACGGCGGTGACGGCTTCGCCGACCACCTGGTCGACCGGTCCGGCGGAGACGACCCAGCCCTGCACGGACGCCTCGGTGTTCCTGCCGCCCAGCAGCTGGTACACGGGCACGCCGAACGCCTTGCCCTTCAGGTCGTGCAGCGCGAAGTCGACCGTGGCCTTGGCCTGGTTGTTGTCGCGGACGAACGTGTCCATCTGCCCGACGATCTTCTCGATGTCGCGGGGATCGGCGCCGATGAGGAACCGGGGCGCGATGTGCTCGCAGATCATCCCCATGATCGATTCCTGGATCTCACCTCGGTACCAGGTGGAGGTGTCGCCGGAGTCCGCGTAGCCGACGAGCCCGTCGTCGGTGTGGAGCTTCAGCAGCACGCTGTGGATGTGGGTGATCCTCGTGCCGGGCATCAGGAACGGCCGGGTCAGCGGCGTGGACACCGGGACGGCTTCGACCTTGACGATCTTCATGAGTTCTTCTCCTGACGGACGGTGGCGCCCGCGGCGCGCAGGGAGTCGATGGCGGCGTCGTCGAGACCCGCCTCGCGCAGCACCTCTTCGGTGTGCTCACCGAGGAGCGGTGCCCGGCGCGAGACCGCGCCGGGAGTGGCGGAGAGCTTGGCCGGGATGCCCACGACCACGGTCTTGCGGCCGGTCCCCGGGTGCTCGACCTCGGGCAGCATGTCCCGCGCGGCGAAGTGCGGGTCCTCGAAGATGGCCTCGGCGTCGAGGATGGGCGCGAGCGGCACCTGGCCGCCCAGCAGCTCCATGAGTTCGGCGACCGTGTGCTGCTCAGTCCAGGCGTTGAGGATCTCGTAGACCTCGTCGCGGTGGACCCAGCGGTTGTGGTCGGTGTCGAACCTCGGGTCGTCGATGAGCTCGGGCCGACCCATGATCGTGCACAGCTTCGTCCACTGGGGACGATGCGGGGCGCCGAGGGTCACCTGGCCGTCCTTGGCACGCACCGTGTCGAACGGCGCGAAACCCGCGAGCTGGTTGCCGATCGGACGCGGTACCTGCCCTGTGGCGGCGTAGTTGTTGACGACCACTTCGGACACCGCGAGCACGCTGTCGACCATCGCGACGTCGACGTACTGCCCCTTGCCGGTGTGTTCGGCCTCCCGCAGAGCGGCGAGCGTGCCGAACGCGGCGAACAGTCCGGGCACGGTGTCACCGAGACCGGAACCGACGCGCACGGGTGTGTCGGCGTCGGGTCCCGTGATGCTCATCAGGCCGCCCATCGCCTGCGCGACGATGTCGAAGGCGGGCCAGTCGCGGTAGGGACTCTCGCCGCCGACCTCGTCGCCGAACCCCCGGATCGACGTGTAGACGAGGCGCGGGTTGCGGGCGGACAGCGTCTCGTAGTCGAGCCCGAGCCGCTGCATCACTCCCGCGCTGAAGTTCTCCACCAGCACGTCGGCGCCCTCGACGAGGCGGAGCAGCACGTCGCGCGCTTCAGGCTTCTTCAGGTCCAGCACGATGCTGCGCTTGTTGCGGTTCGCCGACGCGAAGGTGCCTCCATAGGGGCGGTGGGTGTCGTCGTCGGCGAACGGGCCGTTGTTGCGCATGAAGTCCCCGCGCGGAGCCTCGACCTTGACCACGTCGGCGCCGTGGTCGGCCAGCACGGACGTGCAGAAGGGTCCGGCGAGTGCCTGGGTCAGGTCGATCACCCGCACGCCCCGCAGTGCGCCGCTCACCGGGTCGCCTCCCGGCCCAGCAGCGCGCGGCTGATGACGACCTTCTGGATCTGCGGTGTGCCCTCACCGATCTCCAGGCCGGAGACGTCGCGCAGCATGGCCTGCAGCGGCAGTTCCTCGGAGTAGCCGAGATGGCCGTGCAGCACGATGCAGTCGCGGATGGTCCGCAACGACACGTCGGTGGCCATCAGTTTGGTCATCGCCGCTTCCTTGGTGAACGGCTTGCCCGCGTCCGCCAGCGACAGGGCGCGGTAGGTGAGCCAGCGGGCCGCCTCCAGCCGGGTGGCGTGCTCGGCGATCGGGAACGACACACCCTGGTTGGCGGCCACGGGGCGACCGAAGGCGTGCCGGGTCTTGACGTGCTCGATGGTCATGTCGAGTGCCTTGCGGGCCACGCCCGTGGACATCAGCCCGATGACGGACCGGGTGTAGTCGAACTCGGCCATCACCAGGCGGAAGCCGTCACCGATCCCGCCGATCACGAGGTGGTCGGGCACCACCACGTCGTCGAGGAACACCCCGGCGCGGCCGAGTGGTTTCCAGCCGGGATCGTGGAACCTCTGCATGCTCACGCCCGGGGAGTCCAGGGGCACCAGGAAGGCGGTGACTCCGCTGGTCCCCTTCGTCTCGCCGTGCACCTTGGCGAAGGTGACCATGCCTTTGGCGTGGGGCGCGAACGTGATGGACGTCTTCTCCCCGTTGAGCTTCCAGCCGCCGTCGACGCGCTCGGCGCGCATCCGCATGGCCATCGCGTCGGAGCCGCTGCCGGGCTCGGTCAACCCGAGCGCGACGATGTGCCGCCCCTCGACGATGCCGGGCACCCAGTCGGCGGCGACGTCCGGGGGGAGGAACCGTTCGAGCAGCGGGCCGGTGAGGTTGTCGGTGTAGGCGAGCTGGGAGAGGTAGAAGTCGGCGTAGGCCAGCTCCTCGTGGGCGATGCCGAGGTGAACCTTGGTCAGCTCCTCCCCGATCCGGCCCTGGCCGCCGAACTTCTCGGACACGCCGAGCCCGAGCAGCCCCTGGGCGGCCATCTTCCGCGCGAGGTCCCACGGGAAGTCCTCACTGTGGGCGCGGCCGAGGTAGCCGTCGGAGAACGGCGCGGCGAAATCGCGGACCCATCGGGCGAACTCGTCGTAGTCGGGGTCGAAGAAGACGGGCGGCGAAGGCGCGGCGTCGGTCATGCTCGAAGTCCTCACTCTCGGTGGTGGTCGGCGACACACCCCGGAGGCGCACAGGACAGGCGGCAGCACATCCCCGGGCGGGCCGGCTCACCTCATCGGTGGCTGATCAGAGCATCACCCCGAGCCGATCAGCAGAAAAGCACAAAGACCTCAGGAGGGACGTGAGGAAAACTCAAGAGCGCTGGTCAGCGCCCTTCGGCGGCGGCGTAGCGGTCGACGGCGAACCGGATGAACTCGCGTGTGACCCGGCTGAGCAGCACATCCTGCTTCCAGGCGATGAGGAGCCGCACCGGCTCCAGACGGGGGTCGCCGATCGGGCGCGCCACCACACCGAGCCCGCCGTAGGTGGTGTTCAGCTGCGGCTGTTGCAACATGATCGTCCAGCCGAGGCCCCAGCCCACGAACGCGCGGACGGTCTCGTAGTTCGCGGTCCGGTAGGCGACGGTCGGGGTGAACCCGGCGGCCGCGCACACGCGCATGGCGTGCTCCGCGCTGGGTGCGGTGTCCAACAGCACCATGGGTTCGTCGGCGACCTCCGCCAGCGCCACCGGACCGGCCTCCCCGGCCAGCGGGTGATCGTTGGCCACCACCAGCGTGGGGTGCCGGGTGAGCAGGGTCGCGCTCTGCCAGGTCGGCGGGACGTCGAGGTCGTAGACGATCACCGCGTCCAGCTCGCCACTGTCCAGTTTGGTCGCCAGTTCGTCGGCCGTCGCCTCGTGGAAGCGGATCGTGACGGCAGGATGCAGCTCGGTGAACCTCGCCAGCAGCGGCGGCAGGACGGTGGGTCCGACGGTCGGATAGCACCCGATCGACAACGGGCCCGCCGGCTCGCCACCGCTGTCGGTCGACCCGGCTTCCATCTCCGACGCCTGTTGCAAGAGCACCCGGGCACGAGCGAGCATGGCCTGGCCCGTCGGCGTGAGCTGGACGCCGTGTGCCCGTCGTCGCACGCACAACTGCGTGCGCAGAACCTTCTCCAGGTCACTGATCGTCAGCGACACGGCCGAGGGTGACACCATCAACAGCGACGCCGCCGCACTGATCGTGCCGGTTTCGGCCACGGCGACGAACGCGGACAGTTGCCGGAACGTGAACGACGGTGTGCGGTCGAGGCGGGACACGCCGCCGAGAATAGTCAGCCACCGAGCGTGTCCCCTCGAACGACGGCGGCTCGGGTGTGATCCGGCCCGCCCGAGTCAGGCTTCGTCGCCGACGGCTCCGCTCTCGGTGAGGCCGGGAGGGCAGGGTGTCGGGGATGCCGGGGATGCCGGGGATGCCGGGGATGCACTGCCCCGCCTCCGGTCACGGTCTCGATCGATCGCGTGCGCGAGTCGCAGTACCCCGAAGTCGGGGGACGAACACCGACACGAGGGTGGGCGGGTCAGTCCTTCAGCGGGTCGTGACCCCAGTTCATCAGCGAGTAACGCCACGGCGTGTCCGACACGTCACCGTCCGGACGCTGAGCGAGGTGCCGGTGCACGTAGGAAACCACCTTGCGCATGTGCGCGGCGTCGTCCTCGCCGAGTTCGCTCTTCTTCGCCCGAAGCAGCGCCACGATGCGCCGCCCGGACTCGTGTCCCGTGGATTCCCCGCCGGAGCTCTTGTCGCCGACGCCGCGCGACTCGGGCGTGTCCAGCCAGTCCTCCAGTTCCCTGGCCGTCATGTTGACGGCGTCGTTCCAGTCGTCCCAGACCTCGTCCACCGCGTGTGCGCTCACGGCTCCGACCTCCCGTCGGATCAGCGCCACGGCAGTGTCACCGTGGCGTTCTCTCCTTCCCTACCCCGACGGCCGTCCGGCCACTCGGATACGGCCGGTCTTGCGTTCACTTCCACTGACCCCTAACGTACAACCATATGGTTGTAGATGGACTCAGTGACGCCGAGGCGGACCGCCTCTTCCACGGGCTCGCCGACGCGACCCGGCGCGACATCGTCGTGACGGTGCTGCAGCGGGAACAGTCGATCTCCTCGCTCGCCCGCCGGTACGACATGAGCTTCGCCGCGGTGCAGAAACACGTGGCCGTGCTCGAACGCTCGGCGCTCGTGGTTAAGCGGCGCCGGGGCAGGGAACAGCTCGTTCACGGCAATCCCGACACGCTCCGCAAGGCCGCTCGCCTGCTCGACGCGTACGAGACCCTGTGGCGGCACCGCGTCCAGGCCATCGACGCCCTCGTATCCGAAGAAGACAGGAGCTGACAATGCCGGTCACCAGCGTCTACAAGGACTCGCAAACCTTGACCCTCACGCTCGTCGCCGAGTTCGCGGCCCGCGTCGAGCGCGTCTGGCGGGTCTGGGAGGACCCGCGCCAGCTCGAACGCTGGTGGGGCCCGCCGACCTGGCCCGCGACGTTCGAGCAGCACGACTTCACCGTCGGCGGCCGTTCGCTCTACCACATGACGGGACCTGACGGCGACAAGTCACACGGCTGGTGGCAGATCACCGCCATCGACGCGCCCCACCGCCTGGAGTTCGACGACGGCTTCGCCGACGACAACGGCGAACCCAGCTCCGACATGCCTTCCTTCCACTGCGTGGTGACCCTGGAGCCCGCCGGGTCCGGCACCCGCATGACCACGGTGTCGCACTTCGCCAGCGTCGAGCAGCTGGAGCAGTTGCTCTCGATGGGCATGGAGGAAGGCATGCGCGAGGCCATGTCGCAGATCGACGGCCTGCTCGTACCCACCGCGGGGTAGGCCGAAGTGGTACTCGTTCTCCGGCCCGCGGCCGTTGCGGTGTCACGGGCCGGCACCGCAACGGCCGTTCGCGCGTCCAACCCAGGACACACTGCACCGCCGCCGGGCGAGGCGTCCGTCCACCCTGTCTCGCCCGTCGCGTGCTCTCACCGTTGACCTCGGTGCCACGACACCCGGCAACGTCGATCAAGCCTCGACACGCTTTTCAGCGGTCGTGGGCCGTCAACCACGGTCGTGCGCCAAGACGATCAGCCGAGACGACACGTCCTTCGAATCAGTCGCACCATGGGGCGGTAAGGGCATGTCAGTGGTTCGTGCGAGCCTGCTGCCAGGCACACTCGAACTCCGCCGGATCGATCACCTGAGCATCGAACTCCGGCTGACCGAGGATCTCGTTCAGGGACCGAGGGAGGGGAATCTCCGCGAGACCGACAGCTTCGTTCTCACGAGTTTCGTCCGCCCATTCGGCTCGTCCATCACGGTAGAACTGCACCTTCCGGGTCTCGTATCCATCGGCGTCGAGTTCACTGAGAAAAAGCACCGGCTCGTCCGGGGACTCGTGCTCCCATGCAACCTTGACGTATCTCATCTCGCTGGACAAGCACTCCCCTTAAGTTCATCGAAGTATGTCACCGTCACAGCTGGACCCAACGTGCCGGCCAACCGAACCGCCGACCGAGGTCCCCGGGAGGCGAACGTTCGCTCATCCTCAACCGGCTCGAACACGGAACTGACAGAATCGTCCGTTGCTCACACCGATCCGATCATTGGCGCAACTCTCTTGAGACCTCGGAAACCGATGAATCGTTTGGGTTCTCATCCCCGTAGCAGCCGCCAACCCTGCACACTCAAAGCGGGTAGCAACGGTAGTCCGCCATGACTTTCACCTTTACAATTTCTGAACTCGTACACGACGACTACTGTCCACCTCGACTGCCGTCATGTGGCACGTCACACAACGTCGCGCAACAATCTCCTCGCATGATGGCGGTTACGTTGAGAAACCCAATCCACGCTCGCGACCTCAGACAGAAGTTCGCGGTATCTCCCGATCCTCATGTCACTAATCCAGTTGAGAGCCAAACCAACCCAGTAATCTGAGCGCATGGCCAGTGCAACGAAGGGAAGCGCATCGAGCGCGAGACCGACAGCCAAGGACCCGGGTGGAACGCCTAGCTCATCCTCCCTTCGCGACAGCTCGTCAACCAGCACCCCATACTCGCGTTCAAGCAATGGGAGAAGGTACACGAGACCTTTTGGGCCGACCCTGCAGGGCGCCCTTCCACTGCTCCCGATAAGAACTTCGCCCCGGCTTCCCAGAAGTACCGCCGAGTACCTCCCCAAGGGGACGACGAAGGTGGTGCCGTCAGACGGTACGCCCGGCGCCAATTCCATCACCTTCCATGGCCAACTTACCGAGGGCCAGAACTTGTCTCCACGGAATTCATCGTCCCTGGCCCCTGAAAGCGTCCCGAACATCGCCGGTCGACATCTTATGATTCCTGTATCGAGAAGAAAGGACTACACGATCACGATCGTTTAACAACAGACGCCCCCGACGTCTCAAGATCGACCACACCGCGATCTCGAAGATCGTCCAAACACGCTCTCCATAGCGTCGGCCGTTCCCGACCAGATACGCTCTCCATCTTTCATGCACCGCCGCATACTCGTACTCGCCACCCGACGGAGGCGGCATGTAGCGGACGAACCCCGCAATCTCCCCCGGGTACCCGAACTCGAAATAAAGAACTTCAACAACCTCGAAGGGGTTCGACAACTCGTTGTGATGCTCGTAGGTCCACGACAGCGCGACGAAGAGCCAGGCGCGAAACTCCGCAACCGAGACGTCAACACGCCGCAATAAAGCCTCCATCAGCAGAGGCAGCTCTGCCGATCTCTCACCAGGAAACAGGAGAGCAATCCTTTCCTGGATATCGTTCTCAGGCCCGACCAAGTCGTACAACCTCACCGCGAGGGTGACCACTTCACCATCATGGAGAACACCGTTGTGGTAGCCCCACAGGATTTCTGGCCAGCGTGGAATCATCCTGCGCAGCGCATAGTCCAGCGGAACCTCGAACGAAGCCTCACCACTATGAGGCAGCGGAAATCTCACCGCAACTCCCGGCTCCCCTTCGCCAACCCTCAGCAGCGCACGGTGACGAGCGCGTGCTCGCCAGGCGAGGACAGCCTATCGATGACACGCGTGGTGTGGCTCCTCAGCCCCTTGTCATACTCGCCGTCCGCCAGCTTGACAGCTCAACGGGCTCCTACGGTTCCCAGCCGCTCAGGTCAGCCACCTCTTCAATGGAGACCGCTAGTCGCGTACTGAATTCCCTGGATGCTGCTTTGACGCGGGGAACAATCGAGGCGATGCTCGCTTTCGGGGTTCCCTCCCTGTCGATGCCGGCAAGGAGGTCAACCACCTCCCTCTCAGCACTGATCTCCATTTGTTGAAGCAGCCCAGGAGGCGGCGGCTTCTCCCCGTATCCCACAATGACAACCTGTTCCCCAGCCAGCGTGGAGTCGAGCATCGCAAGAAGCGTCCTCACAGTGTTGACCGACAGCTCGGCCTTCGCCACAGTAGGTTCCAATGAAACGGAAATGGCATTGCCAACAAGCGACAGAGACTGGTCAACAAAGAACTCCGGCTGCGAGGTGTCATCCTCGTCGTCGTTGTAGCCCAGCTCAAGGTCATCCAATGCATCAGCGCACTCGTCATCAACGGGTTCGCCAGCAGCTGACATCCAAGCGAGCCTTAGCGTCTCCTCCGCCCATGCAACGTTTTCTGTCGTACCCAGAACTCTACAGAAGGCTACCCCTCGCTCGGCAGCAGCAGCACAGATAAGTACCAGCTCAGAATCCGAAGCGTTCGAGATCGCCTGAAGTTCTGGCGATGTCGTCATATCTTTCAGCCTCTGACTTTCCAAGGGATGACGCGCGGAAGAGTTCCGCGAAGTTCGACCACAGATATCCACACCTCTACTGTGATTCCGTACACGTTGAGCCCGGATCGGCGTCCGCATCGCCGCAGAGCATACTTCTAAGCAGCTGCCCGAGGACGACGAAGAGTCACCTTTGTGGACCCGTCGAACTCGCCAAAATCCTGATAGCTGTAATCGTACACCCCGGTCGAGTCGGTGTCGATTCCGCAAAAATAGCGGACCCCTGGAGCTTTCCAGTAGATGTGATCGAGATTCGCCAACCCTTCCTTCATTTGACAGATGATTCCCGGCTGGCCAGGTGAGAACACCGCGAGCAAATGAGAACGAGACCCCAAGCTTGATCGCATCGCCTGCGCCACGAATTCCGGTTCACCCATTCCAGCAACATCAATCACCATGTGATCGATTCCTCGCCAATCCAGCCGTGTCGGCAACCACGCCATGCTCAGGAGGTAGTCATGAAAGGCGGAACAGGCCTCGACCGGAGCGACTGAGGCGCGTCCGGATTCGATCCACTGCTCCAGGTGTTCACTATCCATGTATTTCATTGCCAACCTAAGGGCTGTCCCGTAACTGCTGGTGGCGGGTGAGATGATCTTGCCGTGTCTGGTGTGATCACAGCGTCTGAGCCCTCCTGGATAGCCCCGTTCACCGGGCTGAGCCCGCGCCAGTTCGGCAAGCTGATCACCGCTCTGCGGCGTGAGGGTGCGGACCCGGTGCGCAAGGGGCGGCCCTGGAGCCTGCCACTGGAGGACCGCGTGCTGCTGGTTGCCACCTACTGGCGGACGAACCTGACCTTGCGTCAACTGGCCCCGCTGTTCGGGGTGTCCAAGTCGGCCGCCGACCGCATCATCGACCACCTCGGGCCCGCGCTTGCGCTCCAGCAGCGCAAGCGGTTCCGTACCGACACCGTGCTGATCGTGGACGGTACCCTGGTCCCCACCCGAGACCACACCATCGCCGAGCAGTCCAAGAACTACCGATACTCCACCAACCACCAGGTCGTCATCGACGCCGACACCCGACTCGTCATCGCGGTCGGCCGACCCGTCGCCGGCAACCGCAACGACTGCAAGGCGTGGGAGTCCTCCGGCGCGAAAGACTCCGTCGGTAAGACCACGGTCATCGCCGATGGCGGCTACCGGGGCACCGGCCTGGTCATCCCGCACCGCCGCGAGAAGGGCCAGGCCGAACTTCCGGCATGGAAGAAGGAACACAATGCCTCTCACCGCAAAGTCCGTGCCCGCGTCGAGCACGTCTTCGCCCGGATGAAGGGCTGGAAGATCCTGCGCGACTGCCGACTCAAAGGCGACGGCGTTCACCACGCCATGCTCGGCATCGCCCGCCTCCACAACCTCACCCTCACCGGATGACACAGAAACCAGCAGGCACCCAGCACGTCAGCGACCATTTACGGGACAACCCTTAGTTCCGGGGAACCTGTTCAAACCCCACGATAGTCGCACCTGGTCCTGCCCCCAAGATGATGGCTCTCTTTCAGCCGGAACCGCACTGAACGACGCGCTCGGGAAAGATCACGCGCCGCCCACTACCTCAGATGACATCCATGTCACGCGTTCCGTGACCGAGGGCGGTCGAAGGTCCCGACCTTGGTGCGGTACTTCAGCCCACCATGAATATCGACGAATATCTCCACAACGAAGTCCGGGAGAGCACCTGCGGACGGATTTCCGTCAGGTCCACGACCCCCAGGCTCTGCTTGCCAATCCACCAGGTGGACGACCGCAGCATACCTACCGCTATCGAGTGGAATTTCCACCTTATCCGCGTCGATGTAATTTCCTACGGCTTCCAGCCCACCGAGTTCCAATACTCCATCTGAGACGAGCAGGTAGGGATCGGAAGAGGTGAGGAGGTAGGATCGCTCCCGTTCACTCAGAATTCCGGGGGTTTCCACGCCACGCACGGTGACCTGGAACACCCCATTGCCTCCGACGTTGATCGGAACGAAGGCACCGGCTGCGATCTGCCGTTCAAGAGCAGAGTCGTCCGATACCTCACTCTCCCACTGCTCCAGTTCGTTGACGTGGTCAAATGCGCTCGCACGCCAGACGCCAAACAGTCCGGCGCTGGTCGCCACAGCGTGAGAGACATCCAAGTCACGCAACTGCATCGCTCTTCCCATCTGACGTTGTCCGAGTGCCGTCGCAGCACCGGAACCCTGTCAAGTTACGCCGAGCAGGAGCGTTAGCCCACCCAACAATACACGCGTGTACGTGGTTCCCGTTCCTCGCGAGTCAAATCAACAAGACTCCTCAGAATAACCGAAGCGACAGGCAGCTCGACCTTGGTTCCGTCAACCGCTTTCTCACCCACCCACCAACGGGCCAACTCGCTGACTTCGGAATCCGAAGCGGCGGCTAGGGAATCCACGAGCCTCTCAGAGAGCAGGAGGACCGACGCCCCTTCACCGTCTTCCGCGACCACTTCAGGGAAACCTGCCGCAAGGAGGGAACCGAATGAAACTCCTGTAAGGTGGGACTCCCAGTCCAAAAGAGCTTCCTCGGCGTCAAAATTACCGAAGAAGAGACCGCGGGATGACGAATCAGGACCGAAGGCAAGAGCGTCGACTGCACTCTCGTTCGTCGCCACGAAGAACTTGACAACAGTACTCAATGTCTACACCTCACCGCTTGTCATGTGCTGGCCGGAGCCGCTCATCCCACTGCCGAACCCAGCCGCCCACGGCTCCCGAAGTTGTCGGATCCACGGATCGCGGAACCCGCATCTCCGGGGGAAGCCAGTAGCACCCGGGCTTGCGGCCAGTCGTTGGCAAGCGCTCGCGCCAGGACGTCTCGTTCCACACGCCAAGTGTCACTATCAAAAGCGACAAGATATGTCGTTGACACTGCCTGGTCCTATCTCACAACCGCTGAGGCAAGGATGCCTTGCTCCCACATCAACCCTTGGAAATATGACACCGCATCAGATCGGCCCCATCGTCTACCTAGTCGCGACCTTTCTCCGAACAAACTCGGGAATGCTGACTCTCGCACGAAGGGACTACGCTCAGGCTCCTCAATCAGCGCGCGTATCGCGACCGCTGAACTGAAGCCCTGATCCCGAAGCGTCTGACGGCCCGGCCGACTGACGGTCAGCTACGGACCAGCCCGCCTGAATCCCGATTCGGTGGTGACCTTCTTGCGGGAGTTCTCCGGATTACACGTGCGCCTGGGTAAGTGGGCCGGACCGAGCCACCACAGCTGTGCATCAGCACCGAAATACCCTCGGCCGCCACCTGGTAAGTGTGGCTGCCGTCGAGCCTGAGGTTGTGGAGCTTCGCGATCACTGGACGGCACATCCCCTCGCCAAACCGCCGGGTCATAGCTCGTCTTCCACTCACCTCGTCCAGCGAGCAGTAGAGCTCGGCGCTTGCCAACGCTCCCTTCCTGACTCCTTCTAGCATGCCCATGCCCGCCATAAAGACCATGTGGCGTCGGCCTGTGGGAGCAAACCGTACTCTTCGAACCCCAGCTACTCAGTTGGTGCACCGCGAAACCGGATTTCCGCCGACCCAAAGCTACCCATACACAGCCGGCAAGGGGCGCAGCTGATCCCAAGAAACCTGAAAGCCCATACCGTCAAGAACCACGGAAAGGTCAGCAAAGGGCGAGACCCCTACACCCTGCCCGGACCACCATACCGCCTCACATTCATCACATACCCAAATTTCGTCCCGCGTCGACACAACCCTATAGTGACCAACCGAGCCTTGATCGCAGCGGGGACATACGATGTAATCCTTCATCGCGGGAACACCTTAATAACCACCTTCGCGCCTGGCGCAGAACTGTTCGGTGACGGACACAACGCGCTCCACTCGAACCCAGCCCGACCCGACATCAGCTCGGGCGCGAGCAAGACGGCTGCCTGCCGGAGGGCACCTGTCGTTGCAATTCAGCAGACAGGAACCGCATGAATCCCTCGAAGTCTCGGGCGATCACCTGTACCCCATACTCCCCTACCACGTAGGCATCACCTATGAGGGACCCGCCTTCCAGTCGGACAACCTCTCCGGTTTGACGATCGACGGCAAACAACGCACCACCACCGTCAGAGCCGAACACGACGACAGTCCGACCGGGCACGCCGCTCAGCCGCGTTGGTTGAGCACCACGCACCCCCGCGACCACGCACTCGGCCTCATCGACAAAGAACCCCGGACCGACATCAGGAAAAGAGATCCTCGAAACATGCGAATAGAACTCGATCAGATCTCTCACACCCGCGCCACTCAAGACCGCAGCGAGCGCATCGCGACCGCTATCATCAGTGGACCTTAACACATAGTGCTCACCCGGCGGATACCCATACACATCCTCGAACCCCGCAACGAACCGTGACGCCAGGCGCGCCATCTCATTGACCCAGCTATCGACGTTCGATCCAGTAATAGACACCATATTCCTGTCAACCTGACCCGTAAGTCCTCAATTTGAGCTCGCGAAGGGTTCGGGTTCGCCGCGAAACCATTTCATTGGTTATCTCAGCCGCCTGACCCAGGGAGCAGCCAGTCTCCACCCACCGGGACTCAGTATCGAATAAACGAGTTCTCGAACTTCGCGAATGCACTGGAGATCAGATTGGTATCGAGTTGTCCGTTGACCCATCGGAGCAAGAACTCCGAGCATGACAAATCGAAGAATTCCCAGTCTCCATCATAATCCTGGACCGCAATTCGCTGACCAGACGGAGAGGAACCCTCCTTAGAGATTACCCAGTAGATGTACTCACCGTCACCAGTGCTTGCCCAGGCGATCAGCCTGTCACTTTCCCGGTCAATCGCAGCAGGAACCTCTTCCCCAGCACCCCAGAGGAGCTCCAACGCCGTTTCCCGCTCAATCGCCCAGGATGCAAGATCATAAGGCTCCCCTCGCCCTCGGGGTGAGTGAATCCAGATATGCTGGTCGAAACTCCCACCCCCGAACGTATCGATCATTTCTCGATAATCCCTTGGAATCAGAACACGAAACTCTTCAGGGACACTATTCCAGTTCACCCCACCCAGCGCCTGCGGATACGAGACATTTGCCCATCGCGCCAACTCCGCCACAGACACTTCAAGTCACCTTTCCTATTGACGACTATGACATCCAGAAGAACCTTGTGTTTCCACACACAGAAAGCGCACCCCCAGAGGAGAGGATTGCTTCCAAGTAAATCGGTGTTGCCCTGTACAAATATTTTCACCGACCCTGACGGCTCATGAACCCGAAGCTCGAACCCCGTATCACCTCGACACCAAAGCGCCCCATGTTGTGGACCCGCTGGCATGCGGTCCGGGTCTCGATGTGTTGGATCTGGACCCAGCTGCCGGAGCCGGTGCGCAGCCAATCACCACGCTGCAACTCCCGCATACTCAGGGTTCACAGGACAGTGCGTCACTGTAGCGATCTCCGCGATCCGCTCCGGTACTGCTGGAGGCCGACGCGGATCATGACGCCAGAGTCCGTCTCGGTCACGAGCCGCCAGCCTACGCTTAGCCGTTTCCATTTCCGCAAGAAGCGCCGACCAATCAGACACCGCCACCCCTGTTATCCACCAGCACGAACCTCTTAGGACTGCATCCCACGGGGCAGCGTTGCCCCTGGGCAGAAAGACTACTATTCACCCGATTCGTCATATCGATCCAGGTTGGAGGCATCCCATGGCCCCTCTCGAAATTTCACAACATGTTATTAGCTACGGCCGATTTACCGATTCACCCGAAGGCGCTCTTCCAGGATTTCCAGTGAAATCTCACCTTGCACCCATGCGGTGACGTATTGCAAGTCATGAACCGAAAGGCGAAGGTCGATCGAAGCACCTGAGCCAGCCGGAACGGCGCCAACCTCAAGCTCGGATGCTTGTCGACTAGAAGATCGGCGATCTCTGCGATGCTGCACCCAATTCCATGGTACTCGACGGCCAAGCTCGTCAATCGTTCAATCTCCTCGTCCATCAATTCCTCATCTTCGGAATGTGGCAAGAACTTGATGGAAGTCCGGGACTCGCTGGAGCAAGCGACGGAATCAGAGGAACTGCAATTGTTTCCTGAACTGTCGGAGCTCTGCGCGAGAGTTGAAGTGGCGGATGCGCGGTTCCGTCCTATGTTGATCCCGGATGCGTTCCCTCGAATGAATAGGGCTTTGTGGTGGGCGCGTGGCATAGTGCGATATGGGCGGAAGCGTTTGGTGGAAAGTTTGCGTCGAGAATACGGTATTGAGATCGACGAGATGGAATTACCCGATAACTGCGGGAGCGAACCAGTAGCCTCGCTGCGGGTGGGTCTTAAGACCACCTCAACACAAGATCGTGAATACCTAACAGGTCTCATTCAAGAATCTCAAAGGTGAATCGCTCAGATGGATCCAAATGCTCCTCTTCCTGGGCGAGATCATTAAAAATATTAACTATTTTACTAAACGATTCTCCACCAAGGGCGGACCGACTACGGGAAGCATGCTCCCAGCGAACATGAACGGGGCGCTCCACGTCGCGACAAAGTCGGTCCCAAAGGGCATCGAAGTTGCTTCCATAATATGGGCCGAAATCCAACACTTCCGACATTCGAGAGTGAAAATCCCACAGTGTTCGAATCTTTCTCCCATCAAGTACTACAACACCCACAACCTACCTCCAATTCGAAACCCTGCAGAAGCTTTCATAATAAGTCGTTGTAGATGGCGTGGGTTTGCGCGCCCAGTGGATCACACGTTACGAGCCATGTGCCGGCCTGTCCGGTGCGACGAAGAGGTGTTTGTAGCAGCACAGGGCCGCGACCAAGGCAAGAAAGGGCAGGTAGTTGCGAGGGTGGCGTTCGTAGCGAGGGCTGAGACGACGATAGCCAGACGGCTAGGACATGATGCGTTCGATGCCCCAACGGTGCCGCCCTAACCGTTGGCTGGACTCGATGCCTTTGCGGGCGGTCCGGACGCCAATGTTCAGGCCCCATAGCCACTTCCGCAGGGAGGCACGTCATATTCCTTTCCGCATGGAGGCGCTGGGGCTTGAAGTACCGGCCGTTATGAGGTCGCGCCTCGTGTGGGGAACCGTGATCATGGACTTCAGTGTGAGGGTGTCGTGGGTGTTGGCTGCGGAGAGGCCAGTGAGAAGGGGCAGTCCGTTCGCATTCGGTGGGGCTCCTCGCATGCAGTCGCAGCTCGGGGCGATATCGGCCAGAAGGCTACCGAGACTCGCCCTCGCTGACGGGCCGCAATACAGCTATCAAACTGTCGATCGTGGTCTGATCCTCTTCCCTCTCGCCGGCGTCGACCCAGCTCTTCCAGAACCAGCCGTCTGCGGGCAATACCAGTTCCAGCGCCTGAATCGCAGACGAGGCGAGGGGAGAAGTAAAGGGCTTCGACAGCCATTCCGTGATACTCGGATATCCCTCTTTCCAAGCCAAGGAACGCCCGGCTGGAACATTGGCCGCAACCACAGCGGCAGCAGCCATTACTTCCTCAGGCAGCACAGACGAGGGTGGACTTCCGCCCACCTCAATGGCAGCACGGAACGTACGCTCAACGACTTCCAGACGCTGTGGTGCGGGCTGTTCTTCCAGCTCATCGAGGAAGTCCTCTGCTGTGTCGCTGTCGAACGGGCCTGCCCCCAGCTTCCCATCACAAACTCCAGTAGGGACTCACGGAAGGTATCCCCTCCGATTGGAACTTCGCTCTCTGGGCCTCTTCGGTTCAAGAAAGTCCCACCCCTCGCCTTTACCTCTTCCATCATCGTCTGCTCCATCCGGCGAATCGCCGTCTTACTTGTACCGCCAGGCAGAGTGAAGTAAGTGACGTTCACCACGTCGTCGGCTGTATATCCGGCCTTGCGGACCGCATGCTTGGACCGCATCGACTTATTCACTCGCTCCCTGATGCTTGATGTGGGGCTTCCTACGTACTTCGTCCCGTCATTCAGGTGAATGGTGTAGATACCCGGCGCCTCCGGCACGTCGAACCGAGTTCCCGGCAGCGTCCCTGGCTTGCAATTCGAATTGTGGACGAGGACCGGTGTGGCCCCTTCCACCACGTGGTAGGTGTGGAGGTCGTCGACGGTGAGGTTGTGGACCCGCTGCGCTTCGGTGCGGATCTTGATGCTCTGGACTTGGACCCAGCTGCCGGAGCCGGTGCGCAACCAGTCACCACGCTGCAACTCCCCGGCCGGAACCCACTCGCCCTGGTCGGCAACCCAGAACGGATGCCCATCGGTGGCAGTGATCGTCTCCACCGCCTCACCAGCCTCACCATCGACGTCGACAGTGACCTCGACCAGCCGCTTCTACCCCGCACCGGTGATCATGGCCGTCACCTTCCGCGACACCGACTCCCCGGTCCCCGGATCAGTAGCCAACACCCGGTCACCAAGCTCGACCTCCTCGATCGGCTTGGCCGACCCGTCCGCCATCACCACCTTCGTGCCCGGCACAAAACTGTTCGACGTACACGACGCACTCCACTCAACATCAGCCCTACTCGTACCCGGCGAAGGGCCACCCCTCGGCGCGCTGATAGGAACATGGGTGGTGATCGCATCAGCGAAATCGTCCGCACTCGACTCGGGCAACACCACACCCAAATCAATCGGCGCACTGTTCTGAACAGCATCAAGGCGTTTGCGGATCTCCGGCGACAACGTGCGAGTCGGCTCCGGACGCTTGTGCGGAGTCAGAACATCCCGACGCACCCGCGCCGCCCGCGCCGCAGCCGCGTCCGACGACCTCGCCGCCGCCATCGCCGCCGCAGCCGCATGTGCCTCCGCCCGCGAACCAGCCCGAACACCGCCCTTGCCCAACGCGCCGCTGACCGCACGCGCCACCGCAACACCACACCGGCCACCACACAGCGAAAACGCCCGCTTCACCGCAGCCTTCAGACTCTTCGTGAAGTTGCGCCAACTCTGACCGACCTGGTCAAAGAACCGCTTCGCTTGCGGCCCCGTCAGGACAGTCTTCGGTGCCTTCACCGACGGAGACGGCGCCTTCCCCGCCTTGGCAGCTGCCTTCCCGCCTTTGATGAGCTTGGCGGCCTTACCCCACGGAGTCAGACCCGCAACAGCCCAACCACAACCACTCCACGACCCGCCCAAACAACTGACGACATCGTTGTAACCGCTGATCTCCTTGATGCCCTCCCAGAGCCCACTCCAGGAGAAATAACCATTCGGATCAATGCGCCCGAGCGGGTCTGCGCTCGCATACGCGTAGCGGTTGCTGTTGTTCAGGTCCCGGGGGTCCAGGCCTGCGGTGTCGCGGCTGGCGAACGTGCCCGTGCCCGGCTGATACCACCGCGCACCCATGTTCACGTTGCCACTGTCGGGATCGGTGTACTGATACTGGAAACCCAACGCCGGCTGTGTTCCCGCCCCAGCCTGCCGCTGTCCGAACGGACTGTAAGACCGCGACCCCGCCAACACACCCGTACCCGGATCAATCAACCCCACCAGGTCGGTGTGCACATCCGTCCACGCCAACGCCGACACACCACCCTGGGCCACCCCCAACGGCAACCCACCCGGCGTATAGGTGTACTCCCCCTGCCCATCCGAAGCGACCTTGATCCCTGACCCCACATAGGTCAGTGCGCGACCACCGGCGCTGACCAACCGGTTCAGCGCGTCATAGCGGTAATCGGTCCCACCATCGGCGACCAACTCGTCGAACGCGTTGAACTCCACCAACGTCGACACACCATCACTCGTGCGCGACGCCAACGTCCCCCGCGGCGTGTACGAATACTCGACACCCGCCTTCGACAACAACCGGTTCCGCTCGTCGAACACCGCCGAAACCGCGCCATCACGCGTCAGATTCCCCGCCGCATCCCACTCATAGGTGTGCACCGCGCTGCCGTCATCCCACGACACCAACCGACCCGCCCGGTCATAGCCGTAGACATGCTCCGCAGCACCCGCCACACCCTCGGTGTGCTTGGCGACCAGGTGGTCCTCGTCGTCCCACTCGTAGGTGATCGACGCGGTCTCCGCGCCGTCAGGCCCCATCACGGTGTCGGACGCAATGCGACCCAGCTCGTCATATCCATACGTCCGCGTCGCAGCGCCGACTCCATAGCCGACACTGGTGACACGCCCGGCCTCGTCGTAGTCGTAGCCCAGCGTCGCGCCCGTGGCCGCGTCGAGAGCGGTGGCGAGCCTGCCCGCCGCGTCGTAGGAGAACGAGCTCGTGCCCGCCGACGTGGTGACACTCGTCGGCAGACCGTCGGCGTCGTAGGTGAAGCTCGACTCCCCCGACGGTCCCGAGGCCGTGACGAGATTGCCGCGGTCGTCGTAGGTGAAGGTGTTCTCGCCGTTCGGCGCCGACGCCGACACCATCCGCCCCGCCGCATCGTAGGTGAACACCCGGTCCGGCGTCACCACGCTCGCACCGCTGCCGACCTGCTTGACGAGGTTGCCCTGCGGGTCGTAGCTGTGGGCGATCGTCACCCCGCCCGGCTTACGCAGCTCCGCCAGCCGCCCCGCCGCGTCGTAGCTCGCCGTGTAGGTGCGGTCGGCCGCCTCCGGGGTCTGCTCGGTGGCCGGTTCGATCGTCGACTCGGCCATGTTCCACGCGTTGACGGTGAACACCGTGGTGTTGCCGTTGCCGTCGGTGGCGCGGGTGATGTTGCCCGCCCGGTCGTAGCCGTAGCTCGTGGTGATCGACTCGTTGTCCGACACCGGACGCGTGATCGACGTGAGCCGGTTCAGCGCGTCGTAGGTGTAGGTGGTGGCAGCACCCAGCGCGTTCGTGACCCGGGTCGGGTTGCCCGCCCGGTCGTAGGCGAACTCCCGGGTCCGTTCCACCGTGCCGTCCGGGCCGAAGTCCGACACCGACACCTGACGGCCCGCGCGGTCGTAGTCGATCTCACTGCCGCGCCCGGTGGCATCCGTGCTCGACACCAGGCGACCCGCGCCGTCGTAGGCGTTCGTGGTGGTGTTGCCCAGCCCGTCGGTGACGGTCAGTTCGTTGCCGAGATCGTCGTAGGTGGTCTCGACGACCCGGCCGCCCGGGCTGGTGACGGTGGCGACGTTGCCCAGCTCGTCGTGCGTGTAGCGCGTGGTGAGGATCCGGGTCGGCTCCGGGACCGTCTCCACCACGGTGCTCGTGATCTGCCTGCCGAGCTTGTCGTAGGTGGCGTGGGTCTGCGTGCCCCGCGGGTCGCTGGTGGACAGCACCTCGCCCAGCGGGTCGTACGTCGCGATCCACGTGCCGCCCGCCTGCCCGTGCAGCGCGGGCGGATCGGTGACCCGTCGCTGGTTGCCGAGTTCGTCGTAGCCGTAGGTGGTGGTGTGGCCGAGTTCGTCGGTGCTGGCCACCACGCGTCCGGCCGCGTCGTAGTCGAGCGAAGTCGTGGCCGTGATCGGTTCAGCCGCACCGGGAGGCAGGTAGTCCGGCTTGCGGAGCTCGACCGGTCGTCCGGCGCGGTCGTAGCTGGTGTGCGTGACGTTGCCACGCGGGTCCTTCAGCTCCGTTTCCTCGCCGAAGGCGTTGTAGCCCACCGTGGTGACGGGGGTGGCGGTCACCGCGTGGTTGCCGTGCGACTCCGCCTCCACCGGCGGCGCGACCTGGGTAACCTGCCTGCCGAGCGCGTCGTAGGTGAAGCGGGTGGTGAACGCCTCCGGGTCTGCTCCGGTCGCCGTCCCACGCGGATCGACCACCGACCGTACGAGACCGGCCTCGTCGCGGTGGGTCAGGGTGAGCAGCGACTCGGACCCGGTGTGCACGGTGCGACCGGTCTCCCGGCCGAGTTCGTCGTGAGTGAACTCCACGTCGCTGTGCACGGAGCCGTCCGCGTCGCGGCCGATGACGCGCGTGACGTTGTCGGCGTCGTCGTAGGTGGTCTCCTCCTCACGCAGCACGTCGTCGCCTTCGCGGTCGGTGCGCCGCACCGGCCGGTCGGCGTTGTCGTAGACGGTGGTGGTGGAGAACCGGCCCTCGCCGTAGGCGTGGGTATCGACCTGTCCCGTACCGGTGTAGGTGTACGTGGAGAGTTCGACGTCGCGTGTCTCGCCCGTGCTCGGATCGGTGTAGTCGAGCAGTGTCTCCGAGGCGAGCAGGTCGTCGTCGTAGTACGTGTACGCGGTGGTGCGGCCCATCGCGTCGGTGACACTGGCCAACCGGCCAGCCGGGTCGTAGGCCCGGGACTCCAGCACCACGTCCCGCGCGGGCTGCCCGTCGCCGGTGAAGCCCTTCACCGTGCGGGTCGCGAGCTGGTGGCGGGCCTTCGTGTACGTGGTGAGGAACTCGGTGCCCACCGGGTTCACGGTCCGCACCACCGCACCGAAGTCGTCGTACTCCGTGGTGGTCACACCGCCCTCGGGGTCGGTGACGGTATGCACGCGGCCGTGCTCGTCGTAGGTGTAGCTGGTGGTGCGGGCGGGGTCGTGGCCGGCCACGTCGGACACCGTCGTGGACGCCAGCGTGCCGTCCGGGTTGTAGACGTTCGTGGTGCGCTGCTGGTGTTCGGCTCCGGTCACGGCGTTGGTGGTGGCCGGGTCGGTCTGCTCCACGAGTCGTGAGGCGCCGTCGTAGCGGTAGGTGGTGGTCGCCGAGCCCTCCGGCAACGCGGCCGAGTTGACGGTCTCCGAGATCACCCTGCCGAGGCCGTCATGGGCGTACTCGGTGACCATGCCCGCAGGGTCGGTGACGCGCGCGAGGTCACCGGCGCTGGTGTAGGCGTAGCGGGTGACGTTGCCCGCCGGGTCGGTGGTGGTTTCGAGCAACCACGCCGGCTGTGTTCCGCCGCCGACGGCGGGTTCGGATCCATCGGTGTAGGTGTGGGAGGTCGTGCGCTGCAGACCGCCCGTGGCACCTGGTTGCAGGACCGACGAGACGAGCCCGTTGCCGTGCAGGACGTAACGGGTGGCGTACCGGTCGTCCGAGTTCGACGTGGACCGGGCGTCCCGCGCGAACGTGACGCTGTCGTTTCGCGGGTCCAGCGGGTCGTCGGGGTTGACGAAGTACTCCCGGTAGTTGGTGTAGCAGGCTTCGCTGCTCTCGTCCCGGCACCGGGTCGTGGACAGCCGGTTGCCGCGCTCGTCGTTGACGTAGGTGACCGCGTGGCCGTTCTCGTCCACGATTCGGCGGACGAAGCCGCCCTTGTCGTACTCGTACAGCGTCGTGCCCGCGCCCTGGAGCGTCACCGACATGACACGACCGCCGCGCGTGGGGTCGTAGGTGTAGACGGTCTCCTGCCCGGCCGGGTCGGTGGTGCGCACCTCGGTGGAGGCGGTGCTGGCCGAGTAGTGTGCGGCGATGCTCGCCGAGTCCAGCGGCCGCTGGTAGACGGCGACCTCACCGATCGAGCCGTCGAAGTAGGCCCAGTCTCGCTCGCCGATGCTGGGCCAGGGGAGGTTGGCGGTCCACCCGGTGCCGACGAACGCGTGCGTGCGGTAGTTCAGGATCTCGCCGTCCAGGTGATCGACGAGGTTCCCGTCGAGGTAC
This sequence comes from Saccharomonospora cyanea NA-134, assembly GCF_000244975.1. NCBI lineage: Bacteria > Bacillati > Actinomycetota > Actinomycetes > Pseudonocardiales > Pseudonocardiaceae > Saccharomonospora > Saccharomonospora cyanea. The sequence continues at coordinate 2,331,187 of NZ_CM001440.1, read as the reverse complement.
AGCCACTGGCGCGTGCGATCGGCCGAGAGCACGGCGTGGTGCCACTCGCCGTCGTTGACGGCCTCGGCGGACACGATGCCCTTGACCGAGTTGTTCCAGAAGTGGCCGTGGAGCTTGCCGTCCGTCCCCACGTACAGCACCGGCATGGAGCCGCTGGACGAGGCTTCCCCGGGCCTGTGGTCGGCGATGGAGAACAGCACCCCGCCGTCGGCCGACGTCGTCTTGAACCACAGCTCCACGGCGAGCCGTTGCCGGCCGTGGATCTCGTTGTCGGGCAGCCGCACATGGCTCGCGGTGCCGTCGAAGTTCGCGGCGTGAGCACCTCGCATCACCGGTTCGGCGCCCAGCGACACGTCGTGGTAGTTGCCGAGAGTCGTGGTGGCGTCCGGTTCCGCGTGCCGAGCCGTGTCACCATCCTCGAGCCCCCACCTGGTGTGTGGGCCGGTGGCCCGCACCGCGTCCACGTAGGCAGCGAGGTCCGTCCGTGCCGAGTGGTGGGCGGCGATCCGTTCGGCGCTCAGCGCGTGGTGATACACCGCGACCTGGGCGATCGAGCCGTCGAAGTAGGCCCAGTCGCGGCTGCCGATGGCGGGCCAGGGGTGGTTCGGCGTCCAACCCGTACCGACGAAGGTGTGGACCCGGTGATTCGAGATCGTGCCGGAGAGCGAACCGATCGCCGCGCCGTCGAGATACAGCGTCTGTGTGTCGACGCTACCGGTGAGCACCACGTGGTGCCAGTCACCGTCGTTGACCGTGGTCGGACTGCTGATTCCGGCGACTGTGCCCTGCCAGAAGTGGCCGTGGAGCTTGCCGTCCGTGCCCACGTACAGCACCGGCATCGACCCGTTGGATGACGGCTCCCCGGGTTTGTGGTCGGTGATGGAGAACAGCACGCCGCCGTTGGCCGAGGTCGTCTTGAACCACAGCTCCACCGACAGGCGGCGAGCACCATGGATGGTGTCGTCGGGCAGCCGCACGTAGCTCTCGGTGCCGTCGAACGTGCGCGCGGAGCCGCCCGGGAACGGGCCGTCTACCCGACCGCCGGCACCCCGGTGGTAAACGCCACGCCGCAGGTCGGGATTCGAGTGTGCCTCGACGTCTTCGGCCTCGGACATGCGCCAGTAGCTGCCCGGTGTGGATTCGCGTACCGCCGAGGCGTAGCGGAAACCGTCGCCTTCGACGGTGGGCTTGCCGTAGGTCCGGGTACCTCCGTTGCCGTCGACGTAGGTGGTGACGCGGTCGGCGATGTCGTCGTACGTCAGTTCGGCTGCGACCGCACCGCCGGGTCGCGTGACGCTCGTCAGCCGATCGGAGACGGCTCTGGCGGCGTAGTGCTCGGCCACGACGACCGGGGCGAGCGGGTGCTGGTAGAACGCCGCTTCGGCGATGGCTCCGTCGAAGTAACTCCACGGCCCCGGCGGCTCCGCAGGCCATGCCCGGTCGTTGACCGCGCCCACGCCGAGGAAGTTGTGCGGGTCCAGGTTGGCGAGTTCACCGGAGAGCGTGCCGATCGCGGTGCCGTCGAGGTAGAGGGTCTGGGTGTCGAAGGCTCCGGTGAGCACGACGTGGTGCCACCGGCCGTCGTTCACCGCGCCGGGACTGGCCATGCCTTCGACCTGGTTGTTCCAGAAGTGGCCGTGCAGCCTGCCGTCGGTGCCCACGTACAGCACCGGCATCGACCCGCTGGGGGCGGCGTCCCCCGGCTCGTAGTGACTCGTCGAGAACAGCACCCCACCGGTGGTGGAGGTGGTCTTGAACCACAGTTCCACCGATGCGTAGGCGGAGTTACGTACCAGATCGTCGGGGAGCTGGACGTAGCTCGTGGAGCCGTCGAACACGGCGGCCGTGGCCGGGCTGCCGGCAAGCGGTCCCGGCTCCTGTCCGAGCGTGACTCCGGTAACGGTGCCGTCCAGGCTTCCCCAGAATCCGGGGACCTCGCTGGTGGCGGTGGTCCCGTCGGTCTCGGTCAGCCGCCAGTAAGCGTGCGGGTTCGCGTCCCGCACCACCGTCGGATAGTGGGAACCGTTGTCGTAGGCATACGTCGTGCAGGCGTCCGTGGGATCACACACGGCCGTCAGGCGGTCGCCGTCGTAGCTGTAGTTCCAGCTCAGCTCGGGGTCAGGCCCCGTGCGCACCTCGACGACATGGCCATCGGCCCAGGTGAAGTGCAGAGTACGGCCCGACGCGGCATCGGTGGCACGCTCCAGGGTTCCGTCAGCCCGGTAGGTCAGTTCCTGCACGTGGCCCACGGCGTCGGTGATGGACACGAGCCTGCCGTTGACGTCGAAGGAGTACCTGTCGCCGTTCTTGAACCGGAGCAGCCACCCGTCCTCGACCGCGACGAGGCTGAGGCCCTGGCCCGGCGGGGCCGCGTAGCTTCCGTCGGGGTTCGTTCCGAAGCGTGCCTGCCTGCCGTCCGGGTAGGTGACGAGCACGGTGTCCGTGTCGTCCTCGGAACGCACGCGGGTGTCCCAGCGGGTGGCCCAGCCGGAACCGAACGCCAGCCCCTGACGGGGATCGAGGCTGTTGTAGGTGCGGATCACCGACAGGTCGGGTCCCGGTACCGAGACCGTGGCATCGGTGACCTGGGTCGAGTAGTTCCCCACGCCAGGGTCGACGCCCTCGGTCGACGCGAGGTGGCTGGTGATCGAGGGTTGCGGTACCCGCGTCGACAGGTAGGCAGGCAACGTCCACGGAGTCGCGTCCTCGGTGTCGCTGATCTGACCGTGCCAGACGTAGTCCTCGCTCCACTTCAGCGTGCCTTCCGGCACCGTCCAGCGCGGCGTGCTCTGCCATCCGGACTCGGTGCAGTCCTCGCCGGACGCAGCACAGATCTTGAAGTTGTACTGCAGCGACTTGCCGGGGTGGGTGTCGCGGTCGCGGCCCTTCATCACCAGAGTCGGCGTCAACGTCGCCGCGTTGAAGTTGCTCATGCCACCGCGGTCACCTTGCGCCTGACGAACAAGCCAAAACGCCCGGAAAATTAGCCGCCGCAACCACGCAGCTCAAGAGACCCTGAGCACGAAAACCGAACAGTCGCAGCAACGATGCGTGATCGAGACCGTAGAGCCACTCACAGCAATATCGAAGCCTCCACCTGACTCCAAACCGGGGAGACACAACACACAACGATTCGCCCAAGGGTCGTATGTGGATACTGCCGCCAAGCCGGGGAGCCCACGATCGCCTTGGGCCGTGTACCGCTTCCGGAGCCGGGCTTGAAGGAGTCGTGACAGGGCGAGGCCGACCTACCGTTGGCCATCACGACAGGTTCTGCTCATGTGTCGGCAGCTATCCGGCTCGACGTGTCATCGGGTCGCGAAGACGTTCCGTCTCGTCGGCGAGCGCGGGGTCGGCGACGGCCTCGGCGATGGTGCCATAACCCGCCAACGCCCCCGGTACGCCAGCAACGAGTGCGTGCCGTCGAGCATCCGCAGCTTCACCGCCTCGTAGGGCGCCACATCGGCAATACAGTTGACTTGTATGCAATACATCTGTATGGTCCAGGCGTATGAATTCGGTTCTCGGCTCCGGTGACCGACCGCCGGAGGACCTCACAGCCCGCGCCAGGATCAGGGACGCCGCGCTGGCTCAGTTCGCCGAGCACGGCATCAAGGGCGCCACGATGCGGGGAATCGCCGAGGCGGCCGGGGTCTCCCTCGGGTTGGTGCAGCATCACTTCCGGTCCAAGGACGCCCTGCGGAAGGCATGCGACGATGCGGTGGTCGAGGAGTTCCGCCGACGGCTGACACGCCACGTCGCCGAGGACACCCTCGGCGAACCGGGCACCTTGGCCGCTCTCTACGCGACCAGCGGTCCGCTTCTGCGTTACCTCGCGCGGGCCTTGGTCGAGTCACCGGCCGAGGGTTCCCCCGCCACAACGGTGTTCGACGAGCTCACCGCGAGCGCCGAAGAGTTTCTCAGCCATACGTGGCCGGAGCGCTTTCCCCCCGGCTCGGCCAGAGTTCGTGACGCGGCGGCGGTGATGGCGGCGATGCACAGCGGAACGATCGTGCTGCACGGTCATCTCGCCAGACGTTTCGGTGTCGACCCGCTCGACCGTGAACACGCGAGCCGCATCGGCCTGGCCATGCTGGATCTCTACGCCTCGATGGGCGAGTTCACCAAGTCACCGGCCGGTGAGCGCATCCGCGAGTCCGCCACGGAGCACGCCGCGGGACACCACGGAGACCTCGACGACCCGGGAGGGCGAGAATGAGGACACACCGCATCGACCACCTCACCCCGATCCAGAAGACCCTGTTGATCACGTTGAAGGGCCGGGCGCTGGACAGCCGGGCGAAGAACCCGATCCTGCGGGACCCGATGGCCGCCGATCTCGTACACCGGCTCGACTACGACATCGACACGGTGAAGCTGGGACCCGGTGTGCGGGACGCGATCGCCATCCGCACCAGCATCCTCGACCGAGCCGTGGACGACTTCGTGCGCGCACATCGTGACGCCGTGGTCGTCGAACTGGGCTGCGGCCTGGAGACCCGCATGGTCCGCTTCGCTCCCCCGGCCACAGTGGACTGGTACGATGTCGACTTCCCCGAGGTCATCGCGCTGCGCAAGGAGCTGATGCCGCAGCACGAGAACGCCCACGCGGTCGGTGCCTCACTGCTCGACCCGAGTTGGACCGACCGGATCCCGCGCGATCGCCCGACGATCCTCGTCGCGGACGGCCTGTTCGGGTTTCTCACCGAGGAAGGGAACAGGCGCGTGCTGGCGCGCATCACCGACCACTTCACCGGCGGCGAGCTCGTCTTCAACGCCTACACCAGGATCGCCGCCCGGATGACCGGCTACTACACCCGGTCGGTCGGCATGCCCACGGAGTTTCGCGGATTCGGCTTCAACGACCCGCACGACGTCGTGGCACTCAACCCCAGGCTGGCCTTCGTCGACGAACAGACCGGCGCCGCCGCGCCCGAAAGCCAACAGCTGACACCCCTGTACCGCCTCCTCGCGCGTTGGTTCGCCCACTGGCCCGCACAAGCCCGCCGCGGCGTCTGGGTGGTCCGCTACCGCTTCTGACCCGACCACACGTGTCGACGGGACCGCAGCCGCGTGGCGCGCGCTCGACATCGCACCGCTCAACGCACGTCGGCAACCCGGGCCAGCAGTTCCGCCACCGACTCCACAAGCGCTGCGCGCAACGCCGCGTGGTCGGGCAGGTCCTCGCCGAACACCTCCCCCACCGACAGGAGCCCGTCGACGATCACGCGCGGTGCGTCGGCTGCGCCCGCTGCCGCGCGGAGACGTTCGGCGAGCGGATCGTCGAGCGGCAACGGCCTGCCGTGCCGGTCCGCTCCCACCGCGACGTACACCATCCACGCGGCCACGGCCCGGACCGCCCGCACAGGCATCGCACCCGCGGCCAGCCGATCGCGGATCGTGCCGAGCAGGCGCAGCGGCAGTTTCTGCGACCCGTCCATGGCGACCTGCGTGGTGCGGTGCCGCAGGGCCGGGTTCGCGAAACGCTCCAGCACCTGCTTCCGGTAGGCGGTGATGTCAACGTCGTCGGGGACGGTGAGCGTCGGCAGTACGTCGTGCTCCATGAGCTTCACCGCCTCGTCGGCGAGCGCGGGGTCGGCGACGGCCTCGGCGATGGTGTCGTAGCCCGCCAACGCGCCCCGGTACGCCAGCAGCGAGTGGGTGCCGTTGAGCATCCGCAGCTTCACCGCCTCGTACGGCGCCACGTCGGTGGTCAGTTGCGCGCCCACGGCCTCCCAGGCCGGGCGTCCCGCGGCGAAGTCGTCCTCGATCACCCACTGCCGGAACGGCTCGCCCACCACGACCGCCTCGTCGGCCACCCCGAGCGCGGCGCGCACCTCGGCGCGGTCGGCGTCGGTGGTGGCCGGCACGATGCGGTCGACCATCGTGCTCGGGAACCGCACGTGATCCGCGACCCAGGCCGCGAGCGCGTCTCCGTGCGGCAGGCGGGCGCAGGCGTCGAGTACCCGCGACCGCACCACGTTCCCGTTGCCCGTGAGGTTGTCGCAGGAGAGGACCGTGACCGGCGCGCCCGACGTCGCCCGCCTCGCCGCGAGCCCGTCCACGAGCTGGGTGATCACGCCCGAGTCGGGGTGGTAGCCCTTCTCCGTCACGGTGAGGGACACGATCCTCACCTCCGGGTCGGTGAACCGGGTTCGCAGCCGCTCGGGTTCGGAACGGGCGAAGAGCACGTCGCGGATCGTCCCGACCACGCGGCACGACGTCGCGGTGTGGGAACGTTCCAGGACCGTGAACAGGCAGTCCTGAGGTCGGAGCTGGTCGACGACGGCGGGCGAGCGCTGGGTGACTCCGCAGATGCCCCAGTCACCGCCCGCGTCCTCGGTGAACACCGCCTGGTGGGCCCGGTGGAACGCGCCGGGTCCGAGATGGAGGATGCGGACCGTGTCGGGCCGGTGGGCGACGTCGACGGTGGTCGGTGACAGGCGCGGCACGGTGCCCGTCACAGGACCGCCCCCAGCTGCCACGGCACCATCTCCTCACCGCCGAGCCCGAGTTGCTCACTGAGGCTCCGCCTGCCGGAGGCCACGTCGAGCAAGTGGTCGTAGACCTGCCTTCCCAGCTCGGCCACGTCGACTCCGTTCTCGACGATCGGCGAGCAGTCCACGTCCATGTCGCCCGCCATGCGAGCCGCGGTGTCGGCATTGGTAGCCAGCTTCACGGTCGGCACCGGGCGGCTGCCGAAAACCGAACCGCGGCCCGTGGTGAAGCAGACGAGGTTCACACCACCGGCGACCATGCCGGTGACCGACACGGGGTCGTAGCCGGGCGTGTCCATGAACACCAGGCCTGGTGTCGGGATCGGCTCGGCGTAGCCGCAGACGGCCTCAAGCGGGCTGCGCCCGGCCTTGGCCACCGCTCCCAGCGACTTCTCCAGGATCGTGGTGATGCCACCCTCCTTGTTGCCGGGTGAGGGATTGCCGTCCAATGTGGTGCCGTGGTCGCGGGTGTAGTGCTCCCACCAGGTGATGCGCTCCAACAGGGCGTCGGCCACCTCCGGTCGCACGGCTCGCTGCGCGAGCATCCGTTCGGCACCGTAGATCTCCGGTGTCTCGCCGAGCACGCTGGTGCCGCCCGCGGTCACCAGCAGGTCGGAGGCCACACCGAGCGCCGGGTTGGCGGTCAGGCCCGACCACGCGTCCGAGCCGCCGCACTGCAGGCCCAGCACGAGATGCTCGACGGCGACCGGGCGGCGTCGCGTGCCCGCAAGGTGGGCGCCCATGTCGCGGACCAGCTTCTCGCCCCGGCTGATCGCCTCGACGGTGCCGCCCGCGTCCTGGATGGTGTAGGACTCGACGGGCACGTGGCCGGCCACGCCCAGTTCGGCCATCAGGGAGTCCACCGCGTTGACCTCGCATCCGAGTCCGACCACCACGAGAGCACCGATGTTGGGGTGCCGGGCGTAGCCGCTCAGGGTGCGCCGCAGCAGCCGCCAGCCGTCACCGTCGGCCGCCATGCCGCAGCCGGTGCCGTGGGTCAAGGCCACCACACCGTCCACGCCGTCGAGCTCGGCGACCTCGTCCTCCGTGCGCCGCACGATCTGCCGCGCCACGGTGGCCGAGCAGTTCACGGTGGTCAGCACACCGACGTAGTTGCGGGTGGCCACGGACCCGTCCGGGCGCACGATGCCGTCGAACGTCCGGCGCAGGTCGGCGGGCGGTGCCGGGACGTCCGCCACCGCGCCCGCCGAGGCGAACGCGGACGCCTCGCCGGGCATCGCGAGGTTGTGGACGTGCACGTGCTCGCCCGGGGACACGTCCCGGGTGGCCACACCGATGACGTGGCCGTACTTGCGGACGAGTTCGCCCGCGGCGATCTCCCGCAGAGCGACCTTGTGTCCGCCCGGGACGTTCCCGCGAGCCACGACCGGCTCCCGACCCGCCACGGCCAGCGGGGTCCCGTCACCGCAGCCACGCAGCACCACCGCCACGTCGTCGTCCGGCGCCAGCAACAGGGCATCCGGGTTCACACCCTCACCTCCTCCACCGCCGCACGGCTCTGCGCCAGTGTCGGCAGGAATCCCGTTCCGCCCCGGCCCTGCACCGACAGGGAGGCGGCCGCCGTGCCGAGTCGCACGGCGCCGAGCAGGTCGTCACCGAGAGCCAGCCGTGCGGCCACGGTGCCGGCGAACACGTCACCCGCGCCCGTCTGGTCCACGACACGCGGTGGCGGCGGCGCGGGAACGTCCACGGCACCGGTCGCCGTTCCCACGAGCACGCCGTCGGAGCCCCGCGTCAACGCGACCGCCGACGCGCCGAGCGCGCGAGTCGCGGCCACGGCGTCGTGCGGGGTGGCCTCGGTGGAGAGTCCCAACAGCGACCACGCCTCGTCCGGCCACGACGGCGTGACCAGCTCGGCCAGCGGGGCGATCCGGCGCAACGTCGCGGCCGCCTCCTGCGCGCTCGTCAGGCGGGGCCGGTAGTTCGGGTCGTAGACGAACCGGCGCGCGCGTTCGGCGGCGTGCAGCACGGTGGCGGCCGCACTCTCGGACACCGCGGCGGTGATCCCGCTGGAGAGCACCACACCGGCGCCCTCCACGGCCCCTGTGACGTCTTCCGGGCGCAGGGCCGAGCCCGCACTGCCCGACCGGGCGTAGGCGAACTGTCGCCGCCCCGAGGGATCACTGTGTGTGAAGTACACGCCGTGCTGGCCGGGCACCCGGATCACGGTGCCCGCGTCGATGCCGAGTTCGGTCACCTTCGCCACGAGGGCGTCTCCGAGCTCGTCGTCGGGCACGCGGGCGAGCAGCGCCGTGTGGGCCCCGGCCGCGGCGGCGGCCGCCGCGGCGTTGAGCGCGTCCCCGGAGAACGCCAGCCGTACGGACGCGCCGTCGCGGAACGGCTCCGTCGTGGACACCTCGACCAGCGGCTCCCCCAGCACGAGGACGTCGGGGCACGCCGTGTTCGACGTGTTCACTGTGTCCGCACTGCTCACCAGGGATGCACCGTCCCGTCCTCCAGCCGGTTCACGGGCAGGTACGCCTGGCGGTACGGGTATCGGGCGGCGACCTCCTCGTCGATGTCCACTCCCAGCCCCGGCTCCTCGCTGGGGAACAGGTAACCGTCGGCATAGTGGTAGCCGTGCGGGAACACCTCGTCGGTGGCGTCGGTGTGCCGCATGTACTCCTGCAACCCGAAGTTGGGGATGCTCACGTCGAGGTGCAGGGCGGCGGCCATGCACACCGGCGACAGGTCCGTCGCGCCGTGCGAGCCCGAGCGCACGTGGTGCAGGGCCGCGAGGTCGAAGATGCGCCGCAGGTGGGTGATCCCGCCCGCGTGCACGACCGTGCAGCGGATGAAGTCGATCAACTGGTTGCGGATCAGGTCGGCGCAGTCCCAGATCGAGTTGATCACCTCGCCCACCGCGATCGGGGTCGTGGTGTGCTCGCGGATGAGCCGGAACCCCTCCTGCAGATCGGCGGGCACGGGATCCTCCAGCCAGAACAGCCCGTACGGTTCGAGGCTGCGACCCAGCCTGGCGGCCTCGATCGGGGTGAGCCGGTGGTGCACGTCGTGCAGCATGCGCAGCTCGGGCCCGAACTCCTCGCGGGCACGGGCGAACAGCGTGGGCACGAACTCCAGGTACTTCTCGGTCGAAAAGACGTTCTCCTCCGGCACCGTGCCGCGCGCGGGTTCGTAGAACATCTTGTCGGCGCTGACCCCGTAGGTGGAGGGCAGCCCGGGAACACCGCACTGCAACCGCACGGCGCGGTAGCCGAGGTCGACGAACCGGGCGACCTCGCCGAGCACCTCGTCGACGGTCTCGCCGTTGGCGTGGCCGTAGACGGTGACGCCCTCCCGGCTGCGCCCGCCGAGCAGTTGGTACACCGGCAATCCCGCGGCCTTGCCTTTGATATCCCACAACGCGGTGTCCACCGCCGCGATCGCGCTCATGGTCACCGGCCCGCGCCGCCAGTACGCGCCCTGGAAGAGGTACTGCCAGGTGTCCTCGATGCGGTGCGGGTCGCGACCGATCAGCAGCGGAACGACGTGGTCGCGCAGGTACGCGGCGACGGCGAGCTCCCGACCGTTCAGCGTGGCGTCGCCGACACCCGTCAGCCCCTCGTCGGTCTCGATCTTGAGCGTGACGAAGTTGCGGCCCGGGCACGTCACGACGACCCGGGCATCGGTGATCTTCACGGTTCGGGCTCCTCCTTCACGCGGGCCACCAGCTGCGTCGGGTTGACGAAACGCAGGGCGATCACGAGCAGGACCAGCATCATGAGGGTGTAGATGACGGCCATCGCGTCCACGGACTGCTGCGCGCGGATACCCGCCGCCGACATCGAGTGGAACAGCGCCACGATGAGCGTCTGCGAGTCGGGGCCTGCGGTGAGGAACGTCAGCTCGAACATGCCGACGGTGCGCACGAGCACGAGGATGCCCGCCGCGAGGATTCCGGGGATCAGCAGCGGGGCGAGGATGCGCACGAACACCGCGCGCAGTCCCGCACCGCACATCCGCGCCGCCCGCTCGATCGACGGATCGATCTGCTCGATGAACGGTGTCATGGTCATGATCACGAACGGCACCGACGGCACCAGGTTGGCGAGGACCACGCCGGAGAGGTTGCCCGCGAACCCGAACTTGTAGAGCACGGTCGCCAGCGGGATGCCGTAGGTGATGGGCGGCATGAGGATCGGCAGCAAGAACGCCAGGTAGACCAGCTTCTTGCCGGGGAAGTCGCGGCGCGCCAGCACGTACGCGGCGGGAACGCCGATGAGCAGCGAGAGCACCACCACGGCCGCCGCCACCTGCACGGTCACCAGGATGAGTTCGCTCAGCCCGAAGTCCTGCCACGCCTCGGTGTACCAGCGGGTGGTCATCCCCTCCGGCAGCCAGGCGTCGAACCAGCGCGTGCCGAACGAGTTCACCACCACCGAGGCCACCACACCGAGCAGGCCGACGAGGAAGAACGCCACCCCGCCCCAGACCAGCCAGGCGCCGGGACTGGCCACCATCCTGCGCCGGGAGCGAGTGCCGGAGGTCAGTCGAGGGATCGTCGGGGTCGTCATCCCTTTCCTCCCGTCGAACCGGTGTAGAGGCGGGACCGCCACAGCAACACCACGCCGACCACGACGAGCTCGACGGCGCCCATGATCATCGCGATGGTGGAGGCGAACGGGTAGTCGTACTGCTCGTAGGCGGCCTGATAGGCGGCGATCGAGATCACCCGGGTCTCCCCCGACGGATTACCGACCAGGATCGCCGACGGGAACACGCTGAAGGCCAGGACGAACGTGAGGCAGAACGTGGTGGCCAGGCCGGGCGCCAACAACGGCAGCGTGATGTGCCGGAACCGGTCCCACCAGCCGGCGCCGAGCGTCGCCGCCGCCTTCTCCAGGGACGGATCGATTCCCGACAGGTACGACGAGATGAGCAGGAACGCGAACGGGAAACCCGTGATGACCAGGGAGAAGAAGACGCCCCAGTAGTTGTTGATGAGACGCAGCGGCTCGTCGATCAGCCCGATCGCCTGCAGCGCCCGGTTGAACCACCCCGACGGGCCGAGGAAGTTCAGCAGCCCCTCGGCCGTGAGCACCGTGCCGAGCGTGATCGGGACGACGAGCACGATCATCAGTAGCCGCTTGCCACGGAACCGTCCCCGCATCCGGTAGGCGATCGGCACCGAGGCCAGTACGTTCAGCAGCGCGGCCGGAACGGCGAGCACCAGGGTCTTCCAGATGGTGCTGAACTGGTAGGGGTCGGAGAAGAACCGTGCGTAGTCGGCGAAGGGGCCGCCGCCGTTCTGCGGCTGGAACGACAGGCCCAGTCCGTAGAAGAACGGGTAGACGAACAGGCCCACGATGAACACCACGGCGGGCAGCAGCAGGAGCAGCTGCCGGTCTATGCCGCGTTCGGCGAGTCGGTGCCGCAGGGCCGGACGAGGACCCGGTGACTTCTGCCCCCGGCTCTCCTCCGGTGGCGCCGCGGTGACGGGTGCCGCGGCCATCACGCCGGCTCCTGTCCCGGCAACGCCGGCGCGCTCCCCGGCTCCCCGCTCGCCGTCCCGTCGTCGGGGAACACCAGCAACCGCTCCACTGCCACACCGAGCACGACGTCGTCACCGGGCGCGAGCCGGTGCGGTGTGCGCAGGTGCAACCGCACGCCCGACTCCGTCCGCGCCTCGACGGCCAGTTCGCGCCCCTGGTACTCCACCACCTCGACGGTCGCCCGGAAGTGGTTCGGCCCGGAGGTGCCCGGCTCGGACACCGTGACGTCCTCGGGCCGGACAGCGGCCACCACCGCGGCACCGGGCGTGAGGTCGCCGACCTGGCTGCCCACGAGGCTCAGTCCGTCGCCCTCCACCCGTGTCCCGTCACCCGTAGGCTCACCCGCGGTGAGCCGGATCAGGTTGCGGTAACCCATGAAGTCGGCCACGTGCTGGTTCACCGGCCGGTTGTGCAGGTCCTCCGGGGTCCCGATCTGCTGCACGGTGCCGTCACGCAGCACCACGAGTCGGTCGGCCAGTGACAGTGCCTCCTCCTGGTCGTGCGTGACGTAGACCGTGGTCAGCCCCAGGCTCTGGTGCAGCCTGCGGATCTCCGTGCGCATCTCCAGCCGCAGTTTGGCGTCCAGGTTGGACAGCGGCTCGTCCATGAGCACCAGCGAGGGTTCCAGGACGATGGCCCGCGCGATGGCCACGCGCTGCTGCTGGCCACCCGACAACTGGCCGGGGAGCTTGTGGGCGTGTTCCTCCAGCCGCACGAGGCGGATGGCCTCGTCGGCCCTGCGAGCGACCTCCGCCTTCGGGAGCCGCTGCATCGTCAGTCCGAAAGCGACGTTCTTCCTCACCGACATGTGCGGGAAGAGCGCGTAGTTCTGGAACACCATGCCGAACCCGCGCCGCTCCGGTGGCAACACGTCGATGCGTGTCTCGTCCTGCCAGATGCTGCCCGACGTGAGCGGCAGGAGCCCGGCGAGGCAGTTCAGTGCGGTCGACTTGCCGCACCCCGAGGGACCGAGCAGGGCGATGAACTCGCCGCGCCGGATCTCCAGATCCAGGCCTTCGAGCGCGGCCGTCCTGCCGAAGGTGCGCCCGACCCCCTGCAGGCGCAGTGTCGAGAACGTCTCGGTCCGTCGGGGTGCCGCAGGCGCGTCGGTGTCGCCGCGATGTGACCCAGTCATGCAACCTCCACTCCCGCTGTTCCGGCGTCGCGTCCGGCGCCCGGGATCATTCGTCCACCTTCGCGCCGCCGATCTCGCGGTCCCACCGGTCGAAGGCCTCGACCATCGTCTTGGCGTCGAGGGGTGTCTCCTTCGGGTTGCCGGCGATCAGCTGGTCGTACTCCGGCCTGCCGTAACGCCGGATGACCTCCTGGCTCGACTCGGGCGCCATGGAGATGTCCACGCCCTTCACCGCCGGGCCCGGATAGAAGTAGCCCTCGTCGTAGGCCTTGGCCTGCTGCTCCTTGGTGAGCATGAACTGGATGAGCTGCAACGCCGCCGCCTGCTGGTCGGCCGTCGCCCCCTTGGGGATGACCGCGTAGTGAGCGTCGGTGACCCAGTGGAAACCTTCCAGGGTTCCGATCTCCGCCTCGGCGGGCACGGTGCCCAGTGCCCGGGGGTTGATGTCCCACCCCGTGGTGGTGACGACGATGTCGACGGTGCCGTTGGCCAGGTCCGTCATGGTCTGTGTGGTGCCCGACGGGTAGCGGTCGACGTAGGAGTTCAACTCGGCCAGGTAGTCCCACGTCTTGTCCCAGCCGTTGACCGGGTCCCTGGGGTCGGCGTCCCCCAGGATGTACGGCAGGCCCATGAGGAACGTCCGGCCCGGACCGGAGTTCGACGGCCGCGCGTACTCCACCTTGCCGGGGTTCGCCTTGGCGTAGTCGAGCAGCTCCTGTGCCGTGCGCGGCGGGTCCGGCACCCGCGAGGGCAGGTACTCGATCAACGGTCCCGACGGATAGTACGTCACCGTCACACCGTGTCCCTGCGCGAGTTTCTGCATCTCGGCAGCGGGCTCCAGGTAGTCGTCCATGCCCGGGAGCCGGTCGGCGTGCTTGGGCAGGATCTCCTCCCACAACCCCTGCTCGATACCGGCCGACAGTCCGTCCACACCGGTCAGCACGAGTCCGATGTCGACTCTTCCCGCGTTCTGCTGGGACTTGACCTTGCCGATCAGGTCGGGAGCCGGTGCCTTGCTGTAGGTCACGCCGGAGACGATGTCCGGGTGTTTCTCGACGAACTCGTCGATCATTCCCTGGGTGAGTTGGAGGTTGCCCGCCACGTCGAGGATGTCGAGGGTGACGGGACTCGAGGGTTTGTCCGGGATCGGCCCGGCCGCCTGCTGGGGGCCGGGGCTTTCGGGCGCGCCGCACGAGGCGGCCAGTAGTGCGGCGGCAAGTGCGCCCGCCACGATGTTCCTGCGCATCGGTCGAATCCCTTCTGTGACGCCGAGCAGCCTTTGGTCGGCGGGAGGACTTTCCGATTACGGACTTCGTCGGGCGACCGTGGTCGTGTCCCGAACCAGCAGTTGTGTGGGGACCTCGCGGCGCGGAGCCCGGACTCCGGGCTCGTCCAGCAGCTTCAACAGCAGCTCGACCGCCGCGCGACCACACTGCTCCTTGGGAACCGACACCGTCGTCAGGCCGGGAGTGAACATGCCCGCCAGCGGGATGTCGTCGATGCCGACGACACTGATCTCCTGCGGAACCGCGATCCCACGGGAGGCGAGCCGGCTCATCAGTCCCATCGCGACGAGGTCGTTGTAGGCCACCACGGCGGTGACCTTCGCGGCGACGACGAGGTCGGCCGCGGCGACCCCGCCCTCGAACCGTGGAGGCACGTGTCCGACCTCCACGAGTTCGACGCCCTCGGCTTCGGCCGCCAACCGGATGCCACGTGCCCTCTCCCGGTTCGACCAGCTACTGCGCGGCCCCGCGACGTAGCCGATCCTGCGGTGTTCCAGCGCGGCGAGGTGTGCCATGGCCTGCCTCATCCCGTCGACGTTGTCGATGGTGATCGCCGGGACCTGCGCACCGCGCCGGTTCACGGCGACCACGCACGAGCACGTCGCGGCCGCCCGCATGTCCTCCGTGCTCATGCGCGGTGAGCACAGGATGATGCCGTCCACCTGCTTCGCCAGTGCGCGCACCAGGCCGAGTTCGGCGGTGGGATCCTCGTCGGTGTCGGCGAGGAACACCGAGTAGTCGGCTTCCCGCGCTCGGGCCTGGACGCCCTTGACCACCTCCGGGAAGAACGGGTTGGCCAGGTCGGGCAGGATGAGGCCGAGGTTGCCCGTGCGACCCGTGATGAGCCCCCGAGCCGCCCGGTTGGGCACGTAACCGAGCTCGTCGGCCACCCGCAGCACGTGCTCACGAGTACGCGGATCGACCAGCTCCGACCCCGACAGCGCACGGGACACCGTCGACGCCGACACTCCCGCGGCCTTCGCCACGTCTCGAATCGTCACTGCCATGACGTTTCCCGCCCGCTTTCCGTGAGGGACGTGCATCCTCGCACGTGTCCGACGCATCGTGCAATCGTTTGCAACTCCTTGTCAACACCGGATTTCGTTCATGCTTGATCCAGCAAGGTCGCCCATGCAACCCTTTTCATCACCCTCATCGACGCGGAGGAAACCAGCACATGGCCACACCGCTCGTCCTTCACCCCGACCGCGCTCTTCCCGCCGACCCCGCCACCCGGGACGTCGCCCGACGCCTCTACGCCGCGACCCGATCGCTGCCGCTCGTGTGCATGCACGGCCACGTGGAAGCCCAGGTCCTGGCCGACGACACGCCGTTTCCGGACCCGGCGCGGCTGCTCGTGGTGCCCGACCACTACGTCACCCGCATGCTGGTGTCACAGGGGATAAGGCTGGAGGACCTCGGGGTTCCGCGACGTGACGGCGGCGCGGTGGAGACCGACCCCCGGGCGATCTGGCGACGACTGTGCGCCAACTGGCACCTGTTCCGGGGGACGCCGTCGCGGTACTGGTTGGAGCACGAACTCTCCGAGGTCTTCGGAGTCCGAACCCAGCCGTCCGCCGACACCGCCGACGACATCTACGACCAACTGGCGATAAAACTGTCCGATCCGGACTTCCGGCCGAGGGCGCTGCTGCGCCGCTTCAACATCGAACTCATCTCCACCACCGACCCGGCCACGTCGGACCTACGGCACCACACCCGGCTTCGCGAGGACGGCCTCGGCGAACAGGTGATTCCCACGTTCCGGCCCGACGCCGTCGTGCACGTGACCCACGAGGGCTGGGCGGAGCGCATCGAGGAACTCGGCGGGCTCACCGGTGTCGACACCTCCGACTATCCCGGGTTCCTCGACGCGTTGCGCAGGCAGCGGGAGGCGTTCGTCCTCGCCGGTGCGCTGGCCACCGACCACGGCCACCTGGGCACCGACACCACACCCCTCGACGACGCCGAGGCCGCGCGCATCTACGCCGCCGCGTTCGAGGGGAAGGTGACCCAGGACGAGGCCGAGGCGTTCGCCGGGCACATGCTGTTCGTCATGGCGGGGATGTCCTGCGAGGACGGGTTGGTGATGCAGCTTCACCCCGGAGTGCGGCGCGACCACCACGACGGCATCCACCGGGCCTTCGGCCCCGACAAGGGTTTCGACATCCCGGTGGCCGCCGAGTTCACCCGCGGTCTTCGACCTCTGCTCAACGAGTTCGGCCACCACCCGAACTTCCGGCTCGTCCTGTTCACCGTGGACGAGACCGTCTACAGCCGTGAGCTGGCACCGCTGGCCGGTGCCTACCCCTCGGTGCGGCTGGGCGCGCCGTGGTGGTTCCTCGACAGCCCCGACGGTATGCGGCGCTTCCGCGAGCTGGCGACCGAAACGGCCGGTTTCTACAACACCTCGGGGTTCGTGGACGACACGCGTGCCTTCGCCTCCATCCCGGCGCGGCACGACCTCGCCCGCCGGATCGACGCGGGATACCTGGCCCGCCTCGTCACGGAACACCGGCTCACCGAGGACGAGGCCGTCGAGACGGCCGTGGACCTCGCCTACCACCTACCCCGAATCGCGTACCGGCGCCCGAGGAACCCGTGAGCCGAAAACTTTCGGTTCGATGAAACACGTTTCACCGCTTACGGGCTCTTGACGAGCGGCGTGGGCGTTTCCACACTCGTTCGAGAACGACAAGGTGATCAGCTCTCGTGGTGTCCGCAATGGACACCCGTGTTCACCTGAACCGATTTCCTCCCGGCTGCTCTCCACGTTCGGCGACACGGCAAAGGAGCCCGCGAGATGAGGAGACGTCCGCGACACCGGAGAGCAGCGTTCGCGCTGCTCGTTCCGGTCGTGCTGGTAGCGACCCTGCTGACCGGCGCGCCCACGATTCCCGAAGCGTCCGCGACACCCGCCCACCACTACAGTGGCTCGGACCTGTGGCTGCGTTACCCGCCGATCAGCGATCCGGCGCTTCGAAAGCGGTACGCGAAGTCCGCCACCACCGTCATCGTGCAGAACGCCGGGAAGAACCCGGTCCATCGGCACACCCGTGACCTGCGGATGGAACCGGGTTCCCGGGAGCACCTCGTGGCGACGTCCCTCGAAGCGGCCAAAGACGAGCTGGCGAGAGGTCTGGAAGGGCTCCTCGGCAGGGAGGTGCCCGTCAGCACGAAACCGGGACAACGCGTTCCGGACGGAGCCGTCGTGGTGGGCACGCCGGAGACCTCGCAGCTCGTGCGGCGGCACGCTCCCTCCGAGGAGCTCCGGACAGTGGGCGACGAGGGATACCTGATCCGCTCGGTCTCCCGCGGACGACACGACTTCACCGTCATCGCCGCCAACACGGAGATCGGCGCGCTGTACGGGACCTTCGCGTTCCTGCGGCGGATGCAGACACAGCAGCCCATCACCGGCCTGGACGTCACCGAGAAGCCCAGGATCGCCAACCGGCACCTGAACTACTGGGAGACCGAACGGCTCTACGCCGGCAACGACGCCACCGGCACCGGCGGTTTGAACGGCGAGAACGGCGCCGTCTTCAACTTCGCGGCCACGGGCGAGAGCGCCGACCGCAACCTGCCCGTCATCCTGGACCGCTACCTCGTGGTCGCGCGCGCACTGGCCTCGGTGGGCGTCAACGGCATCACGATCAACAACGTCAACGCGGACAACGCCTACCTGACGCGCGAGTACGTGGAGCAGACGGCCGCGCTCGCCGACGCGCTGCGGCCCTACGGGATCAGGGTCGCGTTGTCCGTCAAGTACACCGCACCCACCGACGAACGGTTCGCTCCCGACACCCTCACCGAGGACCAGCTCGACCCGTACGGCGCGGAGTTCCGTGACTGGTGGCACCGGAAGGCCGAGCACATCCGGGACGCGATCCCCGACTTCACCGGCTTCACCGTGAAGGCGAACTCCGAAGGGCAACCGGGGCCGCAGGACTTCGGCTACGATCACGGTGACGGTGCCAACGGCATCGCCGCCGCCCTCGCACCGCTCGGGATGACGGTGTACTGGCGCACGTTCGTCTACAACGCCGACGTCGACGACGATCGGCTCAAGCGCGCGTACCTGGAGTTCGGCCACATCGACGACGAACCCCAGGACGACGGGTCGACAGGGCGGTTCGCGGACAACGTGTTCCTCCAGACCAAGAACGGACCGCTGGACTTCCAGGCCCGTGAGCCGTTCAACCCCATGTTCGGGCGCCTGGAGAACACCAACCAGGCGCTGGAGTTGCAGATCACCCAGGAGTACACTGGCCAGAACACGATGCTGTGCTATCTCGGCCCCATGTGGCAGGAGGTGCTGCGCACCGACACGTACACCACCGACGAACACGGTGAACTTCTCGACGACCGCCTGGTCGGCCACATCGTGGACGGCACGGCCCAGGGCCATCCGGACACGGCGATCGTGGGTGTGGCGAACCTCGGCAACGCCGACAACCTCACGGGCCACCACTTCTCGCAGGCCAACCTGTTCGCCTTCGGTCGTCTGGCCTGGGACTGGACGCTGGACTCGGAGCGGATCGCCACCGACTGGGTGCGGATGACGTGGAGCAACGACGACCGCATCGTCGACACGATCGTGCGGATGATGATGGGTTCCTGGGAAGCGCTGGTCAGCTACCAGACACCTCTGGGCGTCGCGCACCAGTTCGCCGACGGCGAGCACTACGAGCCGTACCCGTCCCAGTGGTTCATGAAGGACGACTGGAGTCCGGTCTACTACAACAAGGCCGACAGCGCCGGGCTCGGCTACGACCGCTCTCCCACGGGCAGCGACTTCACCGCCCAGTACTTCCCCACCCTGGCCGAGCGCTACGGCGACATCGAGTCCACTCCGGAGAACCTGCTGATGTGGTTCCACCACGTGCCGTGGGACCACCGGATGGACAACGGCCGGATCTTCTGGGAGGAGCTCGTGTACCGCTACCAGATGGGCGTCCAGTACGTGACGTGGATGAGGGAGACGTGGGATTCGCTGAAGCCGTCCCTCGACGCGCGCCGATGGGCCGAGGTGCGGGACAAGCTCGTCCAGCACGAGATCGACGCGGCCGACTGGCGCGACACCAACGTGGAGTACTGGCAGGAGTTCAGTGGCAGAGAGATCCCGGTGGACGACGGGCCGCTGTCGGCCACGTTCGTCGTGAACGGAACGGAACACGGTGGGTTCGACCTTTCGGCCGACAGTTACCGGATCCCGGTCGCGGCAGGAGGATCGCCGACGATCACCGAGGTGCGGACGGCCGACCTCGACGCCCGCTACGAGATCGTCTCGCAGGCCGACAACGTGCCCGGGACGGCGGTCGTCAAGGTCACCGGGCAGTCGTTCTTCGGGCCGCTGGTGAAGAACTACGTCCTCGAACTGGTGCCCGACACCACCCTGGCGAGTCTGTCGGTCAACGGCGCGCAACCGGCGTCGTTCGACCCGGACGTCCACCACTACAACACCCTGCTGCCGCCCGATGCCGAGTCGGTGGCGACGGTGGAGGCCGTGGCCCACGACCCCGCGGCGACCGTGCGCGTGGAGCAGGCCGACCACCCGACGGGGCGCGCGACTGTCACCGTGACCAACGGCGGCTCCTCGACGGTGTACACAGTGGACTTCGGCACCGCTCTGGACGGCAGTGACGAGTTCGACCCCGGCGAGCTCGACGACCGGTGGCGGTGGGTGCGGCACGACGCCGACGCCGTGCGGCTCGCCGACGGCGCACTCGTCATCACCGCGCAGCAGGGCGATCTGGAAGGAGAAGCCGGGTCGGCGAAGAACCTCGCGCTGCAGGAGGTCGACGGCGACTGGACGGCGGAGTCGAGGCTCGTCTTCTCCCGGCCGCTCGCCCACGACAACGAGCAGGGTGGACTCGTCGCCTATGCCGACGACGACAACTACGTCAAGCTCGCGTGGGAGATGGCGGACGAGAAAGCCGAGATCAACAAGCTGCGCGTCGTGCTGCTGACCGAGGAAAGCGGCAAGGCGACGAGCATGGAGGTCACCGGAGCCGACGCCCAGCGCATCGTGGGCGAGGACGGCGCCATCTGGCTCCGGCTCGTGAAGCTCGGGAACACGTACAAGGCGTACTACTCCGGCGACGGAGAGGTCTACCGGTTCTTCGGGGCCACCACGCTGAGCGCCGAACCCGCGCACGCGGGGTTGGTGGCGTTCAACGGGCCCGCGACGTCCACCGGCCTCGACGTGGCCTTCGACTGGTTCCACATCGACAGCCACGGCGATCCGGTACCGGCTCGCTGAACGGAAATCCGGTGCGGCCGCAGTCACCCGGCCGCACCGGATTTCTTCACCCGGCTGCCGGATGCCGGTGGCATCGACGGAACCGATGGTGCGACGGCATGGTCAGTCGTCGAGCAGCCACCGCCAGCCCTTACGACGCACCACCAGGAACAGCCCGGCCACCAGCATCAGCGCGTGCCCCATGACATGCAGTGCTTCGGGCATCGCGACGTAGTTGAGCACGAACCAGCTGTTCGAGTCGGCGAACACGTTGTTGATCAGCCCTCCGCCTCCTTGAACCAGCAAGGCCAGACCGATGACCACGACGACGGCTCCCACTGTGCCCCTCCCCACTCTGTTCAATACGTTCGTATTGATATACTGAAGACATTACCGAGCCCGGATTGGTTCGTCAAATCAATACGAACGACTTGGAAAAGGCAGTGATGGGGAAGGACAGAAACGCGGTCCGCGGTCTCGGTGCCGCGCACGAGCAACGGCGCCGGGACATACTGGACGCGGTCTTCGCGATCGTCGACACCGAGGGAACGGAGCAGGTCAGCATCCGCCGTGTCGCGGACGCGGCAGGGGTTTCCGTCGGCCGGGTCCAGCACTACTTCCGCACCAAGGACGACCTGCTGGCCGAGGCGTTCACGACGATCAACAGCCACGGCACCGACCGTGTGCGCGAACGACTTTCCAGCGAGGACAGCGCCGCCGATCCCCGGCGCGTGCTGACCGTGGTGCTGGGCGAACTCATCCCCCGCACAGCCGACGACTGCCGACTCGTCCGAGTCGCGCAGGCATTCGAGACGTACGCCCACACTCGACCGCAACTCAGGGAGCGGCTCACCCAGGGCTACGACGAACTCGCGGCCCTCCTCGCCCACCTGCTCCACGCGAGCGCGGACCCGCAGACCGGCGACACCGAACACGTTCCGGCGACTTTCCGCACCGACGCGTACGAACTCCTCGCCCTGGCCACGGGCCTCGCCGGGCTCGTCGTCACCGGCAACCTCGACGCACGGCAGGCACACACCATCGCAACCACACGCCTCGACGAGGTGCTCAGCGCACGACGCGGAACCGGTTCCCAGCACCGGTGACTCCCGGCTCGGTCTCCCTCACGGGCGGGATCGCGCCGTTCTGGCTCGGTGACAGGCGACCGAGCAGTCAGTCCAGCAGGTGCTCCCGGCCGAACATGGCGGCGGCCGCCCGTGCGGTGGGCGTGCCCGCGTCGAGGTCCGCGCCCGCCTCGCGGAGCACGGCGACGACCTCGTCCTCACCCTTGAACAGCGCACCGGCGATCGGTGACTGGTCACGTGCGTTGCGCCGGTCCGGATCCGCGCCACGTTCCAGCAGCACGCGCACCGTGGCCGCGTGGCCGTGGTAGGCGGCGAGCATGAGCAGGGTGTTCCCCGCCGGGTCGGCCACGTCGACCGGCAGTCCGTGGTCGAGGAACTCCAGCAGCTGCGCGGTGTCACCTTCGCGCGCGAGGTCCATGGCGATCGCCACGACGCGCTCGACCTGCTCCGGCGTCAGTCCACCCTCACTCATAACCCACCTCTCCGAGATTCTTCGCCTCGACGAGAACACCGCCCCGCACGGACGAACCACGCGGGGCGGTGTCTTACGCGACAGTGACGTCGGCCTTTCGTCAGAGCTGGCCGGCCTGCAGCGCCTCGATCGCCTTGCGGACGCCCTCGCCGTAGGCGGGGTCGGCCTTGGTGCAGTTGGCGATGTGCCGCTCGATGGTCGCCTCCGAGGCGCCGTTGATGGCACGCGCGGTGTTCTCGAACAGCGCCTGCTGCTGCTCCGGCGTCATGTTGCGGAACAGGATGCCGGGCTGCTCGTAGTAGTTGTCGTCGTCCTCGCGGTAGTTGAACCGGTCGGCGACCGCACCCACGGCCAGGCTCGGCTCGCGGTAGGCGGGCTGCTCCTGCCAGCGGCCGTAGGAGTTCGGCTCGATGCCCGGCGTGGAGCCCTGGTTGCCGTCGACGCGCATGGCACCGTCACGGTGGTAGGAGTTGACCGGGCACCGCGGCGCGTTCACCGGGATCTGGTGGTGGTTCACACCCAGGCGGTACCGCTGCGCGTCACCGTAGGAGAACAGCCGGCCCTGCAGCATCCGGTCCGGTGAGAACCCGATGCCGGGGACGACGTTGGCCGGGCTGAAGGCGGCCTGCTCCACGTCGGCGAAGTAGTTCTCCGGGTTGCGGTTGAGCTCCCACTCGCCGACCTCGATCAGCGGGTAGTCCTTCTTGGACCACACCTTCGTGAGGTCGAACGGGTGGTACCGGTAGGTCTCGGCGTCGGCCTCCGGCATGACCTGGATGTAGAGCTTCCACTTCGGGAAGTCGCCGCGCTCGATCGCCTCGTAGAGGTCACGCTGGTGCGACTCGCGGTCCTTACCGATCAGCGCCTCGGCCTCGGCGTCGGTGAGGTTCTTGATCCCCTGCTGGGTGCGGTGGTGGAACTTGACCCAGAAGCGCTCACCCTCGGCGTTGATCATGCTGTAGGTGTGCGAGCCGAAGCCGTGCATGTGCCGGTACGACGCCGGGATGCCGCGGTCCGACATCACGATCGTCACCTGGTGCAGCGACTCGGGCAGGTTGGTCCAGAAGTCCCAGTTGTTCTCGGGGCTGCGCATGTTGGTGCGCGGGTCACGCTTCACCGCGTGGTTGAGGTCGGGGAACTTCAGCGGGTCGCGGAAGAAGAACACCGGGGTGTTGTTACCGACGATGTCCCAGTTGCCCTCTTCGGTGTAGAACTTCACCGCGAAACCACGGATGTCGCGCTCGGCGTCGGCCGCACCGCGCTCACCGGCGACGGTCGAGAAGCGGACGAACAGGTCCGTCTTCTTGCCGACCTCGGAGAAGAGCTTCGCGCAGGTGTACTGGGTGATGTCGTTGGTGACGGTGAACGTACCGAACGCACCGGAACCCTTCGCGTGCATCCGGCGCTCCGGGATCACCTCGCGGTCGAAGTGCGCGAGCTTCTCCAGGAACCACACGTCCTGCAGGAGCATCGGACCACGGGGGCCGGCGGTGAGGGAGTTCTGGTTGTCGGGAACCGGCGCACCGGCGACGGTGGTCAGCGGCCTCTGGTTGTTCTCGGGCAAAGCACACTCCTCGTCGGGTTCTTCTTCTCGGAAGGTGATCATTCGTCGTGTGCGAGGCAGGCAGGACAGGTGCCCCAGAAGGTCACCTCGGCCTCATCGACCGCGAACCCTTCCGGGTTCTCGGCGTGGAGGCAGGGAGCCTCACCCACCACGCAGTTGACGTCGGCAATGGAACCGCATTCGCGGCAGACCAGGTGGTGATGGTTGTCCCCCACACGGGTCTCGAACCGGGCGGGCGACCCGGCCGGTTCGATACGGCGGACCAGACCAACGTCGGTCAGCGCGCGCAGGACGTCGTAGACGGCCTGGGTCGACACCGAACCAAGCTCACGGCGGACGGCTGTTGCGATGGTGTCGGTGTCCGAGTGGGGGTTGGCCGCGACCATCGTCAGCACGGCGACCCTCGGACGGGTCACCCGCAGTGCTGCCCCCCGTAGCAGGGCGGGGGCGTCGATGATTGCCACGGCGGAAGCCAACCAGCTTTTCTGGAACAAGTCAAGTTAGACACCGGCAGGACTTCGGAACCCACGACGGCGGAGACACGAACACGCTGGTCGGCTGCGGTGCATCCCCGTCTGGGGCTTACACCACTCACCCGTTCGCGGACCGCGACCGCCGCCCTACCGGTGCCACGCCCGCACACCGAGGGTGCCCGTGCTGCCGACGTCGATGTGCAGACCGTCCGGGTACTGGCCTCCGGCTTCCACCGGCTGCCACGGCCGCCCCTCCGCCGGGGCGATCGACAGGGATTCACCGACCTGCGGCGCACCGTTGCCGGTGACCGTGTTGCGCCACATCAGCTGCGTCTCGGCCGTCTCACCGGGCCACAGTGTCAGAGGCTCGGGCGGGGCGTCGAAACCCTCGACCGTCGCGATACCGGCCGACCCCCGCGCGACCTCGACCTTCAACGGCTCGCCGTCGGTGTCCAGCACACGCAGCAGCGGATACCCGTCGAGGTCGTACGGACGCTCGCCACAGTTGGTGAGGCGAAGTCCCAGGACACGCAGGCCCGTGGCCGCTTCCGAGGGCCCGGCCGCGACCCGGACACCGCTTTCCGGGCATGCGGTCGCCACCGTCGGCTCAGGTGACGACGGCGGAGCAGGCAGTTCCGGCACGGCGGTACAGGCAGAGGTGACGAGCAGGCTCGACAACACGAATCCCCAGCGCTTCACCGCCACATCCTCTCGCATGGGCACAAGGCGGACTTCGCCCGTCTGCGGGACGGCGAAGCACACCCCTCTGGGGCACGGCGACGAGGCTCTAAGCGAAGCTTCCGCCCGACCGCGGAACCTGTCCCTCGTCAACGAGGTGACGGCCCGCGCTGGACCAGGGCGATGGTGCCCCTCATCTGCCGCGCGTTTTCCGGTCTGGGCCAGTTCCGGGACGAACTCCGTGCGCCCTCCGCCCCTCCGCTGGTTCTCCCTCATCAGTTCCCGCAGGAAGGTCGACTCGCCGAATTTGACCGTGCCCACCGTTCCGGGCCGGTGACGAGCAGCGGCGGCGGAAGCGAGCCGAGATAGGTGCTGCGCACCCGGATTCCGCACCGCCGGGCGCACCGTGCGAAGCGACGGTGGGCCGTTCGTGCGGTGCTGGTCGGCGGCCGTGTGAAGACCGGTGACGCACGGGCCGGTCTTCGCCACCGTGAGACCATGGACCGCTCACTGGATCAGCTCAGGCGACGGCTGCTCATCCAGTGCCGCCCGTCGCAGGCGGACACAGCCGCCGAGATCGCCGACGCTCACGACGGTGGTCTGGTCCTCACGGGGGCCGAGCCGGAGGCCATCGTCCGCAGGCTCCGCCGCAGGGGATTCGGCGGCCCGATCCTCTGCGACGCCGACCGGTATTCGGGGAAACGCCGGGTGAGCGCAGGACGTGGGATTCGCCCCGCATGGTGCCGGCGGCAACACGATCTCGGCCTGATCGCAGTCACCGACTCCGGCTATCTCGCCACGGGGAACTGGCCGGGCCTCCGCACGATCCTGCGCGCCGCGTCGAAACAGCGGGGCCCGGTCATCGCCATGTTGCCTCTGGCCGCACGCTGGTTCTTCAAACGCCCGGTGGTCGAGGCCATGGCACGGGAACTCAACGCCTACGGCGTGCCCGTCGCGGTGGCCCTCGAACATGCCGGAGACCCGTTCGGGACTCAGTACGTGGTACGCCACTTCCTCCACCTGCTCCGGACGACCACCGTGCCGGTGCTCCTGCTACGCAGCGACGTCTCCGCCATCGGCGCCCTGTGCCACGGCGCCCACGCCGCCGCGATCGGCACCACGAGCGCGCTCCGCCACTTCCATCCCGTGACACCGCACGGCAGACCTCGCCCGCCGGGAGTCTCCGTCTTCATCCGGCACCTGCTCAGCCATCACCGGCTCGACACGTGCGAAACCGTGTTCGCCGACACGCCGGACACCAGTCAGTTCTGGCTCTGCGACTGTGTCGTCTGCGACGGAGCCACACCCGCCCGGCTTCGCGCGGCCGGCGACCCCGCCACCGTGGCGTTGCGCCATTCCCTACATTCCCAGTTTCTCCTGCACCACGAACTCTTCCACCGACCGCGCACCCACGAGCAGTTGGCCAGCGCCTGGCACGAGAACTGCAGCCACGCGCTGTTCCTCCATCACCAGGTCGCCGAACACGTCGACCACTGGCGCACACCCCTCAACGTGAGAAGCTGGTACGCCGTCACCGACGATCCCCTGCAGCGCGCCACCATTCCTCGGCAGCCCACGGACCGGGCACTCCCCTCGCCACAACCGTCCGAATGACGCACCGCGACTCCGACCCTGTGACATCACAGCCCCGTCGTATAGGCCGTTATACACGTTACGGAGTCATGACTGGGGGCGCTCGGTGCCTGATTCGGGGTCGGACGGCTCGACCTCGTTCTCCCGATCGAAGCGTGGCCACAAGCTGTCACCCATCTCCCGCAACCGGGCCGCATCGATGACCACGAATGGTCACCGGCCTCCGTCGACGGTCGACTCACATTTGTCCAGCGCTGCGAAACCGACCGGGGCACTCGGATGGACGCGGATCGAGCAACGGCCCTACTCCGGCGGGCGGTCGCCGCCACTGGAACCCCCAACACCGTGCACCGCGTCAGCTTCCCGGGGGACGGCGTGTTGACGTGTGTGATCGGGAGCTGCACACGCTGGCTCGCAATACCCGGAGCGATCCCCGATGGGTCCCGCGACGGCGCAGCACAGTGAACCGCGACCTGGACGCCGAGATCGCCGAGGCGCGGTGGTCGAACGGTGTGCCCGCTCCAGGTCGCCGTCCACGACTGGCTCACTGAGCGGACCGACGAGGCGGAGCGGGCACTACCGGAGCTTCACGGCAGGCACGTCGAGCCGGTCCCCAGACGATCGATCCGGCCCGACGTCCTCCCCTCCCCCGCTGTTCTGAGCACGGGCGTGGCCGTCACCCAGCCGCCGGGTCGGCGAAGCTCACTTCCGGGTAACTCGGCGAAGGGTGGTCCAGCAGGGGTTGCGGTTCGCCGCGCAGATGCAGGTCGAAGAAGGCTCTCATGTAGGTCCGGGTGATCGCCGCGCCGCGCTCCGCCTCGGTGTCCGCTCCGAGGTCGAGCCCGAGCTGTTCACCGACGACTCCGACGTCGGTGAACGACGCGTGTTCCATGCCCGCCACCAGCAGCCACCGCTTCCAGCCGGTCAGCCGGGGCCAGCTCTCCTCCCAGGACTCCACCGCTTCGTCCGGGATGCCCGGGGTGTAGGTGTTCTGCCTGCCCAGGAGCAGGACCGGACGGGACAGCCCCGTGTCGGCGACCGGGTTGTGGAGCATCCCGTCGACGTCGATCCCCGCCCTGATCCGGGAATCGGCGTGCATGGCCTGGAGCGCGCTCGCTCCGCCGACGGAGTGACCGCCCATGGCGATGCGCGACCGGTCGATCAGGTGCGCACCGCACCAGCGGGATCGGGGGCCGGTCAGTTCGTCGAGGACGAACGACACGTCGGCGGCGCGGCCCCGCTCCAGCTTCCGCCAGAACTCCGGGACGTACTCGCCGCAGGCCTCACAGGTGGTGACGCGCCCGTCGGGGAAGGTGGTCGCCACGTTCTCGTAGGTGTGGTCGACGACCGCGACGACGTAGCCGTGGCTCGCGAGGTCCTCGCCCAGCGTGCTGAGCGTCGCCCGTGGCTTCTTGAAACCGGGCGACAGGACGACCAGCGGCAGGCTGTGTGGACGCCCGGCCGGTCGCGCGCCGACGACCGCATGCGTCCGCACCGTGGTGAGCACGTCGGGCGGCACACCGGTGATCCCGTCACTCTCCAGCAGGAGCTGTGACTCTCTCGCCGTCATGTACTGCTTCGTCGGTCCGTGCGCCGACGAAGCCGGGTAGAAGAGGGAGACCATCAGTTCCCGGTGGTCCTTCGACGGAACCCACGGGTCGGGACGCGACGTGTCGGTGAGGTGGAGCGAGGTCGTACCGACCGGGTGCCGTCCGGTCGGGTCGGGCAGCCGGAGCTCGGTGTCGGCGGGTCCGGCCGAGGCCGGTGTCGCGGACAGGGCAACGGTGATGGCAGTGAGGGCGGTGATGGCGGTGACGACGGCGAGGCCGCGCATGGTGTTCCTTTCGTCCGGAAATTCAGGCCAGGCGGTGTAGCCGCCGGAAGCAGAACCACGTGAGCGAGGCCGACAACACGAGGAACAGTGCCGTTTCCGCCCACTGGAGGGGCCAGAAATGACCGGCCGGTTGGTAGCTGAGGTGCTGGCGGTAGCCGAGGCCGGACAGGCCCGAAACACACTCGGCGATGCTGCGACGGCTTGGGGCCTCGTCGTACTCGCCTGGTGGCGGTGGCAGGCAGTCCCGCATGGCCGCAGGCAGCGGGCTGACCGTGTTGCCCGCCCGGTCCACCGTCTCGTTGGCGAGCACCCACGCACCGGCGGGTTCGGTCACGGTCAGCGATTCGAGCACGCCGTCCTCGTCCGCCCTGATCTGCCAGATGTTGGACGCCGTGATGGCGACCGTTTCCTCTGTCGCGGGCAGAACGTGTGGCCGTGCGAACAGTGGGACCGCCACCTGCACGGCGGCGAACAGGACCAGCGTGACCGCCATCGCCGGCACGGTGCGCCGCAGGAGCATTCCGATCGCGACCCCGAGCACGAAGGCGAAGACCGCGTAACCGACGGGGACGATCCCGCGAGCCCCGAACAGCAACGGTTCCATCCGCGACGGGAGGAAGCCGCCGCTGAGCCACTCACTTCGTAGCGCGTCGACCGGAGCCGCCCACCGGCTGACCACCAGGCTCAACAGCCCCGCCACCACCATGGCGACCGGGACCCCCACACCCAGCTTGGCCGCGAGCCAGCGGCTTCGGGTGACGGTCTGGTTCCAGACCAGGTTGTGTGTGCCGTTCTCCAGTTCACGCGTCACCGTGGGAACACCCCAGAAGACACCGATGACGGCAGGCAGCGCGTACACCAGGAGCGCGCTGGTGGAGAACAGCGGGCCCGTGCTGGCGAGGTCGATGTGGCCGGTCGTGTGGTCTGCCACCAGGAGTACCACCGCGATCACGACCACCGAGACGAGCACCGACAGCGCGCCCACCCGTAACTGGCGCCAGGTCAACCAGATCATCGCAGCACCTCCAGGGAGGGCCGGATGACCGGGTTTTCCAGGTACGCGAGCACCAGGTCCTCCAGGGTGAGTCGCCCGACGGTCCACACCGGATCGAGTACCGGGGCCTCGGTGCGCACGAGCACGGTGGTCTGCCGGTCGGTGTGGCTCGCGGAGATGACCTGCTGGGCATCGGGAAGGGTGTCGAGGTCGCGGCGGGGACCGCTGAGACGGCAGTGCGTGGCGAGCAGGTCCTCGACGTCACCCACGATCCGCACCGTCGAATTCGTCAGCACCACGAGGTGGTCACAGATCCGTTCCAGGTCGCCGATGTCGTGTGACGACATCAGCACGGACAAACCGTGCTCGGCGACGGCCTCCATGAGGTCCTGCAGGAACTCACGCCGCGCGAGCGGGTCGAGCGCCGCGACAGGCTCGTCCAGCAACAGCAGCTCGGGACGCTTCGCGATACCGAGCGTCAGCGCGAGCTGCGCACGTTGGCCGCCCGAGAGCTTGCCGGCCTGCCGCGCCGGGTCGAGCCCGATACGCCTGATCCGCTCCCGAGCGAGCGCGTCGTCCCACTTCGGGTTGAGCCTCGCACCCAACCGCAGGTGCTCCTCGACCGTCAGCCTCGCGTAGACGGGGGCGCTCTGCGCGACGTAGCCGACCCTCGCCAGTTGGTCCGGTCCGCTTCCGGGCACACCACCACAGACCTCGATGGTGCCGGTCGTCGGCGTCACCATGCCGGCGGCAAGGCCGAGGAGTGTGGACTTTCCGGCTCCGTTGGGGCCGACCAGCCCGGTCACGCACCCGGGAGGAATGTCGAGCGTGCACTGCGACAACGCCCATGTGCTCTTGTATCTCAGGCCGAGCGCACGGGTTCGCAGGCCGCTCACGCGATGTCCTCGCGGGCCTGCGAACGGAACGTCGTCAGGAACAACGCCTCGATGCTCTCGTCGTCCAGCCCCGCTCGGCGAGCCTTGGCGAGCCACCGCTTCAGGTCCTGGCGCAGCGCCGCGTGGGCGGCGAAGGAGGCACTCACGAGCGTTCGCGTCACGAACGTCCCGACGCCGGGCTTGGCGGCGACGAGTCCCTCGTGTTCGAGCTCGCGATAGGCCTTGAGCACCGTGTTGGGGTTGATCGCCAAAGACGCCACCACGTCCTTGACCTTCGGCAACTGGTCTCCCTCGGCGAGCAGGCCCAGTCGTAACGCATGCCGCACCTGCTGGACGAGCTGCTGGTACGGGGACAGGCCCGACCTGGCGTCCAGGTGAAACTCGATCATCGATCACCACCACTATTTATCTAGGTTCCTAGTACTATAGAGGAAGTGGTGGATGTCCGGGCAAGGCCGGGCGGAAACAGCGCTGGACATGACGACGCGGCCGGCCGAACAGTGCGTTCGACCGGCCGCGTCGCAGAGGGAGACGGAGCGAGGGTGGGATCAGTCCCTGCTCGCGCCTGCCTGCGGTTTCTTCTGTTCCTGCTTCCCGAGCAGCGAGTGCCGCTTGCTGTAGGCGAAGTACACGATCACACCGAGCGCCATCCACACCAGGAACCGCAGCCACGTCAGCACGGTGAGGTTCAGCATCAGCCAGAGGCAGGCTGCGATCGCCAGGATCGGCACGAGCGGAACCCACGGAACGCGGAAGCCACGCTTGAGGTCGGGGCGCTTCTTGCGCAACACCAGCACACCCGCCGACACCAGGATGAAGGCGAACAGCGTGCCGACGTTGACCATTTCCTCGAGTTTGCCCGCGTCGAAGAAGGTGGCGGCCACGGCCACCACGACGCCGACGAGGATGTTCACACGAACCGGGGTGCCGCGCGATCCGGTCTTGGCGAGCTTGCGCGGGAGAAGCCCGTCACGCGACATCGCGAACAGCACGCGCTGCTGACCGAGCAGCAGCACCATGACCACCGTGGTGAGGCCGGCGAGCGCGCCGATGGAGATGATGTTCGCCGCCCAGTCGACGCCGTGGAAGGAGAACGCCGTCGCCAGTGTCTTACGGCCCTCCGGATCGGCGTCCGTGGCCAACTGCTCGTAGGGCACCATGCCGGCGACCACGAGCGAGGTGGCCACGTAGAGGATGGTGACGACCGCCAGCGAGCCGAGGATGCCGCGCGGCACGTTGCGCTGCGGGTTTCGGGTCTCCTCGGCGGTGGTGGCCACGACGTCGAACCCGATGAACGCGAAGAACACCAGCGAGGCACCGGCCAGGAGGCCGAACGCACCGTAGACGCTGCCGGAACCACCGGCGAGCACGGAGAACAGCGACTGCTCCACACCGGTGCCGGCCTCGCCGCCCTCGGCGGCGGGCGGGATGAACGGCGTGTAGTTGTCCGGGCTGATGTAGGCGATGCCCATGAAGATCACGAACAGGATGATCACAACCTTCAGCGCCGTGATCACGATGCTGAACCTCGACGACAGCTTGGTGCCGAGGGTCAACAGGGTGGCCAGGATGATGACCAGCAGCAGCGATCCCCAGTCGACACCGATCCCACCGATCTCCACGGTGGTGGCGACACCCTCACCGAAGAGCACCACCAGCACTTCCTGCAGGTAGACCGACCAGCCCTTGGCCACCGCGGCCGCGGCCACCGAGAACTCCAGGACGAGGTCCCACCCGATGATCCAGGCGAGGAACTCGCCGAACGTGGCGTAGGAGAAGGTGTAGGCACTACCGGCGACAGGCACCGTGGACGCGAACTCGGCGTAGCACAGCGCGGCGAGCGCGCACGCGATGCCGGCGAAGACGAACGCCAGCGCCACCGAGGGGCCGGAAATGTCGCCCGCGGTGCGCGCGGTGAGCGTGAAGATACCGGCACCGATCATCACGGCGACGCCGAAGACCATCAGGTCCCAGGCACCGAGGTTCCGTCGTAGCCGGGTATCTGGCTCGTCGGTGTCCGCGATGGATTGCTCGACGGATTTGGTCCGCCAGATACCGTTGCCGGGCACGGTTTCCTCCTTGAAAACGCCTGGCTTGCAGAATCGGTGGTCAACCTAACGGGTTACAGTGGCGTGCGCCAGGAGCAATTCTCGATCCCAACATTCATTCGTGCGGGTGTGTCTCGTCAGCCGATCGAGTCGATACGCCATGGGCAGAGATTCACCCCACGCGCTCGGCACGGAGCCGCCGTAACGAACGCGCCACGTGCTGAGACCGACGCTTCCACGGCCGGGCTCACCCACACCGAGCCGGGTGCCTTGTCGACGACCTCGGTGACACGACCCGCCCTCACCCTCATCCTCGATGATTCGGTAGCGGCCCGCTAACGCAGCTCCGCCGCCACGGTCAGCCGGATCTGCGCCGCCAGCCACGCCGCCGGCTCCGCACGCGCCCCCCACGCACGAAGCACGGCCCCGCACCCGGCCAAGCCGACCCGGTCACAGCGCGCCGCGACGTCGCTCACCCGGTCGGCGAGTGTGGGCGGCAGGTGCCGCAGACCGCGATGAGCGGCCTCGGCGAGCACGGAAAGCCCTGCGTCGAGTACCCCGGTGAGCGGGTCGAGCTCGGGTGTCCCGGCGGGCACGAGAGTCGTGGCGTCCGGCTCCTCGAGGTCGAGGACGCCCACTCCGGTCGCCGTGCGTACGGCGACCGGGTCCAGCACCAGCGTGCCGCGGGCGCGGCGCACCGTACCCGTCACAGCGGTCGGCCCCTCGGCGAGCAGCCGGGCCAGGGTGTCGAGTGCGGCCGGAGCGTCGGGCCGGTGGGTCAGCGAGATCGTCACGCGGGCTCCGTCTGGAGTGCCGACGACCGCCTCGAAACGTTGTGCTCCCGGGTCGTAGTCGGTGTCGAGGACCTCGACGACCGGCAGGACCCGCATGTGCTCGGCGGCTACCCGGGCGCGCACCAGACGTGGCGGGGCCGCGGCGAGGTCGGCGAGCAGGGCCGCGACGTCGGTGACGGCGAGGTCGTCCCAGGCGTCGCCGACCGGAGTCACCGCCGTACGCGAGAGCCCGCCGCCGCCGAACCGGACCGTTCGGCCGGCCGAGCGGACGGCCGCCTCGCTGACCACGTTGCTCCGGGCCAACGCCGCGAGCGTGGTCCCGGCGACCCGGCGCACCCCCACCGGGGGGCTGCCGGGTCTGCGCTCCCAGCGCTGCTTCAGCACCAGAACGGTCCCGGACCCCGGATGCGCGAGGTAGACATCCGCGGTGTCCTCCTCCTCACTCCGTCCGGCCCGGGCTCCCAACGCGACCAAGCGCACCTGCTTGAGCGGGGTTTCCGCGGGTTCGTCGGCCCCCAACGACTGCGCCGACGGAGGCACCCGGATACGCGCGTGCGACTCGGCGATCAGATCGGCCACCCGGACGGGCTCGTGGGCGGCAGCGCGTCGCTCGTAGGCGTCGAGCTGCTCGACCAGCTCGCCCAGTACCGCGACCGGCCATCTCAGCCCCGCCCTGTCGAGCGCGGCTCGCTCCCGGCGCAGCGCGGCCGTCAGCACCGGTCCGGCGGTGGCCACGCCGTCGAGCAGCAGGTCGTTCACGACGGACGCTGTGGAGGACAGATCTCCCACGCCCGAGGCTCCGAAGTCGACCACGGTGTCCCTCGTCTCCGGAGCGATCCGGTCCGCCTCCCGGAACACCCACACCGCCAGGACCACCAGGGCAGGCCGAGCGGACTCGCGCGCGTCGCAGTCGATGTAGCCGAGGTCTCCGGGCACGAGGAACCGGACGGTGGCCGCGGGCAACTCCACCGACAGCGGTTCGCGGTGTACCCGCGCGGACAGTCCGGCCTCGCGCATCCTGCGGGCGGTGGCCAGCGCACGCGCCCCGAACCGCGCCGTCAGTTCCTCGTCGGTCACGTGCCCCGGGGACCAGGTGACGGCCTGGCCCCCGGGCTCTTCCTGCCGCCCGCCGGCGGAGTCAGCCGGCGTCTCGGGTTCCTGAGTGCGCTGGTAGGCCAGGACCGCGGCGAGCAGGTGCCTGCACACGCCCGGTGCACCGCACGAGCACGTCCCGCCGTCGAGACCGGTAGCCGGTGGCAGCACCGAGGCCGTTCCGTCGGGGTAGGAGGCGGTGACGGTGCCGTCATCGGAGACCTCGATGCCGACAGCCGTGGACTCCCGCCTCGCCCGTTTGACCAGGCCGCGATTGGCGAGCGCGACCAGTGCGTCCTCGGTGAGCGCCCGCAGGTCGGCGCGGTTCATCGGCCGATCCGTTCCGCGACGAAGGAGGCGAGTTCGCCCGGCGTCATGGCCCCGACGTGCGCACCGGCGTCGGCCAGGCGCTGGGCCAGGACACGGTCGTAGTCGGGTCTGGCGTCGGGGTCCAACGCGGCCAGGCACAGGACGTGAGTGCCCTGCTCGACCAGCCCCTGGACGGTACGCACGAGGGTGAACTCGTTGCCGCCTTCGTAGAAGTCGGAGACGATCGCGACCACGGCGCGACGGGGCGAGTCGATCAGGTCGGCTCCGTAACGGGCGGCGCGGGCGATGTCGGTGCCGCCGCCGAGCTGCACTTTCATCAGTAGTTCCACGGGATCGGTGACGTCGGCGGTCAGATCGACGACGTCGGTGTCGAAGGCGACGAGATGCGTGCGCAGCCCGGGGACACCCCACAGACATGCGGCGGTGACCGCGGAGTGGATGACGGAGCCTGCCATCGACCCCGACTGGTCGACCAGCAGGACGAGTTGCCAGGGCTCGGTGTGCCGTTCGGTGCGGGAGGTGAACCGGACCCGTTCGACGAGCAGTCGCTTGCTGTCGGGCTGGTAGTGGGCCAGGTTGGCCTTGATGGTGCCCTGGAAGTCGAAGTTGCGGGCCAGTCGGAAGTTCGACGGTGTGGGCCTGCGCGTCCCGGTCAGGCTGCGCCGGACTTCGGTGGTCAACTTCGCCAGCAGCTCCTGGACGACCTGCGCGACGATCCGGCGAGCCAGGGCGAGCACGCGCGGGTTCATGAGGTGCTTGGTGCGCAGCACCGCACGCAGCAGAGCGGGATTCGGTTCCACGCGTTCCAGCACGTCCGGGTCGGTGACGACCTCCTGGATGTCGTAACGCTCGACGGCGTCACGTTCCAACCGTTCGATGGTGCGCCGGGGAAACAGCCGGTGCACGTCGTCCAGCCAGTCCACGGTGGTCAAGGTGGACGCGCCGCCGCCTCCCCGGCGGATGCCGCGCCGCTCCAACTCCTCGTCCCGCCCGTACAACCAGGCCAGAGCGGCGTCCCGTCCGGCGTTCTCCGCGTCCAGCGGCACCATGCCGCTCGCGGGCTCGCCCAGGATGAGACGCCAGCGCTCCAGGTCCGAGATCACCATTCCTCCAGCCCGGCGTTGCGCAACACCTCGTCCACGGCCGCCTCCAGCGCCACGCCCTCGGCGACGACCGCGGGATCGGCCCGCAGCCGCAGCAACGACCGACCTGATCCGGCGAGTCCCCGACGGTGAAGCAGCCCGTCGGCGACGGCGGCGCGCTCACTCGGCGGGAAGAACCCGAACGCCTGCCGCAACGCGGGCAGCGCCACCAGGAACTCGTCCTCGGACAGCCCGGTCACGACGTCGTCGAGCACACCGATCAGCTCGTCGTTACCGAGAACCTCCTCGCGTGCGACGGCGAACAGTCCCGCCAGCCAGTCGCCCACGGTCCCCGGATCACGTGGCACCGCGGCAGCGGCGTCGACCCCCGCCCCGAGCACCCAGCACAGTCCGAGGCCCGCTCCGCGCAGGTCCGGAGGGGCGGTTCCCTCGGCGATGCGGGCACCCACCTCGGCGGCGACATCCCGCTGGACGCCCGCGACCTCGGGCGTGTGGGTGACCGCGTCACGCACCGCCGCGATCGCCCGCAACCTGGCAGGCTCCGCCGGGGCGGGGCCTGCCCGCAGGCTCTCCGCCAGCCACAGCACCCGAGGGGCCGCGGCGGCCACGACCTCGCCCAGCAGCGGGCTGCCCACCGCCCCGAGCAGCCTGTCGTGCCGGTACAGGCCGACGGCACCGGCCAGTGCCTCGCCCAGCGGCCCCAGCTCGCGGGCGTCGGTCACCGCGTGGGCCAGTGTCCCTCCCAGCTCGGCGCCCAGGTCGGCCAACCCGCACAGCACGGTGTCGAACAGCGTGGTCGCGACGATGTCCAGCGCCCCTCCGTCGGCCTGTTCCCGCAGCACCGCGGCGGCGGCCTCGGCAAGCGTCGGGCCGTGCGCGGAGGCCTCGACGAGCGCGGGCACCCGCAGCTCGGAGGGCTCCAGCGTCCACTTCTCCACCGACACCGGGTCACCGCCGGACGACGGCCCGCTGTCGCGACGGAACCCGGGAACGCCGAGCACACGCAGCCGGTGCAGGGTACGGCTGCGCTCGGTCTCCCTGGTCAGGTCGAGCGTCAGCTTCCGCTCCCCGTCGAGCCCCAGAACGTGCAGCTCGTGCGTGACCGCGGTCAGCAGCGGCGGAGCCGGGGTCTCCGGATGCAGGACGCCGACCCGGTCTCCGGTCAGCGCGGCCAGCATCTCCACCACCACCGGATGCGCGCCCGGTTGCAGTGTGCCGCGTACCGACCAGGGCAGCGGCTGGTCGAGCGCGTCGGACACCAGGGCGCTCACCAGCCCGTCGAGCACGTCGGCGCGGACAGGCTGCGGGTGGCCGCGCAGGGCTGCCAGGCCGTCGGCGAGGGTTCGGGCGGCGATCAGGTCCGCTGTGGACACCACCTGCTCGCGTGCCCGCAGCCGGGTCACCACATCGGCGATCAGTCCGGTCGCCGCCTCGGCCGGCCCGGACTCCCAGAGGCGCTGGTAGTAACCGGGCGAGGGCATTCCGGCCTGGTAGCCCGCGAAGGCGTCCAGGCGGCGGTGGGAGTACGGCACGAGGTAGCTACCCGCGTCCTCGGGAACGTCCGGGGGTGCCGGCCAACCGTGCTCACCGTCGTCCACCGCGCACAGTGCCTCCAGTGCGGGACGGTGGAAACCACCGGTCACCACCAGGACCGGGCCGTCGCCCTCGCGGACGGCGGCCCGCACCCACCCGGCCATGTACGCTTCCCGCTCGGTGTCGCACTCACCCGCCTCGGCCTCCCCACGCACCAGGTCGAAGTAGGTGTCAAGGCGCTCGGCGAGGTCTGTGGATTCGCTCTCGGGCCGCGACTCGACCACGTGATCCCACAGAGTGTCCACGTTGTCCATGCCGAACGCGCGGCAGAGCCGGTCGGTGACCTCCGTGTAGCGGCGTTCGGCGTCGGCATAGCGGTTACCGTGGTCGTGCCGCTCCGCGAACGCGGGGTGCCAGGCGGGCAGGTCGATGAACCGCACCCGGGCGCCCGCCGCACGACCGCTGGTCAGCGCCACCCACTCCGGGGAGTAGTCGCAGAACGGAGTCCACGACACGTGTTCCCCACGCCGGTAGCTGAAGATCGCCACCGGTGGAGTGTGGCCCAGCAGCAACTCGTCCATGCGGGGGTTGAAGTCAGCCGGTCCCTCGACGAGCACATGCGCGGGCCGCAGCGCGTCGATCGTGCGTTCCACCAGCCTCGCGCACGCCGGGCTGTGGTGGCGCACGCCCAGGAACGTCAACTCCTTCATCGGGGCATCCCCTCACCCGGACAGCCGGAACCGCGCGCGGTGCAGTTCGGACCAGGCGCCCGCCCTGCCCTTGCGGGGCACCTGCTGTTCGAGGTAGCGGCGCAGCTTGGCCAGATCGTCGGGGTTGTCCTTGGCCGCCGTGCCCGCCAGGCACTCGACGACGTCCTCGGCCGTTCCCGGCTCCCCTCGCAGGTACCAGCCGCGCAGACCGACCGCGTGCGCCACCGACACGGCCTCGGCCGTGCTCATCACCGTGGACAGCCGTTCGGTGCCGGTGCGCAGCTCACGGAAGACGGTGACGAGCACCTCCAGGACGTCCGGCCGCTGCTGCACCGGCACGCCCGAACGCGACAGCAGGTTCGCCGCCTCCGCCTCGACCAGTGCCAGCTCGGTTTCGAGGTCGGGGATGGGAAACACCGTCTCGAAGTTGAAGCGGCGTTTGAGCGCGGCACTCATCTCGTTGACGCCCCGGTCGCGGGAGTTCGCCGTGGCGATGACGTTGAAGCCCTCCTTGGCGAAGACCATCGCGTCGGGCCCGGTCAGCTCCGGGATGGCGATCACCCGGTCCGACAGCGGCGACAGCAGGGTGTCCTGCACCTCCAACGGGCAGCGGGTGATCTCCTCGAAGCGGACGATCCTGCCCTCCGCCATTCCGCGCAGCATCGGCGCGGGCACCAGCGAACGCGGCGACGGTCCTTCCGACACCAGCAGGGCGTAGTTCCACGAGTACCGGATCTGGTCCTCCGTGGTGGCCGCGCCGCCCTGGATGGTGAGGGTGGAGTCACCGCACACCGCGGCGGCGATCAGCTCCGACAGCAGCGACTTGGCCGTGCCAGGTTCGCCGACCAGCAGCAGTCCCCGGTTGGTGGCCAGGGTGATCAGCGACCGGTCGACCAGGGACGGATCACCGACGAACTTACGGGTGATCCCCCCGGCCTCGTCGCCGAGGACGAACCGGCGGGCCGCGTCCAGGCTCAGCCACCAGCCGGGTGGGCGCGGCCCGGAGTCGTCGGCACGCAGCCGGACGAGCTCGTCGGCATAGCGCACCTCGGCGGGAGGACGCTGCATCTGCTCTGCCGTGGTGGTCATCGCCCCAGCACCTCCGTCAGGTCGGCCATCAGCTCGCACTCCGACACCGGGTCCAGCGTGCCGAACGGGTCGGTGTTCCTGCCGCTCCAGTAGTAGCCCTTGACCGGTTCCAGGGTGACCGCGTCCACGCGCTGGTCGGGGAGCTCCATCAGTGCGCCGACGGCGATGCCCGGATCCAGGTGGAGCACCACCACCCGGCCGTCGGGCAACGGCTTGGTCATCCACGGCTCGACGCCTGCGTCCTGCGGTTCCCCACGCTGCCACCCGCGTCGCAGCAGACCCAGCAGCGTGCCTACGGCAACCTCGACGCCTTCGAACCGGGTCAGGCGCGACTTTCCGCGCTCCTCCTCGGTCAGGCGGTGCACCGGGCGGCCCAACTGCGGGAACGGTTGCAGGATCTCGTAGTCGGCGAAAACCTCCGCCCACGCGGTCAGCGTCTCGCCGAGGTGCAGCGGGTGCGGAACACCGACCACCGCGTCGTCGGGCAACGTGAACGTCTCGTCGTCCACATCGGCCAGGGTGCGGTCCTCTGCGACGCGGAAACCGGTGGTGTGACCACCGTCGAAGACCGCCCACACCAGCCTCCGCACCACGTGCCACAGCAGTGGATGGGCGACGAACAGCTCCTCGAACTCCGCGGTACTCCACCGGCGCTGCGACACCATGGCCTGCTCCAGCCTGCGGAGCTGGTCGGCGGCGAGGGTGCGGGCGTCCTTCTTCAGCGCGCTGAAACGCTTGTACGCGGCCGGGGCGATGTCGGGATCGTCCTTGGCCCCGGGTTTGGGCAGGTTCTTCCGCGGAGTCCCGTCCATGTCGAGCACGTACGGTTTGAGTTGTTCGTCGAAGCCGACGGTGAACCGGCGGGGACCGTAGTCGAGTACCAGACTGCCGTCGGAGTCCAGGCCGAGGTCGGGCACGAGACGGTCGGCCAACTGTTCGGCCGAAAGGCCGAGGTCGGCAGCGACCTGCGCGATCTTCTCCCCTGCCTTCTTCTTCAGGCCCGCGAACTTCACCTTCTGCGCGATGCCGTTGAGGTGCATCAGGGCCACGTCGGTGCCGATGGCGGCCAGCGCGTCCAGTCCCGCGACGGCGCGCTGGTGGCCGCCTTCACCGGGCCAGGCACGGATGACCGGTGCCAGTGCCCGGACGGTGTCGTCGTCACCGAGGTGCCCCAGGGCGGGTATCACCCAACCGTCCTTGCTCGGGTAGCCCGCGGCCTGCCAGCGTTCGAACACGCCCCACACGAACGCGGGCAGCGCACCGGGTGCGGCCACCTCGGCGACCTGGTCGAGGCCACCGTAGGGCTCCCCGGGTTTGCTGAGAGCGAGCATCGTCAGCACGTCGGCCGTGGCCTCGATCGACAGGGCCGTCTCACCGTCCCGCATCCGGATCTGCGGCAGCAGGCCCGGGTCCGCCCAGTCACCGACCTTGGGCAGGCTGGCAGGCAGGTCCTCCAGCGGGTCGCGGGTCAGCAGCGCCTCGATCCCCGCTACGGCTTCGTCGCCGTAGCGGCGGGTGGCCGTCAGGATCGCGCCGGGCCCGGTACTGCGCGCCACGAAGCGGATCGCGGCCTCGGCTGCGGCGCGTTGCCTGCCTGCCTTGCCCAGCGCCCTCGGCACCAGCAACGCCGCGCCCTCCGCGCCGTGCCGGGAGAGCCAGGCGCGAGCATGTGGGCGCACGGATTTCGACCGCGCCAGGCCGTCCGCCATCAGGTCGGCGACCCGGGCATCCAGCACCGGGACGAGCACCGCGAACGACTCGGCCGCGGTCCGGTCGGCCGCGGAGACCAGCGGCGTGACCGCGGCCTCGCCGAACTTCCCCAGTAACGCCCGGCCCCAGTCGCCGAACGACCACAGGCCTCGCGGCCTCCACCGGGACAGCACCGGCAACACGAGTTCCGTGGGCGCGCTCAGCAGGATGTCCGGATCCTGGAAGGGGTGGCCCGACCCCTCGGCCACGGCTTCGAGCCGCGCGGACCAGTCGGTCTCCTTTCTGGAGTACCGATGCCGGATGGCCAGGGCCGCCCAACGCTCCCGCTCACCGTCGAGCCACACCAGCCGCGTCTCCTCGGAAGCGTCCAACTCCACGACCACCGGCTTGGTACGGCGGCGGGGTCGTTTCCACGGCGGGCTGGACAGCACCGGTGGCAGTGCCTCCACGGGCGCGTCCGGCACCCGCTTCGCCGACTCGGCCACGGCGGCCACGACGGCAGCGGTGTCCGGGTCGAGGCCGGTGGTGTCGGCCAGGTCCGGATTGCTCAGCAACAGCGCGCGCAGCAGCGGTTCGCCGCCCTTGGTATGGGCCAGCACACGGCGAGCGCGTTTCGGGAATCGTTTCATCGCCTTCAGCACGGCGGGCTGCACGTACTTGCGGTCCAACCGGTCGACCAGCAACCGGAACGCCTCGTCGGTGGGCAGCTCCGCCAGTACGGACAGCAGTTTCCGGGTGATGTCCGCGCCGCCGTCGCTGTCGACCAGCTCGGCCAGGAACGGTGCGATGTCCGGGCCGACGGTCAGTACCAGGGTCGCCAGGCTCTGAGGTGAGCGCTCCAGGTTCCACGGTGACAGGTGGTGTTCGATCGCGCGAAGCTGGTCCACGGTGCTGACCGCGCAGGTCCACATCCATTCGTCCGTGGAGTAGTCCGGCGGGGTTCCGACCGCGTCCCGAAGGGCTTCGTCCACCCACCCGGCCTCGGTGGGTACGAGGTAGGCGGCGGCCGCTCGGGCGGCCTTGCTCGCCCGATGGTCGGCGATCCTCGCGACGGCCGCGGCGTACTCCACGTCGGTCGCTTCCGCCAGCGCCACCCGGACCTCGGTCAGGATCGGCCGGCCGAACCACCACCAGCTCAGCGCCTCGTCCTCGTCTCTCCGTGTCAGAAACGGCTTGTTGTCCTCAACCCGGATCGAGATGGAAGCCAGTGCGGCGGCGGCCTCGGCCGCGAACACGACGCCGTGGTGGGTGATCCAACCGGCTCCGAAGAGACCCGGCTTGGCGCTGTTGCGGTACCACGAATGCGCGGTGGTCGCGTGGACGGCCGCACCCACCGGGTCCGCCTCGCCCGCCAGGTAACGGTGAGCGGCATCGCGGAGTTCGGGATCGGTGTCCGGGGAACGGAACGCCTGTCCCCCCTTCGCGGCGTCCCGTTCGAGGTGGTCCGCCAGGAAACCGGCGGCAGCCGGGTCGGGGCGGCGTTCGGTGACCAGGCGATCACGGCGTGCGAGAAAGCCGCGGGTGAGCGCCGGAGACGGGACGAAGGCGTCCTCGTCGAGGTCGAACACGGACTCGTGTTCACCGCTCGGTACCGGCACCGACTCCTCGGTTTCGTCTCGTGGTTCCGTGTCCTGTGGTTCCGCGCCCTGCGGTTCCGTGGCGGACTCCGAGTAGCCCTTGCGGACCTTCTCGGCGATCTGTTTGTCGAGAAAGGACTGAGCGGCCGACTCGTCACCGAACTCACGGCGATTGCTCTGGCCGCCGGTGCCGATCCGGCCCCATCGGACAGTCACTGTGCACCCGTCGCGCGCCCCCTCCCAGAACTTCGCCGAGGTGCCCTTGACCAACTCCAACCGACGCACCGCGTTCCCTTCGACACCGTTGTTTCGTTCGACTGTTCGTTCGATGCCGGAGACGTTAGCCGCAGCCCCCGACAAACCGGGCGGCCTCCCCGTGGCCGGACGGGCGGCAGCACTCGTCACAGGGTCCCCGGCAGAAGTGTCGGTGGGTCGTCCTAACGTCCCGGACGACGTTGCCGGGTTGGAAGGACGAGTGGGATGTCTGTGCCATGGCGGGAGACGGCCGGTCACGGCTGGCGTGACCCGGCCGAAGTGGAAGCACGGCTGGCCGAGGGCGCTGACGTGAACGCACGCCTGACCGGTTCGAGCACTCCGTTGCACGAGGCGGTCCTCAACGAGGCACCGGTGGAAGTCGTGGAAACCCTGCTCGCACACGGCGCGCGGGTCGACGCGCGCGACGCGTCCGGTGCGACCCCGCTGTGGCTGGCGGTGCGGTACGGCCACCGCGATGCCGTCGAGGCCCTGCTCCGTGCGGGAGCTGCTCCCTGGGCCCCCGTCGTGTCGGGATGGTCGCCCGGCCGCTACGCCCTCGACGGGCCGCTCGCGGATCTTTTCCGCGGCCTTCCCGGCGCCCCGGCGATCACCGACGCCGAGCGGCTGGCCCGGCAGCGGGCGAACTCCCTGATCCACTCCTACAGCTGGGTCGGGGACTGGTTCGTCTACCTGTCGGACGTCACGTTCGTGGCGGGGTTGACGGAGGCCGAGGCCACCCGTCGATTGGGAGCCGATCTCGACCGGTGTCGCCCGGCCCGCAGTCCCTACCACGGCCTGTGGGACGAACCCGATCCGGACACCGTCGAGGAAGGCGACGAAGAGGAACCGCCGGGTCACTTCGACGTCTACCTCGGCTCTCACGACGGTGGTGTGTGCCTGCTCGGCCAGGGCGCGGCGACGTCGGCGGCATGCCGGAGCCTGTCCGAGGGAACGCGGCTGGCGACCGTGTTCCTCAACGAGGCCAAGGCGATCTGCAACGTGCGATGCTGGGAGGACGGCGCGGAACGGTATTCCACAGATCCGGTCGACCTCGCCCGGAACGACCGTGAGGAGGAGTGGCTCTACCGGTTCGGTGACGCCGCACACCACTCCGCGTACGAGGCGAGGGCCCTCGCTCTCATGTCCCACCACACCGGAGTCGGGATCACCGAGGAGTGGCTGCTCCACGGCCCGATGCGTGGGATCGTCCTGCCGGGGCCCTGAGCGGCGTCAGGCGGGGGTCGAGACGGCCGTGCTCAGGGTTTCCCGTGCGACGAGCACACCTCCGACGAAGGCGATCGGGAAGACGATGAGCGCGGCGAACGGGATCATGCACAGCAGCGACGCGGGCAATCCGAGGCCGAGTGCGAGGCCCCGCCGTTCGCGCAGCGCCAACCGCCGTTGCCGGAGATCCATCCCACGCCGGTAGAACGACACCGCCACCAGTTCGAGGGCGAGGAACCACGCGGCCACCAGCGCCATGAGCACGGGCACCACGGTCTGGCCCACCACCGGGACGAACCCGGCCACGAACAACGGGAGTGTGAACATGAGCGACCGCAGCATGAGCAGGACGCCGTCGCGCAACCCGACCCACAGCAGTCGCCACCACGGGAGTTCGACCTCACTCGGTGCACCGCCGAGGTCGTCCTCGACCTTTTCCGCGATGTGCTCGTAGAACGGGCCTCCCACGGCGAGCGTCAGTGCCGAGAAGCTCACCATGCCGACGACCACGGCAACGCTGACCAGTGCGACACCGGCCGCGATCCGGACGGCTACCCGCCAGCCTTCTGCCCAGTCGTCCGCGAAGGGAGTGACCAACGCCGACAGATCGTCGATCCAGTAGGCCAGCGCGACCAGCCCGCCCGCCAACAGCACCGTGGTCAGCACCACCGGCAGCGCACCGATCAACAGCAACCTGGGTGACCGGAGCAGAATGCCCAGCCCCCGCCCGAAGAACCGGACGCCCCTCATGAAGTCCCGCACGGGTACTTCCTACCAGGGCGCATGATCGCTTACGCCGTCGACCCGGCGGGGCCTCCCGGCCTTCGGCTCCGGTCCGCGAACGAGCA
This sequence comes from Saccharomonospora cyanea NA-134, assembly GCF_000244975.1. NCBI lineage: Bacteria > Bacillati > Actinomycetota > Actinomycetes > Pseudonocardiales > Pseudonocardiaceae > Saccharomonospora > Saccharomonospora cyanea. The sequence goes on along the minus strand of NZ_CM001440.1, from coordinate 2,286,610 downwards.
CGCCTCGGGGCGCAACACCCGTCGGAACTCACGCAACATCGAGATCCGGTCGTCGACGTACTCCAGCGCGAGGGCGAACAGGACCGGGTCCACCGAGCCGTCCGGCAGCCGGTCGAGTGGCCGGGCCAGGTCGTGCACGTGGAACTTCCCCGAGGGAACGCGTTCCCGGCCCAACTCGATCATGCGCGGGCTCAGGTCCAACCCGAGCACGCGAGCGCCCCGCGCCACCGGTTCCTCCGCGTACAGGCCCGGACCGCGCGCCGCGTCGAGAACCGTCCGCCCGCTCACGTCGCCCAGAAGTTCCAGGCAGGCCGGCCGGTCGACGTAGGCGTTGTGGAAGCCGTCACGCGCGTGGGCCGGGAACTCGTCGACGAACAGTCGTACTGCGGATGGGAGCTCACTGCGTCGGTCACGGGCCCAGTATTCCGCTTCCCCGGTCCCGGCAGTCCGGCCATGAGAACCTCACGCGCTCGACAGCCGCCACAGCGACGTCACCTCGTCGCGACGGGCCCGGTGGAACGGATCGGTGCTGTCCGTGACCCGCCGGTGTCGCGGTCGAGTGTCGAGTGTGCCCACCACGCGCAGTCCTGCCGCCTCGATCAGGTCCGTCAACTGCCGGCGGCTCCGCAAGCCGAGGCGTTCGGCGAGGTCGGAGAGGACGAGCCAGCCTTCGCCGCCGGGCTCTAGGTGGTCGGCGAACCGGGTCAGGACGTCGCGGAGCATGCTGCCCTCCGGATCGTAGACACCCAGTTCGAGGGCCGAGGTGGGCCGGGCGGGCAACCATGGCGGGTTGCAGACGACGAGATCGGCACGACCCTCCGGGAACAGGCAGGGACCTGTCACGTCGATGCGCGCGGCGAGGCCGAGCCGACGGGCGTTGTCGCGCGCGCAGGCCAGCGCGCGGGGACTGACGTCGGTGGCCACGACCCGCTCGAAACCCCGCCGGACCAGGACGGCGGCGAGCACCCCCGTCCCCGTGCCGAGGTCGAAAGCGGTGCGGCGGGCCGCGGGTAACGGGGCCCGAGCGAGGAGATCGACGTACTCACCACGGACGGGCGAGAAGACCCCGTAGTGCGGATGGATGCGCGCACCCAGCGCCGGAACCTCGACGCCTCGAACTCGCCACTGGTGTGCTCCGATCACGCCCAGAAGTTCGGTGAGCGACACAGCCATCGGCCCCTGACTAGGACCGTACGCCGCGACGCAGGCCTGTCGGACATCCGGCGAACGGCGCAACCTCAGCGAGTAGTCGTCGCCGAGCAACACGAGCAACCTGCCCAGCACACGAGCGCGGTGGTCGCGGAACCGCCGGTGGCGATGGAAGGACTCAGCGGAACCGTCCGCGGCCCCTGGGGATTTCCGTTCGACGCGACGGCGCATCGCCTGCATCAGCAGGCGCGCGTTGTGGTAGTCGCCGCGCCACAGCAGCGCCGTGCCCTCGCAGGCGAGGCGGTAGGCGATGTCGGCTCTCATGCGGTCGTCCGCGACGACGATGCGCTTCGGCGGTGGGGCCGCGTTCTCGGAATGCCAGCGGACACAACGCTCGGTGTGGCCTTCGTTCCAGTGGATGTCGGGCACGACGTACTCCTCGTGGTCGGACGTGCGGATGGCACGAAGCACTTCGACGAGGAGCAGGCGAACCGTCCCGCGCCGCGCGCGGGGTGAGCCGGAGTGCAGGGAGGGCTACCGCTGCCGCGTCGAAGCGTACGAGGAGATGTCGCCGAGAACCGAACCGAGAACCATGACCACGCCCTTCGAGAGCTGCCGCCCAAGGCTGGCACAACGCTGAGCCGGTGCGCAAACCGATTCCCGTCCACTGGCGGGCCGAGCGTGGTCAGCCGACGCGCACCTCGCCGCCACTGTTCTGCGCGCTCTCGCCCCGACGTACGGCGACCTGCGGATCACTCTCGGACGCGAGGCAAGGTCGTGACACCGTCGGTCCCGCACTTCCGAAACGGGCACACCCGTCCGCACACGCATCGCGGGCGGGTTCCCGGCCTTGGCTTCGGCGGTACGACAACGGCCTGGACCCGGCCGCCGATCGCGTTCGTGGCGAGCACGGACGTCGCATCAGGACCGACACCGGCTGGGACCGTCGTGCCGCTCGGGGGTTCACGCCCACGGCGAACGACTCCACTCCGCGTCAGCCGATCGCCGCTCCGCCGCACACGCTCAGCACCTGTCCGGTGACGTAGGCGGCGCCCGGCGAGGCGAGGTACGCGACGGCCGCGCCCACCTCCTCGGGTGTACCCATCCGTTTGATCACCTGGTCGTCGAGTGCATAGGTGACGTTGCTGGTCAGTGCCGTGGCGATCGGGCCGGGGGCCACCGAGTTGCAGGTGATGCCGTACGGGCCCACCTCCTTGGCGAGCCACTTGGTGAGCGCGATGACACCGCCCTTCGACGCCGCGTACGCGGGGCCGGACCGGCCGCCGCCCTCGCCACCGGAACGCGGACCTCCCATGATCCCGGAGATGGAGCTGACGTTGACGATGCGGCCGCTGCCCTGCCCTGCCATGTGCGGGTGGACCGCGGCGCGGCAGTACAGGAACGTACCGCGCAGGTTCGTGTCCAGGTCCCGGTACCACTCCGGTTCGGTCAGCGTGTCCAGTCCGGACCGGCTGGCCGTTCCGGCGTTGTTGACGAGCACGTCGATCCGGCCGAACCCGTCGACGAGCTCGTCGACGGAACGCCGGACGTCGTCCTCGTCGCGGACGTCCACCCTCCGCGAGGCGAAGCGCTGCCCGGGGAACTCCTCGCGCAGCGCCGAGGCGACGTCCACCGGATCGGCGAGGTCCACCACGAGCACGTCCGCTCCCTGCCCCGCGAGCACCCTGGCGGTGGCCGCGCCGATGCCGCGCGCGCCGCCGGTGACGAGCACCACCCGGCCGGTCAGGTCGAATACGGTCATGTCCGTCCTCCTAGAAGCCGAGCAGATCCGGAAGCCAGTTGGAGATCGCCGGGACGTAGGCCACGAGCAGGACCACCGCGAGGCCTGCGACGAAGAACGGGCGGATGCCGCGCACGACCTCCACCAGCGGAACCCGGGCGATACCGGCCGCCACGAACAGGTTGATGCCCACCGGTGGCGTGATCAGCCCGAGAGCCAGGTTCACGACCATCATCACGCCGATCGTCGTGACGTCCACACCGACCTCCAACAGGACCGGCGCGACGATCGGGACGAAGAGGTAGATCGCCGACACCGCGTCGATGAACGCACCCGCCACGAGCAGCAACACCACCGCCAGCAACGTGATGAGCACGCGGTTGTCGGTGAGTCCGAGCAGCGCGTCGGCGACGTTCGACGCGATGTCGTTCACCGTCACGACGTAGCCGAACACCGACGCCGCGCCGACGATGAGCATCACCACGGCCGACTGGGACGCGGACGTGACGAGGATGCGGTACAGCTGCCTCGGCTTGATCTCCCGGTAGAGGAACAGGCCCACGAGAAGCGCGTACGTGGCCGCGACGACCGCCGACTCGGTGGGTGTGACGATGCCGCCGTAGATGCCGCCGAGGATGATCAGGGGCACGAGCAGACCGGGGACCGCCCTGCCGAACGTGCCAGCGAATCCGCCCGCCGGCCGAGACGGCTCGCCGTCGGTGGCCTGCTCCCCGTCGGCCCGCTCCACCGTGCCCGCGACTCGCGCGGCTCCCGGGCCTCCGGTGGCCACGGTGGCCGCCTTTCTCGGCAACGTGAGGCACGCGAGCACGAGTGCCACGGCCAACAGGATGCCCGGCACGATCCCGGCCACGAACAGGCGCACGATCGACACGCCCGCGTAGTCACTGACCACCACGGCGAAGATGATGAACGCGATGCTCGGCGGCACGATGATGCCCATCGACCCCGCACTGGCCATCAGCGACGTGGCGTGGCGTGTGGCGTAGCCGTGCTTCACGAGTGCGGGGATGAGGATGGAGCCGATCGCGGCGACGGTGGCCGGGCCCGATCCCGAGATGGCCGAGAAGAAGAAAGCCGCCAAGATCACCACGATCGCGAGGCCGTGCTTGCGACCGCCCACACACGCCTGCGCGAAGTCGACGAGCCTGCGCGAGATCCCCGCGTACTCCATGATCACGCCGGCGAGGATGAAGAACGGGATGGCCAGCAGGGTCTCCGACGACACGGACGCGACGAAGACGTTGGGCACCAGGGACAGCTCGCCCAGGCCGCCCATCACCACCAGCGAGCACACCGCCGCACCGCCGAGCGCGAACGCCACCGGCACTCCCACCAGCAGCAGGAGGAGGAACGATCCGAAGAGCACGATTCCGATCACCGTTCGGCCTCCTCACTCGGCGACTGCTCCACTGTGGAGGCTTGGAAGCCGGAAACTCCCGCTTGGACCGCCCGGTACACGCCGAGGAGCGCGCCGATCGGAAGCGCGATCGTGAACACCCACTGCGGAACACCGATCGACGGGGTGGCGCGGCCCCGTTCCGCCTGCTGCAAAGCCATCTCCAGCCCGAAGAGCAGCAGCACCGCGAGGAAGGCGAGCACGGTGAGCGTGATGACGACGGTGAGCACGCCCCGGACCACTCCGGGGACGTGGTCGTACAGCGCGCTGAAACCGAGGTGCGCGCCTTCGCGCAGCCCGATCACGGCTCCCATCATGACCATCCACACGGCGAGGTTGACGGTGAGCTCGGAGGTGAAGGCCAGCGAGGCGTTGAAGAAGTACCTGCTAAGGACGTTGACGAAGGCGACCACGGCCACGACGGCGAAGGGCACCGCGGCCAGGAGATTCTCGACGAGCGCGAGGCGACGGGCGAACACGGCTCAGCGCTCCGGGGTCACGGCGTCGGTCAGGGCGGGACCCCAGACTTCGGCGTACTCGTCGTAGAGCGGGCGCACGGCCTGCCGGAACCGGTCCACCTGCTCGTCGGTGAGTTCGGTGACCTCCATCAACCGTGACTGCTCCGCCACCTGGGCCTGTTCGAGCTTCCGGTTGGCCTGGACCTGGAACTCGTTCGCCTCGCGGGCCGCGTCCAGCACGATCTGCCGGTCGGCCGGGCTGAGCGAGGTGAACAGCTCCTGGTTCATCCCGAGGATCAGCGGATCGTAAACGTAGTTCCAGATCGTCAGGTACTCCTGCACCTCGGCGAGTCCTGCGGAGGAGATGACGTCCATCGGGTTCTCCTGCCCCTCGATGGTCCCCTGCTGCAACGAGGTGAAGACCTCCGAGAAGTTCATCGTGGTCGGATTGGCCCCGAGCGACCGGTACACGTCGGTGAACAATCCGATGCCCGGGATGCGGATCTTGATGCCCTCGAGGTCGGCGGGCGTGCGGACGGGCCGGACGTTGTTGGTGATCTGCCGGAAACCGCTCTCGCCGAATCCGAGCATCGTGACGCCGAACTCGGCGCACAGCCGCTCGTACGCCTCGCGTGCGCCGCTGTCGATCGCCCGGTCGGCTTCCTCGTGGTTCTGGTAGAGGAACGGAGCGTTGATCGCGCCGAACCTGGGGTCGATACCCGCGTAGATGATCGTGGAGTTGTAGGAGAAGTCCTTGTCCCCGTTCATCAGTTGCTCGACACCCGCGGCGGGATCTCCCGCGGAGAGCTGCTCACCGGTGAAGACGCGCAACCGCATCCGGCCGTCCGATTCGCGCTCCAGCGTGTCGGCGAAGCGTTGCGCCGCCTCGTACCACGTCGAGGACTCGCCGGTGGTGACGGTCATGGTCCAGTCGTGGACCGGCCCACCCGGCGCGGCGGTGACCGACCCGCACGCGCCCAACGCGAGGCAGGCCAGCACGGCGACGCCGCGCAGGAAACGCATCGACCTCATTGTCCGCTCCTCGTCCGCCCTGTCGCAGGGCACACCGATGGTGAGAGACGACACTTGAGCATGTCAATCACTTGACGCGATCAGCGGTCCACGATGTGGACCCATTGCCATCCGTCGAAGTTGGCCGCATGATGGCGTCCCATGAGGCCTGATGCGGATCCGAAAGCCCTGAGCGATCGGAGTCGGATCGCCAGGCGGTCCGCATCGTGGACCCTTGCCCACGCGATCGAGAGCGGGCAGGAACCGGCGGGTGCGCAGAGCATCCAGCGCGCTCTGGTGCTGCTGAACCTCGTCGGCGTCCTGGCCAGAGACCGGCCCGAAGGTGTCTCCCTGTCGGAGCTCACCCGCGTCAGCGAACGACCCAAGGCCAGTGTGCGACGCGTGCTGCTGGCACTGGTGCAGGCCGGTTACGTCGAACAGGACCCCGTGACGTCGCGCTACCGGCTCGGGTTGCAAGCCGCCGTGCTCGGAGAACTCGCCAGCCGCGGCGCCGATCGGCTGGGCAGCCTCAGCACGGACAGTCTCATTCGACTGTCCGATGTATCCGAAGACACGGCTTTCCTCACCGTGCGCCACGGAAGCTACGCGGTCTGCGCGCGAAGGCAGGAAGGTCCCGGCCCGATCCGCAACTACGCGCTCGCGGTGGGGGACCGCCATCCGCTCGGTGTCGGAGCTGGCAGCCTCGCCATCCTGAGCGCGTTGCCGGACGACGAGGTCGACGCCGTGCTGGCCACGACCGCGCCCGCCCGCACGCACTATCCCCGCTTCGACGACGACACGCTACGGCGCCTCGTTCGTCGCACGCGCACGGCGGGATACGCCCTCAACGACGGTCTGGTCGTTCCCGGTTCGTGGGCGATCGGCGTGGCCGTGAACGACGGGACGGGCCGTCCCGTCGCCGCGCTCAGCGTCGCCAGCATCGCCGAGCGGCTCGGTGGGCAGCGACGCGAGGAGTTGGCCGAGGTCCTGAGACGCGAGGCCGAGACCGTACACGCCGCACTGGCGGCGACGAACGAGTCCATTCGGGAGGGATGAACCATGACGACCTCGCCCAGCATGATCGGATGGGCCCACTCGACGTTCGGCAGAGCCGACGAACCCGACGTGGAGACGCTGCTCGCCGGTGTCACGGGCACGGCCCTCGAACACGCCGGTGTGGAGCCCGGTGACGTCGACGGCGTGTTCGTCGGGGTGTTCAACGGAGGGTTGTCGCGCCAGGGTTTCGAGGCAGGCCTGGTCGGCGTGGGGCTGCCGGAGCTCGCCGGAGTGCCCGCCGTACGCGCCGAGAACGCCTGCGCCACCGGCTCCGCCGCGCTGTACGCCGCACTCGATTTCGTGCAGTCGGGCCGGGGTGGCATCGCGCTCGTGGCCGGCGCCGAGAAGATGACCACGGCCGAGCCCGAGGTCCTGAACGACGTGCTGCTGACCGCCTCCTACCGCAGGGAGGAGGAACACGCGGGTAGCTTCGCCGGAGTCTTCGCCGGGCTCGCACGCACGTACTTCGACCGCTACGGCGACCACCGCCGGACACTGGCCGGGATCGCCGCCAAGAACCACCGCAACGGCGTCGACAACCCACACGCCCACCTGCGCAGGGACCTCGGTCTCGACTTCTGCGACGAGGTGTCGGCGCGCAACCCGCTCGTCGCCGACCCGTTGCGGCGAACCGACTGCTCGCTGGTCTCGGACGGCGCGGCGGCGGTGGTGGTGGCCGCGCCCGGCATCGCCGCCTCGGCCCCACGCGCCATCACCTGGCGGGGCCGCGCCCACGCGAGTGACCACCTTCCCCTCAGCCGCCGGTCGGACGTGCTGGAGCTGGCCGGCGCCAGGGCCGCGTTCACCCACGCGACGGAGGAGGCGGGGATCACGCTCGACGACCTGGACCTGCTGGAAACCCACGACTGCTTCACGATCGCCGAGCTGCTCCAGTACGAGGCGTTCGGGTTGACGGAGCCGGGCAAGGGCGCCGCCGTGGTCGCGGACGGCACGGTGGAACGCACCGGCGACCTGCCCGTCAACCCGTCGGGCGGCCTCAAGGCGAAGGGACATCCGATCGGCGCGACAGGCATCTCCCAGCACATCATGGCCGCGCTGCAACTGACCCGGGAGGCGGGCGACATGCAGGTCGACGGCGCCGAACTGGCGGGGGTGTTCAACATGGGCGGCGCGGCCGTCGCCAACTACTTCTCGGTCCTGGAGCGGATCCGGTGAGCGCGGGGGGAAGGCGGGCGGTCAACCTGGCACGGCTGCTCACCGCGACGGCGCGCAGGCTGCCGGAACGGGACGCCCTCGTCCAGGGCGCGCTGCGGCTGACGTGGCGGGAACTCGACGCGCGCGTGGGCGCCGTGGCCGCCGAGCTGCGTTCACGCGGCATCGGCCGGGGCGACGCGGTGCTCGTGCACTCGCCGAACCACGTCGAGCTGGTCGAGGCGATGTTCGCCGTCTGGCGGGTCGGGGCCGTGTTCGCTCCCGCCAACTACCGGCTGACACCCTCCGAGGTCGCCGGGCTGGCCGAGCTGGTGCGTCCCTCGGCACTGCTGTGTCACGCGGACCACGGCGAACACGCCGACGCCGTCGCGGCGGCCACGGCCGACCTGCGTGGCGGCACGCTGTGGATCGGTGCCGCACCGGGCACCGCGAACGCTCTGGCGTCCCTGCCCTCCCCCGGCTCGCGGCAGTCGGACGAGGTGGTGTGGGAAGGCGACCACGCCTGGTACTTCTTCACCTCGGGCACGAGCGGCAGGCCGAAGGCGGTGGTGCTCACGCACGACCAGATGGGCTTCGTCGTCAACAACCACCTGTGCGACCTGATGCCCGGGCTGACCGAGACCGACGCCCAGATCGTGGTGGCACCGTTGTCCCACGGCGCGGGCGTGCACCTGCTGCCGCAGGTGGCGCGGGGCGCCAAAACCGTCCTGCCCACCTCACGCGGTCTCGACCCGGCCGAGGTGTGGCGGCTGGTCGAGGCCGAGAGGGTCACCAACGCCTTCACGGTCCCCACCATCCTGACCACGTTGACGAGGGCGCCAGAGGCCGAGCGCCACGACCACCGCTCACTGCGCTACGTGATCTACGCGGGCGCCCCGATGTACCGCGCGGACCAGGTGCGGGCGCGCGAGGTGCTCGGGGACGTGCTCGTGCAGTACTACGGGCTCGGCGAGGTGACCGGCAACATCACGGTGCTGCCACCCGCGCAGCACGACCGTCCCTCCCCGGAGGGGGTGGAGTTCGGCACCTGCGGCTACCCGAGGACGGGCATGCAGGTGAGCATCCAGGACGACGAGGGCACGGAGCTGCCCGCCGGGCGGCAGGGGGAGATCTGCGTCGCGGGCCCCGCCGTGTTCGCCGGATACCTGAACGACGCGCAGGCCGACGCCGCGGCGTTCCGCGACGGCTGGTTCCGCACGGGTGATCTGGGGTTGCTCGACGACGAGGGCTACCTCTACGTCACCGGGCGGGCCTCCGACATGTTCATCTCCGGAGGGTCCAACGTGTACCCGAGAGAGATCGAGGAGAGGCTCCTGCGGCACCCGGCGGTGGCCGAGGTGGCGGTCGTGGGCGTACCCGACCCGAAGTGGGGCGAGGTCGGTGTCGCGGTGTGCGTCCCCGCCGACGGCGATCCGGCCACCGACGAGGAACTACGAACATGGTTGGCGGACACACTCGCCCGGTACAAGATCCCGAAGCGGTTCGTGTGGTGGGACGGCATCCCCAAGTCCGGCTACGGCAAGGTGGTCAAGCGCACCATCCGGCAACGCCTGGAGCACGAGGGAGCGGCCTCGTGACGGCCCGGCGCGCGGGTGTGCCCCTGGTGCATCCGGGGCCCCCGGCGGCCGAGCGGATCGTCTCGGTGGCCACACCGGTGTCGGTGGTGCGCGCCGAACTCCCGGCGGGCTCGGTGGTCGCCGACGCCCTGTGGGAACTCACCCGGTCCGCGGGCTGCCGCGGTGCCCACGCCGAACTCTCCCACGGCTGTTTCGGCAGGCTGCGGTACGTGCATCCCGCGATCGGCGCCGACGGCGCGCCGCCCGCGACGTTCAGTGAGACCGTCGAGCCCGTCGCGCCGGGGTTCGTGGTGGGCGGATCCGCGGCCGTGGGCATGCGCGAGGGTCGTGGCTTCGCCCACGTCCACGCCACCTGGCTCGACGGCGAGGGGCGGCTGCGGGGAGGCCACCTCCTGCCGGAGACCACCGTGGGGGACGTGCCGATCCAGGTGACGCTGCGGGCCCTGCCGGGTGTCGCGCTGGTGAGCGACACCGACCCGGAGACCACGATGCCCGTGTTCACCCCGCACCCCGTGCCGTGTGGTGACGTCCCGGGGCCGCGCGCGGCCGTCTCCCGCGTCCGACCTGGTGTCGACCTGCACGAGGCGGTGGCGACCGTCGCCGCCGAGGCGGGGTTCGACTCGGCCGTGGTCCGTGCCAGCCTCGGCAGCGCGGTCGGCGCCCACCTGCGCCGAGGCTCCCGGCTGGTGGAGGTGCCGTGGCCGGCCACGGAGTTCGCCACGCTCACCGGGACGGTCCACGGCGCGGGCACGGCACGCCCCCGGATCGTGCTGGCCGGGTCGTTGGTGGACCTCGACGGGCGGGTGCACACGGGTGTGGTCGTGGAAGGCCGCAATCCGGTGGCGGTGACCTTCGAACTCTATCTGGAGGAGGCGGATCGTGCCGCGGGGTGAACGGCTCAGGGACCGGGTGGTCCTCGTGTTCGGCGGTGGGGGCGGCGAACACGGCGTCAGCAACGGGCAGGCCGCCGCCATGACCTACGCCCGCGAGGGCGCGATGGTGGCCGTGGCCGACCTCGATCCCGAGGCCGCCCGGCGCACGGCCGACGCCGTCCGCGGCGAGGGTGGCACGGCGACGGCCCTCACCGCGGACGTCACCGACGGCGACCAGGTCGCCGAGGCCGTCCACCGGACCGCCGAGGTGTTCGGCCCGGTCGACGTCCTGCACAACAACGTGGGCGTGACCGTCCTCGGCAGTCCCGTCGAGCTGAGCTACGAGCGGTGGCGGCGGGCGTTCGCGCTCAACGTCGACGGCGTGTTCCACGCGTGCGGGCAGGTGCTGCCCGGCATGGTCGAGCGGGGGCGGGGCGCCATCGTGAACGTGTCGTCGGTCGCCGCGCTGCGGCACGTCGGCTACTCCTACCCCGCCTACATGGCCGCGAAGGCCGCCGTCAACCA